>JAHBXY010000058.1 GCA_019636275.1 Planctomycetota bacterium | reverse complement strand
CCGAGGGCACGGCGGCCGCGTCGGCCAGGCCCCAGGTGTGGACCCCGCCGGCGAGGTCGCCCGCGAAGGCCCGGCCGGCGTCGGCGGCGACCGCGACGGCGAGGCCCAGCTCGGGCAGGCCGCCCACGCGCCGCTCGGCCGCGCCGTCGGGCTTCCACAGGGCCACGGCGGCGTCGCGCCCGGTCGAGACCAGGCGCCCGTCGGGCGAGAAGGTCACCGCCTGCGCGCCGCCCGGATGCGCCGCCCACTCCTTGACCTTCTTGCCGTCCTGCGCCTGGAACAAGCGGAGCTGGCCGGCGGCCGTCGACGTGCAGAGGAGGTCGCCGTCGCGGCGCCAGGCGATCGCCGTGACCGCCGCGCCGTGCGCCTCGAGGTCCAGGTACTCGCGCCCCGTCTCGGCCTCCCAGAGCGTCACGCCGCCGGCGCGGTCGCCGGTCGCCAGCAGCGCGCCGTCGGGGCTGAACGCCACGGCCGTGATCCAGTTCGTGTGGCCTTCGAGGCGGTAGGCGCGCTCGCCCGTGGCCACCCGGTAGACGTCGACCACGCGCAAGGGCCCGCCGACCGCCAGGAGCGTGTGGTCCTCGCGCAGGTCGGCCGCGAGGAACGCGTCGCGCGCGTCGTCGACGCGCGCGCGCACGAGCCCGGTCGCGACCTCGAACACGACGGCGCTCCCGCGCGCCGCGCCGTCGCCGCCGGCCGCCAGGAGCAGCCGCCCGTCGGGCGTGAAGCGCAGGGCGTGCACCCCGCCGGCCGGGAAGGGCAGGACGCCCAGGAGCCCCAGCCCCGCGCCGTCGTAGAGCAGGACCTCGCGGTGGCCGGCGACCGCCAGGAGCGGCGCAGTCGGGCTGGCGGCCAGGGCCAGGACCGAGGCCGGCCGGGCCGCGTCGGTGCGCGCCGCGAGCGGCAGCGGCGCCGGGAGCACGGCGTCGCCGAGCGGGCGCACCTCGGCGGCCACCGCCGCCGGCGCCCGCCGGCGCGCGGGCGCGGGGCTCGACGAGGTCTCGAGCGCGCCCTGCGCGATCCAGCGCCGCAGCGTGGCCACGTCGTCGGGCGAGAGCTCCGACCCGTCGTCTGGCATGAAGGGCGTCTCGGCCCGCGTGACCATCCGGAACAGGCGGCTGGCCCCGGGGTCGCCGGGCGCGATCACGGCGCCCGAGCCGCCGCCCGACATGGCCGCCGAGTAGCTCGTCAGGTCGAGGCCGCCGCTGGGGGAGCCGGCGTCGTGGCAGTAGGTGCAGGCCTGCTCCATGATCGGCGCCACGTGGTCGGCCCACGTGACCCGGGGCTCGTCGGCGCGCGCGGCGCCGCCCAGGAGCGCGCAGGCGAGGAGGAGCGAGGCGGTCGTCGGTCGCGTCGGTCGCATGGGCCTTCAGTGGTTGAAGAGGAACTCGCGCGAGTTCAGGAGCGCCCAGAGCAGGTCCTCGAGCGCCGGCGTCGGGTCGCCCGCCGGGAGGAGCGTCAGCGCCGCCGCGACCTCGGCCTCGGTCGGCGGCCGCGAGAGCGTGCGCAGGTACAGCCCACGCACGACCAGGGCCGGCTCCTTCACTTCGGCCAGGAGGCCCGGGACGACCTTTCCCTGGCGGATCTTGCCGTTGACCGTGTCGCCGTTGAGCAGGTGCAGGGCCTGGCCCAGGTTCGGCGTCGTCCGCACCTCGCAGGCGCACACGCTCTCGCGCGCGCTGCGGCCGAAGGTGGTCAGGAAGTCGGTCGTCGTGGCCCCGTCGGGGATCTGCACGGCCGGCGCGCCCTTCGGCAGGCCGCGCAGCTCGAGCGGCGCGCCGGTGGCCTGCGCGATCGCGTCGAGGAGCACCTCGGCGCGCAGGCGCCGCACGTGGGCGCGCGCGAGGTTGCGCTCGGCGCCGGGGTCGTCGTCGTGGCCGCCGAGCGTCGCCCGCTGGTAGGCGCGCGACGTGGCGATGTGCCGCACGAGGCCCTTCACGTCGTAGCCCGACGCGCGCAGCCGCTCGGCCAGCGCGTCGAGGAGCGCCGGGTTCGAGGGCGGGTTCGAGACGCGCACGTCGTCGGGCTCGTCGACGATCCCCTGCCCGAACAGGTGCGCCCACATCATGTTGGCCGCGTTGCGCGCGAACCAGGGGTTGTCGGGCGCGGTGATCCACGCCGCGAGCGCCTCGCGCCGCTCCTTGCCGCGCAGGTCGGGCTCCTCGCCGCCGAGGAAGCGCGGCGCGGCCGGCTTGCCCGTGACCGGGTGGTTCAGCTCGCCGCCGCCGCGGTTGAACACGATCCGCTCGCGCGGGTCGCCGCCGGGCTTGCGGCCGACGCGGGCGAAGAAGGCGGCGAAGCCGTAGTAGTCGTCCTGGGTCCAGCGGTCGAACGGGTGGTTGTGGCACTGCGCGCATTGCAGGCGGATGCCGAGGAACGCCTGCGCCGTGTTCTCGGCGAGCTGCTTCGTGTCCTCCTCGGCGTGGAAGTAGTTCGTCGGCGGCGTGTCGAGCGTCCCGCCCGTCGCCGTGAGCAGCTCGCGCACCAGCGCGTCGAGCGGCACGCCGGCGGCGACCCGCTCCTGCAGCCAGCGCGCGTAGCCCAGCGCCGCCTTGGGGCTGACGCGGTTGTCCGAGCGCACGAGCAGCTTCTCGGCCCAGAGCATGGTCCACAGGCGCACGAAGGCCGGGTCGGCGAGGAGCCGGTCGACGAGCGCCGCGCGCTTGCCCGGGTCGGCGTCGGCGACGAACGCCTCGACCTCGGCCGGCGTTGGCAGGCGCCCGGCGAGGTCGAGCGTCACGCGGCGCAGGAAGGTCGCGTCGTCGCACGGGGGCGCCGGCGGGAGGCGCAGGCGGCGCAGCTTCTCGTGGATGAGGCGGTCGACCTCGTGGTCGTCGGGCTCGGTCAGCGTGAAGCCGGGGTCGTCGGGGACGACGAGCACCTGCGCGGCGACGACCTTGTCGCCGAAGCGGGCCGTGATCCAGGCCTCGCCCGGGCGGCCGCCGGCGACGACGACGCCGTCGTCGCCCACGCGCGCGACCGACGCGTCCGACGAGCCGAGGGCCGTGAGCGCGGTCACGTCGCGGTCGGCGCCGTCGCCGTAGACGGCGCGCACCGACAGCCGCTGGCCGGGCGCCGGCGCGCCGTCCGCCGGCACGATCAGCACCGTCTGCTCGGGCCGGAGCTCGAGGCCCACGAGCGCCGGCAGGTCGGCGGGGTCGGCCGGCGCGCCCGCCTGCAGCCACGCCACGAGGGTGCGGTGGAGGCGCCCGCCGGGGTCGATCAGCCCGCCGCCGGTGTGGCGCACGTCGCCCGTGGCCTTGCGCAGGAGGAGGCTCTCCTCGGGCAGGGCCAGGTTGATGCGCCGCCCCACCTGCTCGCGCGTGATCCGGTGGTGGTCGCCGGCCGGGTCGTAGCCGAAGAGCGACAGGGCGAAGCCGTCCTTGCCGCGCGAGGCGCCGTGGCAGCTCCCCGTGTTGCAGCCGGCGCGGGTGATCACGGGCAGCACGTCGTTGCCGAAGCTCACCTGCCGCGGCCGCGCGGCGCCGCGGACCTCGACCGCGACCTCGCGCCGCTGCCCGGCGTGGCGGACGACGAGCGTCGTCTGGCCGTCGGCCCGCGGGGCGAGCACCGCCCCCGACTCGACGGCGGCCACGGCCGCGTCGGCCACGGTCAGCGACGCCTCGGCCGTGACGTCGCGCGTCGTGCCGTCGCCCAGCGTGGCCTGCACGACCAGCCCCACGCGGTCGGCCTGGTCGTCGAGGCGCAAGACGCCCGGGTAGACGGCGAGCCCGGTGACGCTCGTCACCGGCGCCGGCGACGCCGGCGGGAGCCCGTCGTCGGGGTCGGCCCAGGCGGGGCCGGCCGCCGCGAGGTGGGCGGCGAGGACGAGGGTCGACAGGAGCGGCAGGGTCCTCACGGCGCCTCCTCGATGGTGCCGGGGGTGGAGCCGGGGCTGGCTCCGGCCGTGCTGGCCGCCTTGCGGGCGGCGTGCTCGGCCCGGAGCTGCTCGAGCCGGCTCAGCGGCCGGCCGGTGGTCGGCGGTGGGGGCGGCGGCGGCGCGCTGGCCGCGGGCGCCGGCGGGTCGACGCGCAGTTCGCCGCCGTGGCCCTGGTGGTGCACGACCTGCTCACCGCCCTGCGGGACGAGCACCTGGCAGAACAGGTTGCGGTGCCGGCCGACGCGCGCCTGCGGGCCGACGGTCACCTGGAAGCGCAGGGCCCTCGCGTCCGCCGTGAACGTGACCGGCGGCGCGGCGCAGTGCGGGGGCAGCCCGATCAGGTGCGCCGTGGCCTCGCCCTCGAACGGCCGGTCGACGTGGACCTCGGCCGCGACCTCGGCCACGGCCCCCTGCTCGCCCGTGGCGCGCGCGAGGGTCAGGCGCACGGCCGGGGCGGCGACCTCCAGCGTCGCGAGCTGGCTCGAGACCCACAGCTCGCCCTTCACGTCGGCGCGGGCCACGACGACGAGCGGCCACTGGCCGAGCGCCGCCTGGCCGTTGGCGGTCACGTGGATCGTCGCCCGGTCCTTGCCCGGCTCGACGCGCACGTCCTTGCGCGAGCCGGTGCCCGGCGAGTCCTGCAGGAGCGAGAGGAAGACGGGCTGCGCGAAGCCCTCGTCGCGCTCGACGACGACGGTCAGGTCGGCCGCGCCGTTGCGCACGAGCGGCGCCCGCGGCGCGACCAGGCGCACGCGGAACGGGGCCGGCTCGCCGACGGCCACGGCCAGGCGGTCGACCGTGCGCGTCCAGTAGACGGCGTTGTTCGGCGCGCCGAACACGAGCGGGATCGTCTGCTGGAGCCCGCCGCGGACGGCCGGGCGCGGCACGGACCACCCCTCGACCGCCGCCAGCCAGGCGCCGCGCGGGGCGTCCGCCGCCGCCTCGACGACGACGGGGACCGTGCCGATCTCGGCCGCGCACACGGCCGTGTGCACGCTCGCCACCTCGGCCGGCAGGCCGGCGAGGTCGACCGCCACCGCCCCGGGCGCGGCCTCGCGGCCGACGCGCACGAGGACGGCCATGCGGTTGCCGGCCGGCACGGCCAGGGCGTTTCGCGCCTGGGAGTTGCGCCCGTAGGTCGCCAGGTCCAGCGTCAGCGCCGGCGCCGTCGGCGCGACCTCGACGCAGTAGACGTGGGTCGGCCCGCCGCGCTCGAGGAAGTCGCGCACGCGCAGCTCGTAGCGGCCGTCGTCGGGGATCACGACCGTCAGGTCGCTGTCGGGGCGGCCCTGCGCGTCGTCGTTGCCGGCGAGGTGCCGCCCGCCCGCCACGTAGACGTCGAGCACGGGGTCGAGCGGCGAGCCGAGCGCCCGGGCGAAGGCCCGCAGGCGCAGCCGCTCGCCCTTCTTCGCCTCGAAGCGGAACCAGTCCTGGTCGCCCGGGGCCTCGAGGCGGCCGTGGAGCGCCGCCGGGACCGTGACCTCCGTGGCGCGCCGCCGGTCGTTGGGCTCGACCTCCAGGGCCACGGGCAGGTCGGACACGCGCAGCGGCAGGGGGCTCGGCGTCACGCCGCGCGCGTCCTCGACGAAGAGACCCGCCTGCCCGTCGGCGCCCGGCCCGGGGAGGACGAAGCGGCCGCTCGTCACCCCCGCCGGGTCGCCCAGGAGCTCGAGCGCCGCCTCCTCGTCGCCCGGGCGCCCGCCCGGCGGGTAGGCGGCCACCGGCCGGGGGAAGGTGCCCAGGTGCAGCCGGTAGCGGTAGGCGGCGCTGCCCTGCCACGTCGCGTCGCGGACCGTGACCACGTAGCGGCCGTCCGCCGGCAGGACGACGGACACCAGCGCGTCCTGGCCGAGCAGCGGCGCGTCGTCGGTCTCGGCCAGCACGGCGCCGGCCGCGTCGAGGACGACGAGGACCGGGTCGAACACGGGGCCGCCCAGGCGCATGGCCTCGACCTCGGCCGTGACCCGCTGGCCGGCCTGGCCCTCGAAGGCGAACGCGTCGAGGTCGCCCGGCCCGATCGCGCCCTCGATCGTGACCTCGAGGCCGACCGCCTGCGCCTGGGCCGGGTCGTCGTTGGGCTCCTTCTCGGCGACCTGCCGCAGGGCGCCGACCCAGAAGGTGCGCAGCTCCGAGAGGCCGCTCCGGCCGCGCAGGCGCAGGGCGTGCTCGCCCAGCGCGCAGTCGGGGGCGATCGCGAGCGTCGCCCGCGCCGTGCGGGCGTCGACGGCCTTGAAGGCCTGGACCGTCAGGCCGGGCGCGTAGAAGACCAGGTCCTCGGCGTCGTCGAGCCGCTGCCCGCGCAGGGTCACCTCGACCGTCGTGCCCCGCTGCCCGCCGCGCGGCAGGACCGAGTCGAGCTGCGGCGAGGCCGCCCGCGCGGGCGGGGCGACGAGCGCCAGGAGGAGGAGGGCCAGGGCGCGGCGCATCAGGCCAGCAGCTCCCGGCGGACCTTGCCGTCCTTGACGAGCTCGACCGGTCGGTCGCCCGGCGCGAGGAGCTCGGTGTCGGCGACGATCCCCACCTGGTTGTAGATCGTCGTCGCCCAGTCCTCGACCGTGAGCGCCCCCTCCTCCGGCTCGGAGGCGGTCGCGTCGGAGGCGCCCAGGACGAACCCGCGCTTCACGCCGCCGCCCGCGAGGACCGTGCTGAAGACCTTGGGCCAGTGGTCGCGCCCGCCCGTGCGGTTGACGCGGGGCGTGCGGCCGAACTCGCTCGTCACGAGCACGAGCGTCGAGGCGAGCAGCCCGCGCTCGTCGAGGTCGCGGATGAGCGCCGCGAAGGCCCGGTCGAGCGGCGGGAGCTGCTGGCGCAGCGCGGGGAAGATCGCGTCGTGGTGGTCCCAGCCGCCGTAGGTCACGGTCGTCCAGCGCACGCCCGCCTCGGCCAGGCGCCGGGCCAGCAGGAGACGCTGGCCGGCGGCGTCGCGCCCGTAGGCGTCGCGGACCTTGTCGGGCTCCTTCGACAGGTCGAAGGCCGCGCGCGCCTCGGGCGAGTCGAGGAGCTCGTAGGCCTGGTCATAGAACGCATCCATCGCCCCGACCGCGTCGGCGCGCTGCCGCTCGCGGAAGGGCGCGTTGACGCGCGCCAGCAGCTCGCGGCGGCGCGCGAAGCGGTCCGCGTCGACGCCCGCCGGGAGGTCGAGGTCGCGGACCTTGAAGTTCCGCGCCCCCGGATCGCCGCCGACGCTGAACGGCGCGAACGACGAGCTGAGGTAGCCCGGCCCGGCGTAGGTCGTGGGCAGGCTCGGGATGCACACGTAGGGCGGCAGGCTGCCGCGGCCGCCGAGCAGGTGGGCCACGACGCTGCCCATGCTCGGGTAGACGAGCGCGGGGCTGGGGCGGTAGCCCGTGAACACGTTGTGGACCCCGCGCTCGTGGGCCGCCTCGTCGTGGGTCATCGCGCGGCACACGGTCAGGCGGTCGGCGACCTGCGCCGTCTGCTCGAGCTGGCGGCTGAAGAGGAGCCCGTCGACCGCCGTGGGGATCGCCTCGGTCTCGCCGCGATACTCGAGCGGCGCGTGCGGCTTGGGGTCGAAGCTGTCCTGGTGGGCCAGCCCGCCCGGCAAGAAGAGCTGGATCACCTGCCGGGCCGGGCCCTCGCGCGTGGCGTAGACCTTCTGCTGCGCCCGCGCCGCGCGCGGCCAGCCGCCCAGGCCGATGCTCACGCCGCCGAGCAGGCCGAGCTGAAGGAACTCGCGGCGGCTCGCGAGGGGGTCGCGCTGCATGGAGCCTCCCGTCTGGCCCCGTGCTACCCGAATCGGCCCGGCTCTGCCAGGCGCTTTCCGGGTGACGGGCCGCGCGCGATCCCCCGGCGGAGCGCGAGGGTCCAGGGTCGGACCGGCCGGTCCAGGGCTGGACCCAGCGCGGCCCTCGAGGTGCTCTGAGCCACCGCGAGGTGACCATGACGTGGCGGGCCGGGATCGTGGCGGGCTGGCTGCTCCTGGGGAGCGGCTGCGGGACGCTCCGGATCGAGTCGCAGGCGACGGCGGGCGACGCCGCGGAGGAGCACAAGGTGAATCGCTGGCTGTGGGGCCTGATCACCCCGGAGGTGCCGACGGACCGGCAGGCCCCGATGACCCGGGTGGAGGTCCGCGACACCCTCGCCGACAAGCTGCTCACGTTCTTCAGCGCGGGGGTCTATTCGCCGACCACCGTGTGGGTGTGGTTCGGCGGCGACGAGGGCTCGCCCGATCGCTGATGGCACGCCGTTCGGGTCGGCCGCGGCCCGCGAGGGGGAGGGTGAGAAGGTTCGCGCCTGCGCGCGGGGAGTCCGACGAACGCATGGGTGAAATCACGGGCTCTGCCGTCGCCGACCAGACGCCGACCGCTCCCGAGGCGCCCCCGAGCTGGGCCACGCGCGTCGCGGGCGCCGCGCGCGCCCTGGGCGCGCAGGCGCACGCGCTCCGGTGGTTGATCGCCGCCAACCTGTTCCTGATCTCCCCGGTCGTCGTCCACGCGGCCCTCGACGCGGGCGAGGGCAAGCTCGACGCCGTCGCCGGATGGCACCTGCTCACGTCGGTGCTGTGGCTGGCCGCCGCGCAGCTCCTCGTCCGGCGGCCGCTGCCGCTCCTCCTGGCGATGACCCCGCTGGCGCTCGTCGTCGTGGCCGACCTGTTCCTCGTCTTCGTCCTCCGCGCGCGGCTCACGACCAGCTACCTGAGCGTGGCCGCCGGCAACCTGATCGAGACCCCCGAGTTCCTGCAGGCTTACTTGCCGCAGGTGGTCCTGGGCCTGGGGCTCGGGCTGCCCCTGTGGGGGCTCTGCCTGTGGCGCCTGCGCGGGCTGACGCTCCCGGTCCGCCGCGCCTGGGCGGTCGTGCCGCTGGTGGCCGTCCTCGGCCTCTACGGCGCGGTCACCTGGCGCCAGGTGCGCGGCGGCGTGCGGCCGGGGCGGGCGCTGCTCGACGTGGTCACGCACGACGTCAACAGCCCCTTCGGCATCTTCCCGCAGGGCTGGGTGACCTGGCGCCTGCACGTCGAGGCGGCGGCGGCCTTCGCCCGCAGCGAGGGGTTCCGCTTCGACGCGCGGCGTGACCCGACGCCCGACGACCGGCCGGAGCTCTACGTCCTGGTCATCGGCGAGACCTCGCGACCCGACCGGTGGGGCCTCAACGGCTACCGCCGCGAGACGTCGCCCCGGCTCTCGCGCACACCCGGCCTCCTGTCGTTCACCGACTTCGTGTCGCAGGCGGCGTCGACGCAGCACGCCGTGCCGCTCATGCTCACGCGCGCCACCGCCGACGACCTGCCGCAGGCCTACGCCGAGCGCTCCGTCGTCAGCGCCTTCGGCGAGGTGGGCTTCCGCACCTTCTGGCTCTCGACGCAGGAGATGAGCCACTGGGCCGGGTTCATCCACCGCTACGCGGCGGAGGCGGACGTGCGCCGCTACTTCGAGCGGCGCCACGATGGGGCGCTCCTGGCCCCGTTCGCCGAGATCGTCGCCGGCGTGCGCCGGCCCGGCGACAAGGCCTTCGTCGTCCTGCAGACGATGGGGAGCCACTTCGCGTTCGAGAACCGCTACCCGCCGGAGTTCGAGCGCTTCCCCGTGGGCGGCGCCCTGAGCCGCCGCGAGCGCCTCGACAACGCCTACGACAACACGATCCTCTACACCGACCACATCCTCGCCGAGCTCGTGGGCCAGCTCTCGCGTCGCGACGACCTGGTCTCGTCGCTCCTGTTCGTCTCGGACCACGGCGAGAACCTCCTCGACGACGAGCGGCGGCTCTTCGGCCACGCGATCGGCACCGAGCAGGACCTGCGCGTGGCGGCCTTCCTCTGGTGCTCGCCGGCGCTCGAGGCGCGGCAGCCCGACCTCGTCCGCCAGGCGCGGGCCAACGTCGGCCTGCCGCTCAGCTCGCGGCACGTGGTCCACTCGCTCGTCGACGTGGCCGGGATCCGCGCCGACGGGTTCGTGCGGGAGCTGAGCGTCTTCAGCGCGGCGCCGGCCACCCCCCCGCGCCGGTTCCTCGCCGCCGGGCGCGTCGACGACTTCGACGCGCTGTTCGGCCCCCCGCGGGCCACGAACGCCGCGGCCCTGCGCCCCGCCGGCGAGTGACCGCGCCGGCGGTCACAGCGGCCGTCGCTTGTCGTGATGTCCACGTCACGGAGCGGGACCCTGGCTCCGCGGTGAGCGCGGTCACTCGTCGCGGGCGGGCGCGAGCAGGAGCCAGCGCCCCGCGCGCGCGACCACCCGGCAGCGGGCCGCGAACGTCGGCAGGCGCTCGCGCCCCGGGGCGACGCGCACGGCCACGTAGTCGGCGTCGAGGTACGCCGCCGCGTCCTCGGGGTGCCGCGGCGTCGGCATCGCCCGCTGGCGCGTCGGCATGAGGGTGTTGATGAACGTCCCGTGCGGCGTGACCCCGCCTGCCACGAGCAGGTAGTCGCGCGTGACGATGCTCGGCGCCGCCCCGCCCGTCAGGTCGGCGACGACCAGCCGGCGTGCGGGCGCCATGTGCGCCGTGAGCGGCCGGAACTCGGCGCGCAGGGCCTCGAGGCGCAGGTGGCAGCAGGTGGCCGCGACGAGCAGCGATGCCGCCGCCAGCCACAGCACGACCGGCCGCCCGCCGCCGGGTGACCCGGCCGGGGCCGCGTGGTCGTCGATGGCCCCGGCCTCGCGCAGCGCCGGCCGGGGCTCCGGGCGCCCGAGCGCGCGGCGCGCGAGCAGCACCACGAGCAGCAGGTGCAGCGTCTGGGCGAAGCGCTCGTTGACGGCCGCGACCGAGGCCAGGAAGTAGGGCAGCAGCATGTACAGGGCGGCGACCGCGGCCGTCACCCGAACGAGGCCCTCGGAGCGCGGCGCGCCATCGCGCGCCCGTCGTCGCCAGAGGGCGGCCGCCGCGAGGAGCAGCCCCGCGAGGCCCAGGGCCCCCTCGAGCGGCGAGCGGCGCGCGAAGGGCTCGGTCACCAGGTACGTCAGCTTCCCCGCCAGCGCGGCGCCCGTGAGGCCTTGGCGCAGGTCCTCGAGGAGCCAGGCCGGCCCGTCGTGCGCGCCGCCCCCCGACGACGCCGTGACGAGCGCCAGCAGCGCGGCCACGACCTCCGGCGCCCGCCGCCACGGGCCGGGGTCGGCGGGCCGCACGAGGGCGAGCGCCAGGAGGCCGAGGCCGAGCGCGAACGGGTGCAGGAGGTAGGCCACGCCGAGGAGCGCGACGTCCAGCCACGGCCCGCGCGGCCCCGGGTGGTCGAGGCGCCGGGCCAGCAGCAGGAGCGCCACCGCCTGCCCGAGGCGGAAGTTGAGGAACCCGTCGTAGTAGACGCTCGAGTAGGCCATGCCCGCGAACAGGAGGGCGAGGGACGGGCGCGCCGCGCGGCCGGTCAGCACGAGGGCCGCCGCGGCCATGGCCAGGACGCTCGCCGCCCCGAACGCGATCAGGGCGACCTCGCCGCTCGCAAGGCCGAGCGTCACCGCCATCAGGCGGTAGGTCACCTGATACGGCAGGAGCGCGGAGGTCCCCGTGACCTCGTGGTGGTCGTCGCCGCCGGCCCGCAGCGCCGCCGCGTGGCGCAGGTGCACGACCGCGTCGGCCTGCGGCGACGCGCCCGCCACCAGGATGGGCGCCAACCCCACAGCCAGGGCGACCGCGAGCGCGGCGCGGCGCCTGCGGGTCTCTCGGCCGGCGACCGGGAGGGGCTCGTCGGACATGGCCCGGCATGATCGCACGGCCCGGGGCCGCGGCCTGTCGCCCCGTCGGCTACTCGCCCTCGAGCCGCGCCAGCGCGTCGCCGGCGGCCTCGCGCAGGACGTCGGTCTCCGCGGCGGCGCGCAGGGCCGGGATCGCCTCCTTGTCGCCGATCCGGCCCAGGGCCACGGCGGCGGCGCGCCGGAGGTCGTCGTGCTGCGCCTGGCGCTGCTCCGCGTAGGGCAGGGCGGGGTTGATCTCGGCCGGCTCGCGCAGGACGGCCAGCAAGGTCGGGACGGCGCCGCGCGCCGCGCCGCCCAGGAGCCCCAGCGCCTCGGCCGCGGCGTGGCGCACCTCCACCGGCATGCGCGCCGACTTCTGCACCGCGCCGACGAGCACGTCGCACAGCTCGGGGCTCCGGTCGCCCAGGCGCGCCAGCGAGGTCGCGGCGGCCACCCGCACGCGCGGCTCGTCGTCGGTCAGGCGGGCCTTGAGGCGCGGCGGCGCCACCGCCTCCGCGCGCGGACCGAGGAAGCCGAGCGCCGTGGCCGCCTCGCGCCGCAGGTCGAAGTCGTCGCTGCCGAGCGCCTCGACCAGCGCCGGCGCGGCGCCGCCCGCGTTCGGCCCGATCCTCCCCAGCGCCTCGGCGCACGTCGGCTTGATGTCCTGGCGCCCGCGGGTCAGCGCCTCGAGGAGGCCCTTGACCGCGTCGGCCGAGTGCACGCCGACCTTCCCCAGGGCCGCCGCCGAGGCCGAGGCCACACCCAGGTCGGCGTCCTTGAGCGCCTGCACCAGGGCCGGCACGGCCGCCTCGGCCTTCACCCCGTAGTTGGCGAGCGCCGTGGCCGCCTGCCCGCGCAGCGCCGGATGGCGCCCGCGCCCGAGCCGCCCGGCGAGGTCACGGATCTCCTTCTGCTCGGCCGCCGTCGGCCGGGGCCGGTCGTCCTTGTCCTTGTCCTTCTCCCGGTCCGCCCAGGCGGACGGGCTCGCGAGGACCAGCAGGCACAAGCAGAGCGGCGGCAGGATCTTCGGCACCGAGCGCCTCCTCGTGGGCGCGGTACGCACCCCGGCTCGGACGATAACGCGCCGACCTCGCCCGGGGTTTCGCGAGAACTCATGGAGCACCCGCCCGCGATCGAGGAGCGCTGTCGACCAGCCTTCGACCGGAGCGGCACGTGAGGCGAGGGCGACGAGGCTGAGCCGCGGCGGCGAGGCGCGCGGGCGACGACGTAGCGACCTACTTCGAGCCCGCGCGCGCGCCGCCGCGGCCAGCATCGTCGCCACTCAGCCCGGGGCGGGCTGGGCGAGCAGCGCCTCGACCTTGCCGCTCAGGCTGGCCGGCGTCGTCGTGGGCGCGAAGCGGTCGACGACCTTGCCCTGCCGGTCGACGAGGAACTTGGTGAAGTTCCACTTGATCCCCTCGGTGCCGAGGAGCCCGGGGACCTCGCGCTTGAGGCGCGCGAAGAGCGGGTGCGCGCCGGCGCCGTTGACCTCGACCTTGCTGTGCATGGGGAAGGTGACGCCGTAGTTCTTGCGGCAGAACGTGGCGATCTCCTCCTCGCCGCCCGGCTCCTGGTGCCCGAACTGGTCGCACGGGAAGCCCAGCACGACCAGCCCGCGGTCGCGGTAGGTCTTCCAGAGCTGCTCGAGCCCCTCGTACTGCGGCGTGAAGCCGCACTGGCTGGCGGTGTTGACGACCAGGAGCACCTTGCCGCGGTGCTCGCTCAGGTCCTTCTTCTCGCCCGTGATCGTCTCGACCTCGGTCGACCAGATCTCGTCGCTCATGGCGCACCCTCGCTCGCAGGGCACGGTTGTAACCGACCGCCTGCCGTCACGCGGGTCGCGGGGCCAGGGCCTGCCTTCCAACGGGCAAACGTGTGATCGACACGCTCGAACCCACGGGGGGAATGGAACCGCAAGCGAGGCGAGGGCGCGGAGGCCGAGGCGAGGGGGGTGCGCGCGCGGCCGATATCGATCGCCGGATCCCCGGTGGGCCGCCGGAGCGAGCGGGAGGCCCGCGGCTGCGGACGGCCGCGAGCGGTAGGGTCCGCCTGGGCTGCAGCCTCGCAGCCGCGGGACGGAGCTCGCGAAGGCGGGCCACACCGACGACCCGCGCGCGCCCCCCCTCGCCCGGCATCCGCGGCCGCAGCCGTCGATCACACTAATCGTCGCCGGCGCCGACCTCGAGGGAGGGCGAGGTGATCGCCTCCTGGCCGCGGAGCGCGGCGATGATGTCGATGCGGCCGCCGCCGCCGCGCGCGGCCTCGGCCGTGACGAGCTTCATCACGACCGCGCCCTGCTCGGCCGGCTCGAGCTCCGGTCGGCGGAGCTTGAGCTTGTAGAGCACCGGCCGCCCGCGCTGGAGGTCCTCGCCCTGGATGACGACGGCCGCCAGGCGCCCGCCCTGCAGGGCCAGCCCGAGGCGGTAGGTCCCGGGCGGGATGACGTGCTTGCCCTTGATTCGCACCGGCACCAGCAGCTCGATCGTGCCGATGTCGCCCAGGCGCTCGTCGAGCACCTTCTGCACCTGCGGCTCGAACTGCCGCACGTAGCGGGCGAGGTCCATGCCGCGCGGCTCCTGCCGGCCGGAGAGCGTCTCGCCGAAGGCCAGCGCCACGGCGTGCACGTCCTGCGGCATCTGCTTGTAGACGATCCGGGCCACGCCCTCGAGCTCGACCCGCTCCTCGCGCGAGCGGTCGAGGAGCTCGCCGACGCGCTCGGCGATCTCGGCCGGGCGGGGCATGTCGGGGACGTCGTTGGGGTTGGGCTGCGCGCGCGCGGCGGGCGCGGCGAGGGCCAGGGTGGCGACGGCGAGGAGCAGGGGCGTCCGCATGGCGGTCCTCCAGGGGGAGACACCTGAACGCCTCGCGGGCGCCCAGGCAATCCCGCCCCGCGGGTTTCTCGCAACGCGCCAGGCGACGGTGGGTTAGGTCAGCGGCGCCCGAAGGCGTGCAGGCCGAGGCGCTGGCTCAGGCGCACGCAGGCGCGGACCCCGCGGACGCTGTTGCCGCGCGCGTCGAGGCGCGGCGACCAGATCGCCAGGCCCAGGACGCCCGGGACCACGGCCAGCACGCCGCCGCCGACGCCGCTCTTGGCCGGGAGGCCGACCCGGTAGGCCCACTCCCCCGCCGACTCGTTGAGCCCGCAGGTGAACATGACGCTGAGGACGTCGCGCACGTGGTCCGCGCCGAGGGCCCGGCGGCCGGTGCGCGGGTTGACGCCGCCGTTGGCCAGCGTGGCGGCCATGACGGCCAGGTCGCGCGCGTCGACCGCCACGGCGCAGCAGCGCACGTAGAGCTCGAGCGCCTCGTCGAGGTCGCCGGCGAGGAGGCCGAAGTTGCGCAGCAGGTAGGCGATCGCGCGGTTGCGGTCGCAGGTGGCCCACTCCGAGCGGTAGGCCGCCTCGTCGACCTCGAGCGCGCGACCGGCGAACTCGCCCAGGCGCGCGCGCAGGCGCTCGAGCCGCCCGGCGAGGTCGCTGCCCGGCTGCAGGGCCGCCACGGCGATCGCGCCCGAGTTGACGAGCGGGTTGGGCGGGTGCTTCGTGCGCTCGTCGAGGGTGATGGCGTTGAACGGGTTGCCGCTCGGCTCGACGTCGACGAAGCGCTCGAGGACCTCGCGCCCCGCCCCCTCGAGGGCCAGGCCGTAGCCGAAGACGTTGGCGATCGACTGGATCGTGAACGGCGCGGCCGCGTCGCCCACGGCCAGCACCTGGCCGTCGACCGTGCAGGCGGCGATCGCGAACCGGTCCGGGTCGACCCGGGCCAGCTCCGGGATGTAGGCGCACGGGGCGCCCTCGCGCAGCGGGGCGAGCTCCTCGTGCGCCTCGCGCAGGGCGACCTCGAGCGCCGGCCGCTCGACCGGGCGCGGCCACGCGCCGGCGAAGACGTGCAGGCCGAGCTGGCGCGACAGGTCCTCGCAGACGCGGGCGCCGCGCACGCTGTTGCCGCGCGGGTCGACCGGCGGCGAGAACACGGCCACGCCGAGGCGCCCGGGCACCACGGCGACGAGCCCCCCCGAGACGCCCGTCTTGGCGGGGAGCCCCACGGCGTAGGCCCAGCGGCCGGCGGCGTCGTAGAGCCCGCAGGTGAACATGACGCTCAGGAGGTCGCCCACGTAGTCGGCCTCGAGCGCCCGCTCGCCCGTCAGCGGGCACACGCCGCCGTTGGCCAGCGTGGCCCCGATCACGGCCAGGTCGCGGCAGGTGACGCGGATCGAGCAGAGCTGCAGGTAGAGGTCCAGCGTCTCCTCGACGTTGGCCTCGATCATGTCGAAGTTGCGCATCAGGTGCGCGATCGCGCGGTTGCGGTGGGCCGTGCTCCGCTCGGAGAGGAACACGGGCATGTCGACCAGGACCTCGTGGCCGACCCAGCGGCCGAACATGGCCAGGACGCGGTTCAGGCGCGTCGTGGGGTCGGCGCCGCGGATGAGGCTGGCGACCGCGATCGCGCCGGCGTTGACCATGGGGTTGTGCGGGCGCTTCGTCGCCCCGTCGACGCGGATGATCGAGTCGAAGGCGTCGCCCGTGGGCTCGACGCCGACGCGGGCCAGGACCTCGTCGCGCCCGTGGTCCTCGAGCGCCAGGCCGTGCGCCAGCACCTTGGAGATCGACTGGACGGTGAAGGGGCGCGCGTGGTCGCCCGTGGCCAGCACCTGCCCGTCGACCGTCACCACGGCGATCCCGAACCACGACGGGTCGGCGCGGGCGAGCTCGGGGATGTAGTCGGCGAGCCGGCCGTCCGAGAGGTCACGGTGACGCGCGTGGAGGCTCTCCAGCAGCGACTGCAGGGCGGGCGCGTCGAGGGGCGACACGCCGAGACGATACCCCGGCGCCAGGGCGGCGGCCCGCCCCGGCGGCGGCGCCGCCGGCTATCCTGAGCGCGATGGAGAGCACCGCCGCAGGGGACGACGCCGGGGCGCCGCGCGGGGCTCCACCCGCCACGGGGCCGCGCGTCGGGCCGTACCTGCTCGGCCGGCGCCTCGGCGCGGGCGGCATGGGCGCGGTGTACGAGGGCGTCCACGAGCGCACGGGGGCGCGCCGCGCGGTCAAGACGATCCTCGTCCGCCCCGACGAGCGGCCGGAGGACCTGGCGCGCTTCCGCCGCGAGGCCGCCCTCACGAGCCGGCTGACCCACCCGAACATCGTGCGCATCCACGAGGTCGGCCTCGAGCGCCCGCCGTTCTTCATCGCCATGGACCTCGTCGACGGCGCCTCGCTCCAGGCGCGGCTCGACCGCGAGGGGCCGCTGCCGGTGGCGCAGGCGGTCGAGGTCGCGATCAAGCTCGCGGGCGCCCTGGCGCACGCGCACGCGCACGGCGTCGTCCACCGCGACATCAAGCCGCTCAACGTCATGCTCGACGCCGGCGGCGAGCCGCGGCTCCTCGACTTCGGCCTGGCCCGCGCCGCGGGCGCGCTGGTCGAGCGGCTGACCCTCACGGGCGAGGTGGTCGGCACGCCGCGCTACGTGGCCCCCGAGCAGGTGATGGACGCGCGCAGCGTCGACGGCCGCGCCGACGTCTACGGCCTCGGCGGCGTCCTCTACGCCATGCTCACCGGCAAGCCGCCGATCCCGGGCACCCACGTGACGGAGGTGCTGATCAACGTGCAGACGCACCTCCCGCCGCGCGCGTCGTCGCTCCGGCCGGAGGTGTCGCCGGCGCTCGACGAGGTGTGCGCGCGCGCGCTGGCCAAGGAGCCGGACGCGCGCCATGCCTCGGCCCTGGACCTGCTCGAGGCCCTGCGCGCGGCCGGTCAGGATCGGCGGCGCCGGACGCGCCCGGGCGGCCGGCGCGCGCGGCGCCTGGCCCTGGCCGGCCTGGGGCTCGGCGCGGCGCTGGCCCTGGCCCTGGCCGGCGTGGCCGCGACCACGGCGCGCCCGCCCGCGCCGAGCAACCCTGCGCTAACCGATGGCGCGCCCGCCGTGCCGGCGACGGAGCAGGTGCCCGTCGCGCCGGACCTCGCGGCCTGGTCGCCCGACTGGTCGGTGGGCGAGCTCGAGGGCGAGCACCACCTCCTCACCCTCACCCTCTGGCCCGACGCCGGGCCGGCGTCGGCGGGCGTGAGCCTGCTCGTGCGGTGCCTGCCCGGGCCGACGGCGGGCCACCTGCAGGTGCGGCTCGACCGCGTGCAGGCGTGGGCGGGCGGCGAGCGGGTGGCGCGCCTGGACGAGGTGGGCGAGCAGCGCCCGGTGAGCGAGCTCGAGGTCGCGCTCGCGCGGCTGGTCGGCGGAGCCGCGACCTACCGCATCGCGCCCGGCGCGGTCGAGGTCTCCGTGACCGACCCGCAGCTCGTCGCCGCCTGCGCAGGGCTCCGTGGCGTGGACGGCGCCGTGCAGCAGGACCGGGACCTGGCCGTCGCCGTGGCCGCGCTCCTCGAGCCGCCCGGCTGGAGCGCCGCCCTCACGGCCACGTGCGGGAGCGCGCGGGGCGAGGACGGCGGGGCGGTCGTCGAGCTGCCCTCCGGCCCCGACGTCCGCCTCCGGGCCCTCGTCCGGCTCGAAGGGGCGCGGGTCCACGTGGCCCGGGAGGTCGGCCTCGGGGCCGTCAGGGAGGCGCTCGGCAAGCCGCGCCTCTACGACGCGGCGACCCTGTGGCTGATCAACGGCCTGCGGCGCCTCGGCGACGTGCGGAAGGGCGAGCTCCTGGTGGCCCCACGGCCGACCGTGCTCGCCCCGGACGGGGCGCTGGCGGGGGTCGAGGTCGACCGGCTGCCGGCGCACGCCGCCCCCTTCGGGCCGGTCGTCGCCGTCCTCCGGCGCGGGGCGCAGGTGGGGGCCCACGCGCGGCGCGGGCGCTGGCGGCAGGTGTGCCACGAGGGCGCCGAGGTGTGGGTCGAGGCCGACGGCCTCGGCGCCCCGGCCCCCGGCGCGCAGGCCGTGCGCATCCAGCCGGCGGGCGGCTTCGGGAGCGACTGGGCCGTCGCCTCGCCCTCGCCTGACCGATCCGCCCCGGGCCTCGGCTACGCCCCCGACCACGGGGTGTTCCGCGTGCTCGCCGAGACGCCTGGCCGCGCGGCGACGCCGCGTCAGCGGGCGAGCCGCTACCTCGAGATCTCGTACGCGGGCGAGCGCTGCTGGATCCTCGAGGTCGACACCGAGCGGGCTCAGTAGGCGTTGCGCACGCCGTTGTCGACCGTGCGGCCGCGCACCTGCACCCCGTGCAGCTCGTTGTCGTGGCTGTCGAAGACCACGTCCCCGAGGACGGTCAGGTTGCGCACGATCGAGCCGCCGCGGCCCAGCTCCGCGAAGATGAGCCGGCCCTCGATGACGGTCTGGTCGGCCCCCGCGCCCTCGACGGTCAACGCCTGCGCGGCGATGACCAGGTCGCCTTGGTAGCGGCCCGGCTCGAGGGTCGCGCTGCGCGTCAGGCGCTGGCCGGGCCGCGCCGGGAGGTGCTCGAACTCCTTGGCCGCCGCCGCGCCCCCGTCGTCCGCGCGCGGCGTCGAGGCGGTGCGGCCGCCCATGCTCAGGCTCACGCCCGAGCCCGACTTGCAGCCCGCCGCGCCCAGCAGCGCGACCACGCCGACGACCGCCAGACCCCGACGCATGCGTCCTCCTGGCCCGACCGCCCGTGACGACGGGGCGGACCGGACGAGGATTCACCCTGGCGCGCCCCGCAGGGACGCGCAAGCGGCGCGCGTCAGTGGTAGACGACCGTGCTCACGGCGTCGCCGGTGAACGTGATCACCAGCTCCTGGCAGGTCCGCTCGCCGTCCATGTAGCGGTAGACCCAGATCTCGCCGTCCTCGTTGGGGACCTTGCGCAGGGGCGAGCCGAAGAGGGTCAGCACGCGGTCGCGGGTGGTGAAGCCCTCGCGGACCTCCTGCACCTGCTCCTTGGGGATCGGCTGACCGACCCGCAGGTCGACGCAGCCGGGGGCGCAGAGCAGGGCGAGGCCGGCGAGCACGGAGCGCACGGGGAAGGTCATGGCGCGGCGCCTCACTTCTCGTAGGCCAGGAACAGCTGGTGCGCGAGCTCGTCGATCGCCGCGGCGGCGGCCTCGGTGGCCATCGCCTGCCGGCCCTTGAGCTGGCGCGGGGTGTTGGGCAGCGAGCGGATCTCGTCGGGCACGGCCTCCTGGGCGCCGTGCCAGGTCGCGTAGACCGCGGCGTCCTCGACCGCGCGCCCGGCCGAGCCGGTGGGCGCCTGGCCGCCGCCGCGCGCGTCGACCTGGAACGCGTAGCGGGCCTGGTAGGAGACCTTGCGCGTGAACCGCGTCCACTGGCCGGTCTTCTTCTCCTGCAGGGCCTTGCCGGTGGCCGGGTCGACGAGCGTCTGGCCGGTGTTGGGGTCGCGGCGCGTGACCCACACCTCGTTCGACCCGTGCTCCGCCTGCCAGTCGGTGTCGTGGAAGGTCGCCGTCTCGGTGCGCACGACGCAGAACGCCGAGGCGCGCTCGGCGTCGGTCACGAACTCGAGGAACTGGAGGCCGCGCTCGCGGGCGGCGCGGGGGATCCCGTCGGCGACGGCGCGCGTCGCGTTGGGGTCGTCGCCGCGTGTGTCGGCCCGCACGAACATGCGGACCTTCGCCGCCTGGACCGCCTCGTCGCACAGGGCGCGCGCGTCCTTGTACTCGCGGCGGAAGCCCAGGGCGCGGCGGAAGGCCAGGGCCGCCTCGCGCGGGTTGCCCTCGGCGCGGTGCTTGTGGCCGAGCTGGTAGAACTTCTCGGCCGCCTTGCCGGCGAGCTCGGCGCGATGGTCCTCGTGGTAGATCTGGTACTCGGCGCCCGGGAGCGTGCGCACGAGCGCCGCCGAGGCGACGACGCGGTCGCAGTCGGCGACCGCCTCCTCGAAGTTGCCCGCGGCGGCCATGGCCTGGACCTTGGCCTCGTGCTCGCGCGCGATCAGGATGAGGATCTTGACCGAGGCCAGGTCGTGCGCCCGGTCGTAGTTGCGGTCGGCCTGCAGGGCCAGGCCGACGTACTCGAGGGCCGCGTGCGGGTTCCTCGTCTGCAGCGACTCGGCCGCATCCGTGTAGCTGCTCGCCGCGCAGCCCGTCCCCGCCGCCACGCAGGCCGCCAGGAGCAAGGTCCCAGGTCTCCGCATCACCCACCTCCCTCCGCAGGCCGGCTACCTTCTCCGATGTCGCCGCCCGGTTCCAGCCCTGGCGCGCGCCGCCCCGTCCTGCCACACGGAGCGATCGTCGGCGGCGGGCGTCAGATCCAGAAGGCGATCTCGCGCCGCGCGTCCGGCGGCGGGGCCCCCGGGGCGCCGGCCAGGAGCCAGCCGCGGTAGGCCTCGATGTCCACGTGGAGCTGGTCCGCCTCGGTGCTCCTGAAGTCGAGCGGCAGCCCCCCGCGCACGAGGCCGTCGCGCTGGACGCCCATGATCTCGACGTCCTGGCGGATCACCTGCGTCGTGTACCACTTCACGAGCGGCCGCAGGGCGCGGGCGACGAGGGCCCGCGGCAGGTCCCAGGGCAGGCGGTAGGAGATCGCCGTGTAGACCCAGGTCGACGTCGGCCCGACCGGCGTGCACTGCGAGTTGATGACGAAGCCGCTCCCCTCGCCGAAGCCGTAGTCGACGCGCGTGACGTTGGGGCTGAAGAAGTGGTCGGTGTGCGTCATGGGCCGCCCGCGCGGGTTGAACAGGCGCCCGAGGCCGGAGACGACGTCCTCCTGCTGGTGGTAGGTGACGAGCACCTCGCCCTGCCGCCGCTCGACCGTGGCCGGCACGCGCCGGCGCGCGCGGTCGCGGAACCAGCCGCGGTGGACGAACACCGTGTGCGGCACGTCCATGAAGTTCTCGACGAGGTTCGTCACCCCGTTGGGGAACCACGTGACCATGAAGTAGGTCGTCCAGCCCGGCTCGCCCAGGCGCGGGACGCGGAAGGCGGGGCGCCGGGCGCGGGCGGGGTCGTCGCCCATGAACACGTAGACCAGCCCGTCCTGCTCGACGGTGGGGAAGGCGTCGAGGCGCCCGACGTCGCACGGGCCGAGGCGCAGGCCGTCCAGGGCCTGCCCCTGCTGCGCGGGCCCGAGCGACGGCACCTCGACGCAGCGGCCCGCGCCGTCGTAGGTCCACCCGTGGTAGGGGCAGCACAGGCGGCCGTCGATGACCACGCCGGCGGAGAGGCGCGCGTGGCGGTGGAGGCACCGGTCGCGCAGCGCCCGCGGCGCGCCGCCCGCGTCGCGGAACAGGACGAGCGGGACGCCCAGGACCTCGCGCCCGAGCGGCGCGGTCGCCGTCAGCTCCGACGCGAGGCAGGCGACGTACCAGAAGTCCTTGAGCGCGCCGCAGCGGGCCAGGTCGGCCTCGGCCTCGAGGTCGAGCGGGCGGCGGGTGACGGGCGGGGCGGAGAGCTGCTCAGAGCGCATCGAAGCACACCCCCAGGAACAGGAGCAGGAAGGCGACCTGCGGCGCGTTGAGCGCGGCCGTCGTCCGGTTGATGGCCCGGAAGGTCGGGTCGTCCTCGGGGGCGAACCAGACCGCCTCGTCGCCCTTCGTCTTGCCGCCGACGATGCGGTGGAAGGTGAAGGCGTAGATCGTCTCGCACACGAGGCTCACGACGACGGCGCCGAGGAGGCCCAGCGTCCAGCGGTCGAGCGGCCGCTCGAGCGCGGCGAGGTCGGGCCAGAGCCACGCGCCGCCGCCCAGGAGGAGGGCCAGGCAGGCCAGGTCGTGGGCGATCCCCATGGGGGGCGTCCAGCTCCGCGTCCAGAAGAGGAGCACGAGCTCGAGCACGCCGCGCAGCCACATGAACGTGGCGAACGCGCCCAGGAGGGCGCGGACCGGCGGGGCCACGGCCGGGCTCAGGGCCAGGATCGGGCAGAGGAAGAACCACAGGAACACGGCGTAGGCCAGCCAGATGGCCTTGGCCCGCGAGATCGCGCCGCCGAGGCGGGCGGCGCCGCGGTTCTGCCGCCGGTGGTAGACGACGCCGGCGAGCGCGGTCCCGGCGCCGGTGACCGCGATCGCCACCTGGCTGGCCGCGCCCAG
The DNA here is from genome assembly GCA_019636275.1 of Planctomycetota bacterium. Classification (GTDB taxonomy): domain Bacteria; phylum Planctomycetota; class J058; order J058; family J058; genus JAMLIC01. The sequence continues at coordinate 27,041 of JAHBXY010000058.1, read as the reverse complement.
CCCTGCGCTCACGGGCGCCCCGGCTGCCGGACGACGTGGTAGCGGTTCGGCTCGAGGACGAGGCGCTGCTCCTCGCCGCCGTACCAGCGGATCGTCACCTCGACCGGGCCGCGGTGAGCGCCCAGGCCGAAGAGCAGGCGCGGGTCGCCCTGGCCCGAGAAGCCCGTGAGCAGGGCGCGCTCCTGCACCTGCTCGCCGTCGGGGGTCTTGACGACGACCTGCGTGCCGAGCGCCTCGCGGTGGGTGGTCACGCCGTCGCCGACCAGCCGGAGGCCGAGGAACGCCGGGCCGCGGTCGGGGTCGGCGGGGCTGCGCAGGGTGTTCTCGTAGATCGACGGCGGGCCGTGCTGGTTGGTGATCACGAGGTCGAGGTCGCCGTCGTCGTCGAGGTCGACGAGCGCCACGCCGCGCGAGTTGTCGGGGTCGGCCACGCCCACGAGGGCGGCCACGTCGACGAACCTGGCCTCGCCGGCCGCGCCGCGGTTCATGTACACGCGCCGCGCCTCGTTGGGGTAGATCGTGCGCCCGCGGATGTCGCCCCACATGTCGGCGTAGGTGTGCAGCTCCGGCCCCGACTGCATGAGCTTGTGGTTCACGTACCAGTAGTCGCGGTGGTCGCGGAACAGCCACGTGAACCAGCCCTGCGGCTCGTCGAAGCGCCGGTCGAGCCGGTCGTCGACCATGCCGTTGGCCTGGACGATGTCCGCCCACCCGTCGAGGTCGAGGTCGCCCGCGGCCGCGCCCCAGCCGAAGCGGCGCTCGTTGAGGGCGCCGCGCTGCGTGGCCTCGTCGGTGAAGGAGGGCCGGCGCGGGTCCTTCGAGGGCCGGGTCATCCACAGGAGGCTGCCCTCGGCCTGCAGGGCGTGGTGGACGTTCGACACGTAGACGTCGAGCCAGCCGTTGCGGTCGAAGTCGGCGATGCTGACGTTCATCCCCTTGTAGGTGTCGCGGCCGATGTCGGCGAACAGCCGGCCCTTGATCGACTCGAAGCGGCCGCCGCGGTTGAGGTACAGCTCGTCGGGGCCGAAGTCGTTGGCGATGTAGAGGTCGGTCCAGCCGTCGCGGTCGAGGTCGGCCGTGCCGACCGCCAGCGACCAGCGCGTCTCGGTGAGGCCCACGGCGGCCGGGTCGAGGCGCTCGAACGTCCCGTCGGGGCGGCCGCGGAAGACGAGGTTCACGCCCCCGTTGGCCGCGTCGTGCCAGCCGTCGTGCATGAAGGCCAGGCCGCGCCGGTCGCCCTCGTACTCGGGGGGCGGGAGGTCGAAGAGGTTCAGCGGCGTCGGCCGGTCGTAGCCGGGCAGGTGCGTGGGCAGGGCGTTGGTGAGCAGGAGGTCGAGGCGGCCGTCGCGGTCGAGGTCGAGGAAGGTCGCGGCCAGGCTGACCGAGTGCTCGTCGATGCCGAGCTGGTCGGTGACGTCCTCGAACGACAGGACGCCGTCCTCGACCATGCGGTTCCTGAGGAAGCGCGTCCGCCCGAAGCCCATGGCGAGGACCAGGTCGGGGTCGCCGTCGCCGTCCCAGTCGCAGAAGGTCGCCCCCGCCGGCGCGCCGTGGGTGCGGAAGTCGGTCTGGTGGCGCACGACCTCGGGCAGGGGCACGCGCTCGAAGCGCAGGCCGCCGACGTTGCGGTAGAGCGCGCAGCGGTCTCCGTCGGCCTTCAGCACGTTGGTGAAGAACAGGTCCATGCGCCCGTCGAGGTCGACGTCGGCCACGGCCACGGCGTCGCCGACCGACAGGATCCACTTGGCGATGTGCGCCACCCGCGGGTCGGTGCGCTCGAGCAGGTCGCCCATGGCCACGTCGATCCCCGTGCGCTCGGGGCCGAGGCGCTCGAAGCGCAGCCCCGGGTCCCAGCCGGGCGGCGCGCTGACCTTCGTCCCCTGCACGGCGAAGGCGACGGCGGCGGCGAGGGTCAGCACGATCGCCAGGCCGCGCAGGTAGCCGGGGTCGAGGAAGGCCCGGGCGCGCGCGCGCGGGCCGTCGCGCCGGAGGGCGGCGGCCTGGAGCCAGAGGAAGCGGACGGTCGCGCAGAAGAGGGCCGCGTAGAAGAACGTGAACACGCTCTCCTTCGTGTGCAGCCACAGGTCGACGACGGTGATGGCCAGCGCCAGGAGCACCTGCTTCTTCGGCGTGGGCGGCGACGTCGCCGGGTCGGTGAGCATGTAGAAGGTGAAGATGAAGAACGGCGGCGAGCCGAGCGTGCCCAGGAAGAGCATCTCGGGCGGCAGGTGGTGGCGCATGACCCAGGCGCGGAAGGCGGTCTGCAGGGCGTAGAGCACGAGGAACGAGCAGATCAGCCAGCCGCGGCCGATGCGGAACACGAACAGGCTCAGCCCGGCCATGACGATGAACGCCGACATGGCCCACGACCCGCCGGCCCACTGGTAGGCGGGCGCCGTGGTCACGAGGTCGCCCGTGACCAGGAGCGACACGGCCACGCCGAACATGGACGGGTTGAAGACGTGGCGGCCGCCGACGGTGAGCAGGTGCTTCGAGCCGATCGTCAGGAGCACCGGCACGAGCAGCCAGGGCGACCCGTGGCTGTAGTTGAGGAGCAGGGCCAGCGAGCAGCACGAGATGTAGGCGCTGAGCGGGACGACCCTGCGCCCGCGGGCGACGCGCCCGAGCACGACGTCGAGCAGGCACCCGGCGCCGACGACGACGAGCATCTGCGTCCAGGAGCGGTTGAAGCCCAGCGCCGTCACGCCGAGCAGGCAGTAGAGGCTGAGGATCGCCGCGAACGGCAGCCTCGGGTCGCTCGGGCGCGGCCACTCCCAGCCGGCGGGGGCCGGCGGCGCGGCGGGGGCGGGGGCCAGGTCGGCGGAGGCGGGGGGCGGCGTCACGGGGGCATTTCACCAGGCCCGGGGTGACAGTTCCACTTCGCGCTCCGTGCTCGCGGGAGCGCAAGTCATCCGGGCGGTCGCCGGTCCCGCGACCAGCCGGCGCTTTCTCCGCCGCCGTGATGCACGGCACCTACGGCGAAACGCCGCTGGGCCGGACATGTCCTCCGAGGTATATTCTCTGTGTGACATGGGAGGTCGAGTACACGGACGAGTTCGGCGCCTGGTGGGGGACCCTGGACCAGGGCGAGCAGGAGTCGATCACGGCCATCGTCGGGCTGCTGGAGGTGAGGGGGCCACAGCTCCCCTTTCCGTTCTCGTCCGGCGTCAACGGCTCGCGGCACGGACACATGCGGGAGCTCCGGATCCAGCACCGAGGGAGGCCGTACCGAGTCCTCCATGCATTCGATCCTCGGCGCGCGGCGATCCTGCTCATCGGCGGGGACAAGGGTGGGGACCAGCGGTGGTACGAGCGGTTCGTTCCGCTCGCGGATGAGCTCTATGACGTGCACCTGGAGGAGCTCAGGAAGGAAGGGCTGATCGATGGCTAAGAGGTTCGGCGAGCTTCGAGACGCACTGCCCCCCGAGTCGCGCGCACGTGCGAGGGCCAGGACGAAGGAGCTCCTGCGCGAGATGCGGCTCCAGGAGCTCCGCACCGCGAAGCGCCTCTCGCAGGAGCAGATCGCTCGCACGCTCGGGCTCAAGCAGTCGAACGTGTCCAAGCTCGAGAGGCGCACGGACATGTTCATCAGCACGCTTCGTCGGTTCCTCGAGGCCATGGGCGCCGAGCTGGAGATCACGGCCCGTTTCTCCGACGAGGAGGTCGTCAGGATCACCCAGTTCGAGGACCTCGATCGAGACGCCGAGCTGGCGGACGACGAGCCCGTGGTCCCGTCGACGTGACGGGCGAGGTTCCTGGACGAGCTCAGGGCGGGGATCCGGCCCGGCCACGAGGCCTGCGCCCTCGCGGGCTGCTCGTCGCGTTCGTCGCCATCCTCCTCGCGCCCGTCGTCGCCAGCCTGGTGCTGGCGATCACGAAGCGGACGCGCTCTGTAGTCGCCATCCGCAACGACTCGGGCGACGTCCTGCACGACGTGCGGGCCGAGGTGTTGAACTACGTAGAGGACGGGACGAGCGAGGTCGTGGTCGAGGAGCGCGCAGCGCTCGCGCCGGGCGAGGTGCTCCGGATCGAGCGACGCGCGCAGTATGACCTGGTCCTGACCGGCCTCCGGTTCCAGCGCGGGGGCCTCGTGCACGACACCGGGAAGCGCCACATCCACCAGAGCCGGATGGACGGCACCTCGCGCCTGGTCGTGATCGGCGCGACGGGGGCCGTGACGGTCACCGCCGAACCGGCGGCCCCATCCAGGTAGCGCGGCCGCCCGGGGTCCGCGATGCTGCCCGCCGTGACCGCTCCCCCCGACCCGCCCTCGCCGCCGCGGCGCAGCACCGACCTCGCGTTCGGGCTGGCCACGCGCGAGGACGAGCCGCGGCTGCGCCAGCTCCTGCGCGCGGCGCCCATGGAGGGCGACATCCGGCTGGCCATGGAGCGCGAGCCGGACTTCTTCCTCGGCCTGACGATCGAGGGAGACGTGAGCCAGGTCCTCGTGTGCCGCGACCGGCCGACCGGGGCCGTGATCTCCATGGGCACGCGCTCGGTGCGCGACGGGTTCCTCGACGGCGCACCGGCGCGGGTGGGCTACCTGGGGCAGCTCCGCACCGACCCCGCGCACCGCGGCGGCAAGGCGATCCTCGTCCGGGGCTACGCCGACCTGCGCCGCGCGCACGACGAGGACCCGCGGCGGCCGGCGCTCTACACGACGGCGATCTTCGAGGGCAACGCCCCGGCGCGGCGGATCCTGGAGCGCGGCCTGAAGGGCCTGCCCACCTATGCCCTCCGGGGGCGGTTCGTGAGCCTCGTCTACCCGCCCGGCCGCCGGCGCGGCCGGCCGCCCGCGGGCGTGACGGTCCGCCAGGGCGACCCGGGCCTGCTCGAGCCGGTCGCCGCCTGCCTGCAGCGGAGCGCGCGGCGCTACCAGTTCGCGCCCTGCTGGACGGCCGCCGACCTCGCCAGCCCCGAGCGCGCGCGCGGCCTCCGGCCGGAGGACTTCGTCGTGGCCCTGCGCGGGGGCGAGGTCGTGGGCTGCGCGGCCGTGTGGGACCAGCGCGCCTACAAGCAGACGCGCGTCACGGGCTACTCGCGCCGCATGGCCTGGGCGCGGCCGGTCGCCAACCTGCTCGCGCCGCTCCTGGGCACGCCGCGCCTGCCGCGGGCCGGGGCCGCCCTGCGCGACGCCTTCCTCTCGCACCTCGCCGTCGACGACGACGACCCGGCCGTGGCCCGGGCGCTCCTGGCCGCGGCCCTGCGCGGCGCCCGCGGGAAGCACGACCTCGTGACGCTGGCCCTCGACCCGACGGGGCCGCTGTTCGAGGTCGCCCGGGCCTTCCCCCACCGCCCTTACCCGAGCGTCCTCTATGCGGTCCACTGGGAGGACGGCGCGGCGGCGGTCGCCGCGCTCGACGATCGACCGGCGTGGATCGAGGCGGCGCTCCTGTGAACGACACCGGCGGACGGCTGGTCCGGCGCGACGCCCTCACCGCGGGCGAGCGCGAGGCCATGCAGGCGCTCCTGGCGCGCCACTTCGACGGCGTGACGGCGGCGCAGTTCGAGGCCGACCTCGCCGGTAAGAACTGGGTGCTCCTGCTCGAGGACCCGGGGCCGCCCGCCACGCTCTACGGCTTCACCACGCTGCTGCTCGAGGAGGTCGAGCACGCGGGCGAGGTCGTGGGCCTCGTCTACTCCGGCGACACGATCGTCGACCCGTCGGCCTGGACGCGCTCGGCGCTCTCGCGCGCCTGGATCCACGCCGTCCTCGAGCTCGGGCGCGGGCTCGAGCGGGCGCGGCGCCTCTACTGGCTCCTGATCTGCTCGGGCTTCCGCACCTACCGCTTCCTGCCCGTGTTCTACCGCGAGTTCTTCCCCCGCCACGACGCGTCCACGCCGCCCGCCACGCAGGCCCTCATGCACGCGCTGGCCGCGCGCCTGTTCGGCGAGCAGTACTCGCCCGAGGACGGCGTCGTGCGCCTCGCCGTGCCGCAGGTCCTGCGCCCGCACCTGCTCGAGGTCCCGCCCACGCGGGAGACCAACCCGCACGTGCGCTTCTTCCTGGAGAAGAACCCGGGCCACGTGCGCGGCGACGAGCTCGTGTGCCTGACCGAGGTCTCGCTCGACAACCTCACCCGCGCCGGGCAGCGCGCGGCGCGGTGAACCGCCGCGCGTGGCGGTGAGCGCGTGAGGGGCCGCCGCGTCCTCCTCCACCTCGCCAACCGCGCCTACCGCGCCACCCTCGCCGCCGCGGCCCGGCGGTTCGCCCTGGCGGCGAACGACCCGGCCGCGGCGCAGGCCGAGCGCCTCTCGGCGGTCCTCGGGCGGGCGCGCGGGACCGCCTTCGGCCGCGAGCACGGCCTCGCCCGCGCCCGCACGCTGGCCGACTACCAGGCCGCCGTGCCCGCGCGCGGCTGGGACGCGCTCACGCCCTGGCTCGACCGCACCTGGCAGGGGGAGCCCGACGTCCTCGTCCCTGGCGCGCCCGGCCTCTTCGAGCGCTCGAGCGGGTCGACGCGGGCGGCGAAGCACGTGCCCTACACGCCGGGGCTCCTGGCCGAGTTCTCCGCCGCCACCGGCCCCTGGCTCCACGACCTGCTCTCGCGTCGGCAGGCCCTCCTCGGCGGCAGCGCCTACTGGTCGATCTCGCCCGCCGGCCCGCGCACGGCGCGCTCGCCGGGCGGCGCCCGCGTGGGCCTCGAGGACGACACCGAGTACTTCCCCGCCCCGGTGCGCCGCCTCCTGCGCGTGCTCCTGCCCGTGCCGCCCGAGGTGGCGCGCCTGCCGTCGCTCGACGCCTGCCGCTACGTGAGCCTCCTGCACCTGGCGGCCGACCCGCGCCTGGCGCTGCTCTCGGTGTGGAGCCCGAGCTTCCTCCTGCTCCTCCTCGACGCGCTCGAGGTCCACGCCGAGCGCCTGGCCCACGACCTCGCCCGCGGGACGCTCACGCCCCCGGGCGGCGCGGCGCCGGCGGCGCTGGCCCTGCCGGCTCGCCCCGACCGCGCGCGCGCCCTGCTCGGGGCGACGCGCGGCGGCCTGGACCTCGCCTACCTCTGGCCGCGTCTGGCCCTCGTGAGCTGCTGGACCGACGGCCCGGCCGCCCGGCTCGTCCCGGCCCTGCGCCGGCGCCTGCCGCCCTCGGTCGAGGTCCAGGGCAAGGGGCTCCTGGCGACCGAGGGCGTCGTCTCGTTCCCCCTCTGCGACCGGGGCGCCGTCCTGGCCGTGGCCTCGCACCTGCTCGAGCTCGAGCCCACGGACGCGAGCGGCCCGCCCGTGCTCCCGCACGAGGCCGAGCCGGGCCGGCGCTACGCCCCGCTCCTGTCGACCGCCGGCGGCCTCTTGCGCTACCGCCTGGGCGACGAGGTCGAGGTCACCGGCCGCGTCGCCGCGACCCCGACGGTGCGCTTCGTCGGGCGCCTCGACGGCGTGTCGGACCTCGCGGGCGAGAAGCTCTCGCCCGGCTTCGTCGAGGCCGCCCTCGCGGCGGCCCTCGCCGAGGCCGAGGTCGAGGCCGCGTTCACGCTCGTCGCGCCGCTCGTGGCCGACCGCCCGCCCTGCTACGCCCTGTTCGTCGAGGCGCGCCGCGGCGACCCCGGGCGCCTGGCCGAGGCCCTCGAGCGCCGCCTCCTCGACAACCCGCACTACGCCCACGCCCGCGGCCTCGGCCAGCTCGGCCCGCTCGTCGCCCGGCCCGTGACCGACGGCGCCCGACGACACGAAGCCGCCCTGGTCGCCCGGGGCACCCCCGCCGGGGCGATCAAGCCCCCGGGCCTGCACGGCGGGGACTTCTGGCCCGACGTGTTTCTCAGCGCGACGGAAGTGACACGATTTCCGGAGGCCGGTTGAACCCGATCCGGCCCCCAACGACTTGCCGCGGCGCGCGCCTTGCGCCACCTCGGCCGTGGACCCCGTCCTCTACCACGGCATCGCGACGGTCGGCCTCCTGGGCCTCATCGGCCTGGAGCTGCGCTCGGCCCGCTTCCGCAGCTCGACCTTCGGCGACCCCGGCCGCGTGCGGCGCAACTGGAGCTTCCTCGTCGCCGCCCTGGTGGCGATCGCCCTCGTGCGCCTCGCCTCCGACGCGGTCGCCGGGATCCTGCCGCGCCTGCTCCACTGGGACGGGGCGTTCGCGCTCGAGGTCACGGCCTGCTTCCTCGTGGCCGAGCTCCTCAACTGGCTCGCTCACTGGGCCAAGCACCACGACCCGTTCCTCTGGCGCTTCCACTTCCAGCACCACCGCGAGAGCCGCTACTCGATCTGGCTCGTCACGCACACGCACCCGCTCGAGGTGGTCGTGACCGGCACCCTCATGAGCGCCGCCCTCGCGCTCCTGGGCTTCTCGCCCGCGGCCATGCAGGCCTACCTGCTCTTCTACTCGCTCGCCAACACCTACCAGCACGCGTCGTTCGACTACTCGCTCGGCCCGCTCGATCGGCTGATCGTCAACCCGTCCTACCACCGCGTGCACCACGCGATCGGAAAGCAGGGCAACTACGGCAGCACGCTCACGGTGTGGGACGTCGTGTTCGGCACGGCCCACTTCCCGGCCACGCGCGTGGCCGACCCGGCCATGCGCTACGGCCTCGAACCGGGCGGCGGCGAGCCGCTCGGCTTCCGCGAGGAGCTGACCTGGTTCCTCGAGCCCGAGGCGTCCGCCCCGCCCGCGCGTGAGCCCCTGCCGATCCTGGCCTCGACCTCGGGCCGCCTGCCGCGCGCGTGACCGCCTCCCGGCGCCTGGCCGAAGGCTGCGTCAGGGCGATCGCGAATCACCGCGCCGCCTCGCTCCTGCTCCTCGGCCTGGCGCTCGTCGCCTCGTGGACGAGCTACGGCCGCGCCGTCGGCTGGGACCTCGATCAGACCCCGGTCGACAACGGGATCGAGATCTGGTTCCTCGAGGACGACCCGGCCCTCGTCGCGCACCGCCGCTTCCAGGAGGCCTTCGGCAACGACGAGGCCGTGCTCCTGGCCCTGCGCCTCGACGACCTGTGGACCCCCGAGGGGCTGACGCTCGTCGGCCGCCTCACCGACGCCCTGGCCCGCGCCCCGCGCGTGCGCGGCGTCACCAGCCTGGCGAGCGTCCTCCACGCCGGCTCGACGCCCGACGACGCCCTCCTCGTCGAGCGCATGTTCCGCCCGCCCGTGCGCACCCCCGAGGAGGTCGCCGCGATCCGCGCGCGCATCGAGGCCCAGCCGCTCTACCGGCGCGAGCTCCTCTCGGACGACGGCCTGACCACGCTGCTCTCCGTCCAGCTCGAGTCCTTCGACCACGTCGACCGGGAGCGCGGCCCGATCCTCCGCGCCCTGCGCGCGGCGACCGACGCGGTCCTGGCAGAGGCCGGCCGCGCCGACCAGCGCCAGGCCTGGGGCGGGATCGGCGTCATCCACGAGGCGCTCAACCAGATCGTCATGCGCGACTCGAGCCTCCTCTTCGCCGCCAGCGGCCTGGTCATCCTCCTGTGCCTGTGGCTGGCCCTGCGCCGCCTGAGCGCCGTGGTCATGGCCGCCCTCACCGTCTACGCGGCGACGTCGCTCCTGCTCGGGCTGTACCTCGGCCTCGGCCTGCGCCTGAACATGGTCACGATGGTCCTGCCGACCCTCGTGCTCGTGATCGGCCTCACCGACTCGATCTACTTCATCACGAGCTGGTTCCAGGAGCGCGACGGCCTCCTGGCCCAGGGCCTCGACCGGCGCGAGGCCGTCGTCCGCTGCCTGGGCTTCTGCTTCCTCCCGGGGCTCTTCAACTCGGTCACCTCGGCGGTCGGCTTCATGGCCTTCGGCCTCGCGCGCATGGAGGTGATCCGCGACATGGGCGTCTTCGCCGGCGTGGGCATCCTCCTGGCGTTCGTCACGTCGGTCGTCGTGTGCACGATCGGGATCGACCTCCTCGACCCGCGCCCGCCGGCCGGCCCCGCCCTCCTGCCGCGGGCCCTCGGCGCCGTCTCGGCCTTCGTCGCCCGCCGGCGCCGGGCGATCCTGGCCCTGGCCGCCGCGCTCTTCCTCGTGAGCCTCCTGGGCCTCCTGCGCCTGCACGTCGACACCTACACGATCCGCTACTTCCGCGACGACCACCCCGTGCGCCAGGACGACGCCTGGATCGAGGCGAACTACGGCCCCTACCTGCCGGTCGAGGCCGTGGTCGTGGCCGACGGGCCGCACGGCGTCACCACGCCCGAGGTCCTGCGCGGGCTCGAGGCCCTGCAGGCCCGCGTCGAGGCGGACCCCGAGGGGCGCGTGAGGAGCGCCGTGTCGCTCACGGGCGTCGTGCGCCGCCTGCACGAGGTCCTGGCCGGGCAGGCGGCGATCCCCGACACCGTCGAGGCCGTGCAGCAGGAGCTGCTCCTGTGGGACCCGGCGCGCGACGACGACCCCATGCGCCTCGTCGACCTCGAGCAGCGCCAGGCGCGCGTGACCTTCCGCGCGCGGAACTCGAGCGCCACCGCCGGCGGCGCGCTCCTGGACGACATCGCCGCCCACGCGCGCGACACGCTCCCGCCGGGCGCGCACCTCGTGCCGGCGGGCTACGTGCCGCTCTACGTGCACATGATCGACCACCTCGTCCACGGGCAGGTCGTGTCGGTCTCGATCACCTTCGCCGTGGTCCTGGTGGTCATCGGCGCCCTGTTCCGCTCGGCGCGCTACGCCCTCCTGGCCCTGCCCCCGAACCTGCTGCCGGTCGTGGGCACGCTCGGCTTCATGGGCCACGCCGGGATCGACCTCGACGCGTCGACCGTGCTCATCGCCTCGATCTCGCTCGGGATCGCCGTCGACGACACGATCCACTTCCTGTTCAAGTTCCGCGCCCGTGCTGCCGCCACGGGCGACCCCGCGCGCGCCGTCGACGAGACCCTGCGCACGACGGGCGTGGCGATCACCACGACGTCGCTCGTCCTGGCCCTCGGGTTCGCCGTGATCTGCCTGGCCGAGGTGAAGAGCGTGGCGGTGTTCGGCCTGCTGACCGCGGTCACCATGGTGTCGGCCCTGGTGGGCGAGCTCTTCGTCACGCCGGCCGTCATCCTGACCTTCTCCCCCGAGCCGCCCGGAGGCGCCAAGTGACCTGGATCGACCCCGTCTCGCCCGCCGCCGACCCCGCCGTCGCCGCCGCCCTGCAGGCCGCCATGCCCGGCTACCCGCCCGAGTACGGCCATCCCGACATCCGGGCCCGGCTGGCGCGCCTCGTCGGCCAGGACTCGATCATCGACGCCTTCACGCCCATGCCGAAGGTCCTCGAGCACGCCTTCAGCGCCTACCGCGAGGCGATCTCGCCCGACCTCGAGCTCACGCGGCGCGAGCACGAGCTCATCGCGACGGTCGTGTCGCGCCTCAACGACTGCTTCTATTGACTGGAGTCTCACGCAGAGTTTCTGCGTGTCGCGTCGAACGACCCCGCCCTCGCCGCCGCGGCCCGCGCCGACTGGAGGGAGGCCGACCTCACCCCGCGCGAGCGGGCGATCCTCGAGTTCGTCGAGCCGCTGACGCTCCGCCCGGCCGACATGACCCGCGCCCACCTCGACGCCTTGCGCCAGGCCGGGCTCACCGACCGGGGCGTCGCGCAGGTGGCGGTCATCGCCGGCCTGTTCGCCCTCTTCAACCGCATGGCCGACGCGCTGGGGGTGGGCCGCGGCCCCCGAGGCGACCACGCGGCCGGGACGGTAGGCTGAAGCAGGAGCCGACCATGCCGCGCGCCGCCCTCGCCGTCGCCCTGCTCGCGTTCGCCTCGGGGGCTCGCGCCGAAGATCGCCCGGGCGACTGGACGATCGTCGGCGCGCCCGACGTCCCGGCCGGCCTGCGTCCGAGCCTGTGGCTGCCCATGGGCCCGTGGCCCGACGGCCGGCAGCACCTCGGCGACGTCCTCGGCACCCACGCCGCGGCCTACCCCGTCGACGCGCCGCGCGCCGTGGTGGTGCTCGAGGGGATCGTCAAGCGCCCGGAGGACGTCCCCGCGTTCGACCTCGCCCGCGCCACGCTGACGCCGGCCGGCGGCGAGCCCACGGCCCCGCTCGAGGGCGACGCATGGCGCGGGCAGCCGGCGGGCGCCGACGTGTCGCCGCCGCTGGGCGAGGGCGTCCTGGCGATCTTCCGCCTGCCCTTCCCGCCGCTCGACCCCGCCTGCGGCGACGTGACCTTCTCCGTCCCGGTCGAGGGCCGCGCGCCGCTCGTCGTCCGCTTCCGTCGCTGGCGCGACCTCGTCGCCGAGGCCGAGCGCGACCTCGCCGCGTGGAAGCGCCACATCGCGGCGTCGGCGATGCACAGCGCGATCGCCCCCTACCTCGACCACGACGCCTTCCGCCGCCTCGAGGCCCAGGGCGACCCGCTCCTGCCCGCCCTGCTCCTGCGCGAGCTCCGCGCCGGCGAGGCCGGCGACGCGGCCGCCGTGCCGCGCTTCCTCGTCCTGCACGTCCTGGCGCGCACGCCCTGGGGGCGCGCGCAGGGCGTGCCGGACCACGGCGACGCGCGCGCCGCGGCGCGCGTGCTCGCCCGCTGGCGGGAGCTGGGCCACCCGTCGTTGCCCGGGCTCCAGCCGCGGTAGCCCGGGTCAGGCGCGCTCGTACTCGGCGAGGATCGTCCGCGTCTTCACCGCGCGGTCGAACAGCTCGCCCTTGATCGCGAGGTAGTCCGGGCGGGCGAAGAACGTCTCCTTGGCGGCCCGGTCGGGGAAGGAGATCGCGAACACGCGGTTGATCTCCGGGTCCGACTCCGTCGCCAGGACCTGCGAGACGACGAAGTCGTAGCGGAACCGGCCGCCGTGCTCGACGAGGAGCGGCGTCATCCGCCGGCGATACTCGGCGTAGAGCGCCGGATCACGCAGGGTCAGCCCGACCAGCAGTTCGAACGCCACACGGCCCTCCGTTTCGTCTCGTCTTGTATCCGCCAATCGGCGGCCGTGGGGCGATTCGGGCGCATGCGGCAGGGTGAGTTGCGCTGGCCTGGAGCTTGCTTCCGTCGTCAGCCAAGGAGCTGACGCCCATGCGCACCACCATCTTCGCCCTCGTCCCCGTCCTCGCCGCCTCGCTGTCGGTCGCCCACGCCCAGGAGGTGCCGTTCCGCACCGTCGGACGCGGCGACTGCGTCGACGCGGTCGGCCCGCCCCAGGGCGGCGACTTCGTCATCCGCTCGCGGGCCGACCTCGAGCGGCTCGACCTCGGCGAGTTCGTCCACGAGGAGATCGCCTGGGGCAAGCGGCTGCTCCTGGCCTCGGTCCGCGACGCGCGCGCCGACGGTCGCGCGCACACGGTCGAGATCAAGCGGGTCGAGCGGGTCCCCGGCGCCCCGCGCCTGATCGTCGAGGTCGACGCCTGGGTCGCACCCGCTGGCGCGCCGCTCAAGCGCGGCACCGGCGAGCGCCCGGTGCACATCATCGAGCTCGCCATCGACCCCGGCGTCCACGTCGAGTTCCGTGCCCGCTACCAGGAGCCCTCCACGCAGCAGACGCCTGCCACGCAGCAGACGCCCGCGACGCAGCAGACGCCCGCGACGCAGCAGACGCCGGCCACGCAGCAGACGCCGGCCACGCAGGCCCCGGCCACCCAGGCTCCCGTGACGCAGACGCCGGCGACGCAGACGCCCGCGACGCAGGAGACGCCGGCCACCCAGGCGCCCGCCACGCAGCAGGCGCCCGCCACCCAGCAGACGCCGGCCACCCAGGCGCCGGCGGCCACGGGCGGCCTCACCGGCCAGCTCACGGGTGAGCGGCCCCAGCAGCAGGGCACGCCGGCGCGGCCGAAGCGCCAGCGCGCGCGCTGAGGGTCCGCCCGCCGTCGGAGCGCCGCGACGCGGCGCTCCGGCGGGCGGCCCGTTGTCGCGCCGCGCGCCGCCTGGGACACTGACCCCGTGAGCGAGCACGAGCCCTACCCGACCCTGCGCGCGTTCTGGCCTTACTACCTGAGCGAGCACCTGCACCCGGTCAACCGGGCGCTCCACGCGGTGGGCTCGCTCCTGGGGCTGACCTGGCTGGGCCTGGCGATCGCCTGGCGCCAGCCGGCGCTCATCCTGGCCGCCCTGGTCAGCGGCTACGCCTTCGCGTGGATCGGGCACTTCGTCGTCGAGCGCAACCGGCCGGCGACGTTCCGCTACCCGCTGAAGTCGTTCCTCTGCGACTGGCTGCTCCTCGTCTACACGCTCACCGGGCAGGTCGGCCGCGAGATCGCGCGCCTCGATGCCGAGGGGCGCCTCCCGCGCAAGCCGGCGCCGCAGCCCGTCGGCTGACAGCGGCTCGCCTCGCGCGGGCGGGGGTGCCGCTACCGCCCGGAGAAGACGGCCAGGACCAGCGCGCCCTCGGGCGCCAGGTCGACGACGCCGGGCCGCCCGTCGACGCGCAGGGCGTCGCCGGCGGCGAGCGCGTGCGCCTGCCCGGCCACGGTCACGCGGGCGCCGCCCTGCGCCGCGACGACGACCAGCGCCTCGCCGTCGAGGTCCCGGGCGACCGCCGCGCGCACGACCTCGACGGTCGCCGCCGCGCGCGTGCGGTCGGTCATCACGTTGAGGTCCTCGACGGGCCCGCCGACGAGCCGGCAGGTCGTGCGCCACTCGCCCTGGAACGTGCACGGCTCGAGCGGCGCGGTCAGCGTCCGCGGCGGGGCTGCCTCGCCGAAGTCGAGCGCAAGGCCGTCGCCCGAGAGCAGCAGCAGCGTCCGCTCGTAGCCGTGAAACTCGGAGAAGGGGCAGGAGCGCTCGACGGTCGCCAGGCTCACCCGCCAGCGGAAGCGCTCGCCCACGTCGGCGTCCTCGGGCGAGACGGCCACCTCGCGGGTCACGCCGAGGCCGTTCTTCCAGGGGACGCGCCGCTGCGCGGCGACGGGGATCAGGCGGACCCGGCTCACGCGACACCCCCTGCCTCGAGCGCCGCCCGCCGGGCGGCCGCGCGCGCCTGCGCCGTGACCCACACGCGCTCGAGACCCGCCGCGAGGACGTTGAGCACGACCGCCGCGTCCCAGGTCCGGCGCAGCGCCTCGGGGAGGTCGGGCAGGAGCCGCAGGCCGACCATGCCGGCCACGATCCCGAAGGACAAGAGCGTGTCGACGGCCAGGAGCAGCGCCTCCCAGCCGCCCTGGCGCGAGCGCGCGTCGAGGAGGCGCCCGACGTTCGACAGGACGCAGAACGACACCCGCGACGGCGCCGCGACGGCCAGGACGTTCAGGAGCACGTCGAGCGCGCCCCAGACGACGACGACCGCGCCCAGGGTCGGCGCGACGTGCCCGTGCAAGAAGACGCCGAGGCCGAGCTTGAACACGCCGAACGGCACGCCGGTCATCGCGGCGTCCCACAGGCGCCGCCGGAGGGAGGGGGTCATGCCGCCACGCTCTTGCGCGACCGCGCGGCAGGCAAGCCTCACCGCGTCCGCGCCGGCGACGCCGGCGTCAACGGTCGCCGCCGACCCGCGCGACGAGCTCGACCACCCCCTGCCCGGAGGCCCAGTTGCCCGCGTGCGCCCAGGCCCAGACGACCTCCGGGGCGGCGACCAACCCCATGTCGGCCCACGTGCCCTGCGTGGTGTGAAGCGGACGCGTGCGCTCGAGCTTCCCCTGCGGGATCAGGTGCACCGAGCAGGACCACCCCTGAGGGCGCATATCCCACCGCACCATGAGCTGGTCTTCGGGATCCAGCGGCTCGACGACGAATCCGGGGTCGCGCCCCCCGGGCGGCCGGTACGCCTGGAACCCGAGCTCCTGGCGGCGGGCCAGGTCCAGCCGCTCCCGCTCCGCCACGGCACCAGGGACCGCCGGGGGCTTCCCGACCGCGCGGAGGAGCCCGAAGACCTCCCTCTTTCCGAACACGAGGCTCAGCCAGGCCGTGTCCTCGAGCTTCACACCTTCATGGCAGTGGCCCTGGTCCGCGCGGAGCCCGAGCTCGCAGAACACCCCGCCCGGCCTCGTGAAGCCCTGGCGCACGAGGGGACCATGGCCCGCCTGCTCGAGGTCCTTGCGCGTGACCACGCGCTCGACCCGAGCCCCGACCTTGTAGACGAGCACGCCCGGGACCGAGACCTCGCCGGCGTTGAAGCTCGCCCGAGCGAACGATCGCGCTCCGCCGTCGATCCTGCGCAGCTCGCCGCGAGCATGGGGCTGCGACACCGTCGCGGGCGCGTCCGCAGCCGGGCTGACGTCGAAGGCGATCTCGCCCGGGCGGAGGAGGAACCGCTGGAAGGCGGCGCGGACGCGCCGCCCCGGTGACCGCCCCGGCTCGTCGGGCGTGCGGACCCCCGCGGGGTCGTCGGGCGGCGGCGGACGGTGCGGCGCCGCAGGAGGTTGCCTGTCCACCGCCGGGGGCGTCGCCCTCACCGGCTCCACCGGCGTGGGGACGGACGCTGGCGGCTCGGCCGGCTCCACCGGCGTGGGGACGGACGCCGGCGGCTCGGCCGGCTCGGCCGGCTCGGTCGGCGTGTCCGCGGCATGCTCGGGGGCGGCGACGGGCGTCGTGCTCGTCGGGGCGTGGGTCGCGATAGGCGGCGGCGGCGGCGGCGTGGGGGGCGACCTCCTCACGAGGAGCCCGGCCAGCCCGAGGAGGAGGACGAGCAGCGCGCCCACCCCGCCCAGAACGAGCGCCGGCGCCGGCCCCTCGGCTCTGGCCGGCGGTGCGCCGGCTGGCGGTGCGCCGCCGGCGGCGCCCGGCTGGCGGCGCTGGACGGCGGCGCGGCGCGACGACGCGCCGGCGCCGAGCGCGCGGCGGGCCTTCTCGAGCGCCAGCGCGAGCTCCTCGGCCGTGCGCGGGCGGTCGGCCCGGTCCTTGGCCAGGCAGCGCGCGATGACCTCGGCCGTGAGCGGCGACAGGTCCGGCCGCAGGTCGCGCGGGTCGGGCACGGGCGCGGTGAGGACCTTCGAGACGACGACCATCGCCGACGTTCCCGTGTAGGGCGGCTCCCCGGTGACGAGCTGGTAGAGCGTCGCGCCGAGGGCATAGATGTCGGTGCGCACGTCGAGGTCGGTGCTGCCGTCCGCCTGCTCGGGGGCCATGAAGGCCGGCGTGCCGACGATCACGCCGCTGTTGGTCATGCGGTCGTCGCCCGAGCGCGAGCGCGCCAGGCCCAGGTCGGCGAGCTTGGCCGTGCCGTCCTGCGCGATGAACACGTTGGCCGGCTTGATGTCGCGGTGCACCAGCCCGGCCTTCGCCAGGGCCGCCAGGCCGCGCGCGCAGTCGTGCACGAGGCGCAGCGCCCGCGCCTCGGGCAGCCGCCCGCCGCTCCGCTGCAGGAGCTGCGCCGCGTCGCCGCCCGGCATGAGCTCGAGGGCCATGACCAGGCGGCCGTCGATCGGCTTGGCGTCGAAGATCGTGATGACGTTCGGGTGGCTGACCCTGGCCGCCGCGCGCGCCTCGCGCAGGAAGCGCTCGGCGTACTCCGGGTCGGCCGCCACCTGCGGCGCGACGACCTTGAGGGCCACCTCGCGCTGGAGCGCGCCCTGGCGCGCGCGGTACACGGCGCCCATGCCGCCCTCGCCGAGCTTCTCCACGAGCTCGTACTCGCCGAGCCGACCTGGCACCCCGAGCTCCCGCGGCGGGGCCGGGCTCGAGAGCGTCGGCCGCGCCTGCGTGCGCGGGTCCGCCCGCAGCGAGTCGATCGTCCTCGGCGCCAGGAGGCCGCTCTCGACCAGGACGTCGGCCACCGGGCGCCGGGCGGCGCGCGCCTTGCGCAGGGCCTCCTCGGCCTCGGCCTGGCTGAAGAGGCCCCGGCTCAGCGCCGCCTCGACGAGCGTGGCGTCGTCGTCGCCCGAGACGGTCGACATGAACCCCCTGCCTCCGACCTGGAGCGTAGTGGCTCCGCCGCCGTCAGGCCAGTCGTCGGGCCAGTCAGGGGCCGGGCGCCGGGGGGCGCTGGGCGATGAACAGCCAGAGCTGCCCGGAAGGGGGGTCCACGTAGAGGCGCACCGACACGACGCATGTGGCGCCGCGGCGCGGGAACACGAAGCGCAGGACCCGGTCGAGCTTGCCCGCCGCCCGCCCCTGCTCGACGGCCTCGACGAAGGCCTGCACCTGCGTGCAGGGGGCGACCTCGCTGAAGCGCCGGCCGACGACCGCCTGGGGCTCGAGCCCGGCCAGGCGGCGCTCGTAGGCGTTGAACGAGGCGACCCGCCCGTCGCGGTCGAGCCGGATGGCGCCGAACGGGAGCGTGTCTAGCGCCTCGGTCCCGAGCCGGGCCAGGCGCTCCAGGTCGTCGGCGCTCAAGGCCCGGACGTCGCCGGGCCACGGCGCCGGCGGTTGGCCGGACGCGAGCGTCGCGTCGATCACGACCTCGAGCGCGGCGGGGTCGAAGGGCTTGGGCAGGCAGGCCGTCGCCCCGGCGTCGAGGGCCTCGCGGCGCCAGGCCCCCTCTCGCCCGGACATGACGACGAGCGGCGCGCGGCTGAAGTCGCCGACCGCCCTCGTCACGCCGAGCCCCGACAGGTCCTGCACGTCGATGTCGAGGAGCGCGAGGCCGTGGCCGCCGCGAGCCGCGCGCACCAGGCCATCGAGCCCGCTCGGGGTGGCGTCGACCGCCAGCCCGCGCGCCTCGAGCAGCGCGCGGAGCACCTCCGCGATCCCCGCGTCGTCCTCGACGAGGAGCACGCGGGAGCGTCCCGCGCTCGCCTCGGTCGTCGCGTCGGAGGTGGGCCCCACGTGTTCCTTCTACCCGCTCGAGGCGGGCTGGTCCCCCTCCCGCCGCGCCGCCGGCTGGCCGCGCCCGCGCCGCTTCGGCGCGCCCTCGGGGCCCGCGCCCTCCTGCGGCAGGAGCTCGACCTTGAGCCAGCCGGCCTCGCGGCGGTCGAACGAGCGGTAGGCCTCGAGCGCATCGACGAGCGGCTCGCGGCGGCTCAGGACGTGGTTCGGGTCGAGCCCGCCCGCGGCGACCAGCTCCACCAGCATGGGGACGTAGCGCCGGTGGTTGCAGTTGCCCATCTGCACGGTCAGGTTCTTGTTCATCGCGGCGCCGATGGGGAAGCGGTCCGAGGCCTCGCCGTAGACGCCGATGATCGACAGCGTCCCGGCCTTGGCCACGGCGTCGACCGCCCAGCGCAGCGCCTGCGACGGCGCGTCGCCCGGCTGGAACCCGGCGCTCCCGGCGCGCTCCGGCGCGACCGCCTGCAGCTCCTCCTCGAAGCTCTCCGCCTGCTCGTCGGCCTTCTTCGCCCCGGGCCCCGCGTGCGGCCGCTCGGCGTCGACGCCGACCGCCTCGATCACGCGGTCGGGGCCGATCCCGCCCGTGAGCTGGCGCAGCACCTCGACCGGGTCCTCGCGCGAGAAGTCGATGACCTCGGCCCCCTGCGCGCGGGCCATCTCCAGGCGGGTGCCGATGCGGTCCACCGCCAGGACGCGCCCGGCGCCCAGGTGGCGCGCGCTGGCGATCGCGAACTGCCCGACCGGGCCGCAGCCGAACACGCACACGGTGTCGCCCGGCTCGATCTCGGCCAGCTCCGCGCCGAAGTAGCCGGTGGGGAAGATGTCCGAGAGGAGGATGGCCTGGTCGTCGGTGACGACGTCGGGGAGCTTGACGAGGTTCACGTGCGCGTAGGGGACCCGCGCGCGCTCGGCCTGCAGCCCGTGGAACGGGCCGGTGTCCTCGGGGCCGCCGTAGAACGCCGTCCCCGCGAGGGGGCCGTGGGGGTTGGCGATGTCGCACTGGGCGAAGTAGCCGGCGCGGCAGTAGACGCACCAGCCGCAGGCGATCGTCGACGGGATGACGACGCGGTCGCCGGGCGCGAGGTTGCGCACCTGCGGGCCGACCTCCTCGACGACGCCCACGCCCTCGTGGCCGAGGATCGTGCCGGGCTTCATCCCGGGCAGCGTGCCGCGGACCATGTGCAGGTCGGTCCCGCAGATCGCGCTGGCGGTGATGCGCACGATCGCGTCGAACGGCTGCTCGAGCTTCGGCTCGGGGACGTCGTCCAGGCGGATGTCGCCCACGGCGTGGAACACGACGGCCTTCATCGCGGACCTCCTCTGCCGGACGAGGCTTCATGGCGCGTGCCGTCGGAGGAGCCCTGACGCCGCGGGCGGCGCGGGACACGCGCGCCCGGCGGGGCGCGCGTGTCCCGTCACCAGCGCGGCCTTGACCGGCGCGGGGGCGGCGAGCAGACTGGGGCGTCCCCGGACAGGAGGTGCTCCATGGCTGCCTACTCGCTCGCTGCCGTGCTCTGCGCCGCCTCCCCGGCCGTCGCGCGCTGAGGTCCCTGGCCCTGCCGGGCCACGCCACCTCTGGACCGTCGCCCTCCCTGACGCGTCCCCCGCGCTCGACGTGACGCCGCGCCTCGCCGCGCGCGCGTCCTCGCCGCCCCGGCGCACGGGCTGATCGTCGTCACGTGCGCCCCGCCTCCGGGCGGGACCGCGACCGGTGCGCCCCGCCTCCGG
Source organism: Planctomycetota bacterium (assembly GCA_019636275.1). Lineage (GTDB taxonomy): Bacteria > Planctomycetota > J058 > J058 > J058 > JAMLIC01. The sequence goes on along the minus strand of JAHBXY010000058.1, from coordinate 6,782 downwards.
CGGCGTACGGGCGCCGCGCGTCCGCGCGCACGTCGACGCAGCCCCCTGCGTGATCGCTCGCCTGACGACGGGCGACGCGCCGACCGACGTCCAGGACACGCTCGCGCGCGAGACGCGCGGGCTCACCTCACACATGAACAGGGAACACCTTGTCCAACGACCTCCTCGCGTTCGGCTGGGACGCGACGCTCGACCGCCTCTTGCCGCCCGGGTGCCAGCCCGCCCGGGTCCTCGCTCAGCATCGTGACCGCTGGCGCGTGGCCAGCGCCGCGGGCGACCTCACGGCGCAGGTCACGGGCCGGCTGCGACACGCCGGCGCCGACCTGCCCATCACCGGCGACTGGGTCGCCGTGACGGCGCGCCCGGCCGAGGGCGCGGCGACCGTGCACGCGGTCCTGCCGCGGCGCTCGTGCCTGGTGCGCCGCGACCCCGGGCCGCGGCCGCGCGCGCAGCCTGTCGCGGCCAACGTCGACCTCGTGCTCCTCGTGGCCGGGGCCGACGGCTACCGGGCGGTGCAGCCGCGCCGCCTGGAGCGCGCGGCGGCGCTGGCCTGGGAGGCGGGGGCGTCGCCCGTCCTCGTGCTCACGAAGTGCGACCTCGTCGACGACGCGGCCGACCTCCTCGCCGACACCGCCGCCGCCCTCCCGGGTGTCCCGGGGGTCGGCGTCGGGCTGGACGACGACGACGGGCTCGACGACCTGCGCGCGCTCCTGCGCCCGGCGCGCACGGCCGTGCTCCTCGGGCCCTCGGGCGCGGGCAAGTCGACCCTGACCAACCGCCTGCTCGGGGCCGACCGCCAGGAGATCGGGGGCGTGCGCGAGGTCGACGGCAAGGGCCGCCACACGACGACGGCGCGCGAGCTGTTCCTCGTGCCCGGCGGCGGCGCGGTGATCGATACGCCCGGCATGCGCGAGCTGGGCCTGTGGACGGGCGACGCGGGCGGCGTCGAGGTGGTGTTCGCGGACGTCGAGGACCTGGCGCGCGCGTGCCGCTTCCGCGACTGCGGCCACGGCCACGAGCCCGGCTGCGCCGTGCAGGCGGCCGTCGACGAGGGCACCCTCGACCCCGACCGCCTCGAGGCCTGGGCCCGGCTCCAGCGCGAGCAGGCCTTCGCCGACCGCAAGCGCGACGCCGAGGCCCGCCGGGTGGCCCGAGCGCAGTACAAGCGCCTGAGCCGCGCCGTCGACGCGCGCCTGCGTGAGAAGGAGATCGATCGGTGACCGTCACGGTCCTCGCTGCGCGTGGACCTCCCGCGGCGTCAGCGGCCTGGCGCGGGCGCGCGCCACCTCCTCGGGCGCGAACGGCGCCGCGCTGGCCGGGAGGCGCGCGTCGTTGCCCCAGGCGCGCGTGACGTAGTTCAGGACGCCGGCCAGCTCCTCGTCGGTCAGGTGGCCCGCGCCCGGCATGGCCGCGTCGAACCGCTGCCCGCCGGCCTGGATCGGCCCCTGCTGGCCGAAGAGGACCAGGCGCACGAGGTGCTCGCGCCGCGCGGCCGCGAGCGCCGGCGCGTGCCCGACGAGCGGCGGGAACGCGCCCGGCAGCCCGCGCCCGTCCGGCTGGTGGCAGGGGGCGCACGCGGCCTCGTAGGTGCGCGCGCCGACGTCGGCGCCGCCCGCCGGGGCGCCGGCGAGCGCCGCGTAGGCGGCCTCGATCGTCTCCGGCGTGTAGTGCGCGACGAGGTAGGCCAGGACCTCCTCGGCCGCGGCCTCGGGGACGCCGGCGCCGTAGGTGCGCTGCATCTTGTCGAGCGTCGCCCGCCAGGCCGCCTCGGGCAGCGGCGGCTGCAGGCTCACGTAGGCCGTCGAGTGGCAGGTCGAGCAGTGGGCGACGAGGGCGTCGCGGCCGGCGCCGGGCACGAGCGGCGGGGTGCGCGCCGGGAGCGGGTCGATCGCGTAGACGGGGCCCTCGTCAGGCAGCCGCGAGAGCGGCTGCGCCAGGGCGCCCGGCGGCACGAGCGACGGCGGGGCCGACGACCCGGAGGACGACCCGGTCGACGACCCGGTCGGGGGCGAGCCGGGGCAGCCCGCGAGCAGGAGCGCGAGGAGGAGCGCCTCAGGACGCCGGGCCAACGACCACCTCCTGGCGCTCGATCGCGTTCCACAGGTAGCCGCCCGGGTTCCACACCGGCGCGTCGCCCTGGACCTCGCCCGAGGCGTCCTGCGCGCGCACGCAGAGCGTCGTGCGCCCCGGGCGCGCGGGCGTCCAGGGCGCCGACCAGGCGCGGAAGGCGTAGGGCCCCAGGTCCTCGCCCAGGCGCGCCTGGCGCCAGGTCGCGCCGCCGTCGGTCGACACGTCGACGCGCGTGACCGCGCCGCGGCCGCTGAAGGCCAGCCCGCGCAGGACGACCGGCAGCCCGACCGGCAGCTTGGCGCTCCCGTCCGGCGCGACGAGGAAGGAGCGCACGGGCATGGTCGAGATCGGCGCCGTGGTCGCGCCCGCCGCCTCGGCCGGGGTCGTCGACCCGCGCGGCGTCAGCGGCACGCGGTAGGCGCGGGCCATCCAGAAGCCGTCGTCGGGCCGGTCGAGGACCCGCACGTGCGCCAGCGCCTTGACCCAGTAGGTGGAGAAGAGCCCCGGCACGACCACGCGCGCCGGGAAGCCGTTGAGCAGCGGCAGCGGCTCGCCGTTCATGCCGAAGGCCACGAGGGCCCGGTCGAGCGCGTCGCCCTCGAGGTCGAGCGCCTTCCGGTAGCGCCCCGAGCCGAGCTCGGGCGGGCCCTGGCCGCGGTCGAGGCCTTCGAGCTGGACCTGCACGGCGCCGGCCTTGACGCCTGCGTCGCGCAGGAGGGCCCGCAGCGGCACGCCCGTCCAGCGCGCGCAGCCCATGGCGCCGTTGCCCCACTGGGCGCCCGGCACGCGCGGCTGGAAGCGGCTGCGCGAGTTGCCCGAGCACTGGTTCACCGCCACGACCTCGGTCACGTCGTCGCGGCGCACGAGGTCCTCGAGCGAGAGCGACAGCGGCCGCTCCACGTGGCCCTCGACGGCCAGCCGCCAGCGCGACAGGTCGACCGACGTCGGGTGCGGGTCGAGGTGCCAGCGGACGAAGAAGGCGGCGTTGGGCGTGATCGGCTCGAGGAACCAGTGGCGCGGCGTCTCGAGCTGCACGGGGCGGTCGGTGAGCTGGATGAGCGGCGCCTTCTGCGGCAGGACGACCAGCGGCCCGACCGAGCCCCAGTAGGGGTTCGGCCCCGGGCCCGTGTAGGGCGGGGCGGGCTCCTGGCCGCGGGCCAGGCCCGCGACCGCCAGGGCGCCCGCGCCCAGGCCGGCGGCCTGCAGCAGGTCGCGGCGCGAGATGCCGTCGTCGTTCATCGCGGGTCCTCCCCCTCCTCGGCCCAGAGCCACAGCTCGACCTCGCCCGCGCCGGCGGCCAGGAGGAGCCGCCGGCCCAGCCCGCGCGGGTCGTCGGCCGCGTCGAGGTCATGGGCCTCGACGGGGCGCCCGACGAGCGCGCGCCCTCCCACCTCGCGCCCGGCCTCGAGGTCCCAGAGCGTCAGCTCGCCCATGCCGTTGAGCCCGGAGGCCGCCGTCAGCCAGCGGCCGTCGGGCGAGAAGACCAGGCCGTTGAGCTCCTGGTCGCTGGCGCGCGGCTCGGCGATCGACGCCTGGTCCTCGCGCCGCCGCTCGCCGCGCAGGACGCGCGGCGGCCGCTCGCCCTCGAGGTCGAGGAGGAACAGCCGGCCCAGCCCGGTGCCCACGGCCACGACGCGGCCGTCGGGAGCAGGGGAGATCGCGGTCGCGGAGCCCACGAGCGGCCACTCGCGCAGGGGCGCGCCGGTGGTCGTGTCGACCAGCCGGACCATCGGCCCCCGGTTCTCCTCGAGCTGCCCGTAGTTGCCGACGAGCAGGCGGCCGTCGCGCGTGAACGCGAGCAGGTGCACGGGGGTCGTCAGCGGCGCGAGGGCCAGGCGCTCGACCCAGGCATCGACCTCGAACACGCGCACGACGCCCAGGCTGTCGCCCGTGGCCAGGGTCCGGCCGTCGGGCGCGAGCGCCATGGCGCGGAGGCCGCCCGTGGTGAGGAGCGGCACCGACCAGGGCGCGCCGTCCAGGGGCACGCGCACGACGCCGTTCGAGGCCAGGAGGTAGGCCAGGGCGCCGTCGGGCGAGAGCGAGAGGCGCGCCCCGGCGACCTCCTCCCAGCGGCGCAGGGGCGCGCCCTGCTCGACGTCCCAGAGGGTCAGCCCGGGGACGCCGCGGCGCATGAGGACGGCCTGGCGCCCGCCGGTGCCCGGCACGAACCGCGCCTGGTAGGCCGGCTCGAGGCGCGCGAGCGGGCCGCGCCGCGCGCCGCCGCGAGCGCCCGCCCGTCCTGGAACACGGCCTGGCAGGCCTGCACGTGGCGCAGCGCCGCATCGCGGGCCAGCCACCCGTCGAGCGCCGGCCCGGCCTCGGCCGGCTCGTCGCCGGCCGCCGTCGACCAGGCCAGCGCCACGCCGTCGGGCGCGGCGGCGCTCCAGGCGAGCACGAGGTCGCGGCCCGCCTCGCGCACGAAGGTGTGGCGGCGCACGGCCACGACCCGCGTCGCGCCGGCGCACGCGCGGCACGGGGCGCCGGGCGCGGCCGCGCCGGCGACGACCAGCCGGGCCAGGTCCTCCAGGCCGGCGACGAGGTCCGGGTGCATGGTGTGCGGCGGGTCGTCGACCTCGAGGCCGCAGGCCTCGCAGCGGCGCGTCGTCCACTCGTCGTCGTAGGACGTGGGGCCCGCGCCCCGGCGGCGGTCCGGCTCGATCATGGCCGGATCGTCCGCGCCCCGCGCGGCGAGGGCAAGCGCCGGTGGGGCGTGCGCGGCCGTACAATGCGCCCATGCCCGACGAGCTCCAGGTGGTCTTCTTCCAGGACCGCCACGGCGTGGGCCTGGGCGCCGTGCGCGGCGCCGGGCCGAAGAACTCGGTCCTGATCGACGAGCAGGGCGAGGTGCACCGGCTGCGCCACTCGCGCACCCTGCACGTCCTGGCCGCGCGGCTCCGGTCGGACGACCCGCCCGTGCTGCGCGAGCGCCTGCGCGCGCTGCGCCGCGAGCTGACCGCGGGGGCCGAGGCGCTCGACATGGCGCTCCTCGACGCGGCGCTGACCGACGAGCGCCGCTACACGCTGGGCGAGCTGGCGACGCTCTACTTCGGCGACGCGAGCGACCAGGCCGTCGCGCGGCTGGTCGCGGCGCTCGACGGCCCCGAGGGCTGGATCACGGCCGGGCTGCGCGTCGAGCAGGGCGAGGTCGTGCGCCTCGACGCCGAGACGCGCACGCGGATCCGCGAGCAGCGCGCGCGCGAGGCGGAGAAGCGGCGGCAGGAGGACGCGCTGGCGGCCTGGTGGGAGCCGCGGCGCGCGCTCCCGGGCGGGCTGGCCGAGGCGCCCGACGACCCGGCGGCGCGGGCGCGGCTCGAGGCCCTGCGCGCCTACGCCCTTCAGGGCGACCAGGCGCCGGAGGCGGCCTGGTCGCGCCACCTCGCCAGGCGCCTGGGCCTCGACGGGCCCGACGCGGTCCTCGCCGCGCTCGAGCGCGGCGGCGCCTTGCCGGCGCACGTCAACGAGGCCCCGCACCGCCTCGGCCTGCCGCTCGAGTTCGGCGAGCCGGTCCTCGCGGCGGCAGCGGCGCCGGGGCCCGCCCCCGCGGGCGAGGACCTGCGCGGGCGCTTCGCCGTGGCGATCGACGACCCCGAGACGCGCGAGGTCGACGACGCGCTGGCGGCCTGGCCCGAGGGCGACGACGTGTGGGTCGCCGTGCACATCGCGAGGCTCACGGAGCTCGTCGCGCCCGACGGCCCGCTCGACCGCGAGGCGCTGCGCCGCGCGACCTCGGTCTACTTCGCCGAGGCCGTCGTCCCCATGCTGCCGACGGCGCTGGGCGACCGGGCCAGCCTCGTGGCCGGGGAGGACCGCGGGGCGGTGAGCCTCGTGGCGCGGATCACGCCCGCGGGCGACGTGGCCGAGGCGCGCTTCACGACCTCCGTCGTGCGCGTGGGCGCCCGGCTGGGCTACGACGAGGAGCCGCGCGGCGAGGCCGCGGCGACCCTCGAGCCGGCGGTCCGCGCGGCGGCGGCCCTGCGGGAGGCGCGGCGCCGCCGCGGCGCCGTGCTCCTCAGCCTGCCGCAGCTCAAGATGCGCGTCGGCCCCGACGGGGCGCCGCAGGTGAAGTCGACCCGCGTCGAGTCGAGCTCGCACCTCGCCGTGTCGGAGCTGATGATCCTGTTCAACGCGCAGCTCGGGCGCGCCCTGCGCGAGGCGAGCCTGCCGGCGCTGTTCCGCACGCAGCCCAAGGCGGTGCGCCCGCCGGCGCACGACCCGGCCGACCCGCTCTACGCGCCGCTGTGCCGGCGCGGCCTGCCGCCGACGATCGTCTCGGTCGAGCCCGGGCCGCACCGCATGCTCGGCGTCGACGCCTACGTCCAGGGGACGTCGCCGATCCGCCGCGTCAGCGACCTCCTGGCCCAGCGCCAGCTCGTGGCGCACCTGGCCGGCGCGCCGGCGCCCTACGACCGCGCCGCCATGGAGCGGCTCAAGGGCGGGGTCGAGGCGGCCGAGAAGCGCGCCCAGCGGGCCATGGACGACCGCGAGCGCTACTGGCTGGTGGACTGGTTCGCGCGGCGGGTCGAGCCGCTGCACGCCGTCGTCAGCCGCGTCGACGGACGCGGCGGGCTCACCGTCTACGTGCCCGAGGTCGACCGCGAGCTGCCCCTGCGCGAGCCGTCGCCCCCGCCGCGCCCGGGCGACCGGCTCCTCGTGCGCGTGGCGCGCGCCGCCCCGCGCGAGCGGAGCGTCACGCTCGAAGCGCTCTGACTAAA
>JAHBXY010000057.1 GCA_019636275.1 Planctomycetota bacterium | reverse complement strand
CTCGGGCCGCGCCGCTTCGTCGCCCTGGCGCTGGGCCTCCTGACCCTCGACCTGCTCACCGCCTACCGGCCGGGGGTCGAGACGACGCGGCAGCCGGTCCTCGCGCGGCCCTCGCTGGCATCGGCGCTGGCGGCGCGGGCGCGGCCGCCCGGGTCGCCGGCGCGCTACGAGGCCAACCCCGCCCGGCTGCTCCAGGGGGCCACGCTCCCGGCGGTCGAGGGGCTCACGCCGCGCGACGTCCACGACCGCTTCCTCGGCGCGCTGCTGCAGGCCAACGCGCCCTACCGCTTCGGGATCCGGGCGGCGATCGCCTTCGAGGCCGTCGAGGAGCGCGCCCGAGCCGCCCTGCGCGCCGACCCCCGCACCTGGCGCCTCCCCCTCCCCCCGCGCCTGGCGACTCTCGACGTGGCCCTCCTGCTCCTGCGCCGCGCCGACCTGGAGGCGCTAACGCCCGCCGAGCGCGAGGGGCTGCCGGTCGTCGCCATGGTCACGCCGGACATCGCGCTGGTCGAGAACCTCGCCTGCCCCGACTGGGCCTACTGCGTGACCGTCGCGGCGCCCGCCGCGACCCTCCCGGCGGCGATCGACGGCCTGCTCGAGGGTCCCTGGGCCCCGTGGGCGCGCGTCGTGCTGGGCCCGGAGGGCGCCGCCGGGGCGACGCCCGGCGCGCCGCCGGCGGCGGCCCGCGTCGAGGTGCGGTCCTTCGAGGCCGAGCGGATCGAGGTGGCGGTCGAGGCCGACGCGCCCTGCTGGCTCGTCGTGCGCGAGGCCTTCCACCCCGACTGGCGCGCCGAGGTCGACGGCGCGCCGGTCGAGACGGCCCGCGCGGGCGTCGTGTTCCGCGCCGTGCGCGTCCCCGCCGGCGCCAGCGTGGTCACGTTCGTCTACGCGCCCTGGTGGTGGTGGCCCGGCGTCGCGCTCGCCGCGCTCGGCGCCCTGGCCGTGGGCGCGCTCGTCGTCGCAGGGCGCTCAAGCCCGCCCCCACCGCCGACCGATCGGGGAGGTGGAGGAGGCGGGCCATGGAGCGGAGCGAGCGGGGCGGCGTGAGCAGCGTGGAGGAGCTGGCGCGGCAGCTCTCGGAGATCGACTGGGAGGTGCCGTCGCGCGCCCAGCCGGCGATCGGCTTCGTGCGCCGACGCCGCGTCGGGCTGTAGTGTGAACGACGGCTGCGGCCGCGGATGCCGGGCAAGGCGGCGCGCGCGCGGCCGATAGGATCCGGCGATCGATATCGGCCGCGCGCGCGCCTCCTCGCCTCGGCCTCCGCGGCCTCGCCTCGCTGGCTGCTCCGTTCCACCCGTGGCTGGGCGTGTCGCGTGCAAGTTCGAATCTTTGAAGACAGGGCCTGGTCTCGCGCCCTGGTGGGCTCGAACCCGTCGGCTCGAGGCGCTTGCAGGCGCGAGGAACCGAGGCGCGACGTCTCCGGCCGGGGCTCTGCCCTCACAGCGGCCGTCGCTTGTTCTGATGTCCACGTCCGGGCGCGTGGCTCGATGCTCCGATCCGCAGTGAGGCACCTGTCGCCCTCGCTCCGGCCGCTACGCGGCCTCCGCTCGGGGATGCGCGCCACCGCTCGATCTGCTCGCTTCGCTCGCAGAGCAAGCGGTGAGCGCGGTCACTCAGCCCCGGACGCGCGCGCGGGCGGTCTTCGCCTGGCAGCCGTAGACGGCGCAGCCGCCCTGCTCCTCGTAGCAGCCAGCGTGGTGCGCCGTGCCGCAGCCGCCGCACTCGACGGTCGTCCCGCCCTCGGCCACGTCCGCCTTGCAGAAGGGGCAGTTGAGCGCCACCTCGACCGGCCGCGAGCTGACCTGCGGCGCGGCCTCGAGCTCGCCCGCGCGCACGCGCGCCTCGACGGCCCACACCCCGCGCTTGTGCCGCTTCAGGTAGGCCCGGTAGCTCTCGAGGGCCAGCGTGCGCGCCCCCTGGCGGTCGTAGGCCAGGGCCACGAGGTACGCCGCCTCGTCGGCGACCGCGCGGCGCGACGAGTGCAGCCGCTTCAGCTCGACGATCGCCGGTTCCCAGTGCTCGTGGTCGAGGAGCGCGCGGCAGGCCGCCAGCCGGCCGCGCGCCAGGATCCCGGTCACCGTCCCCACGCCCATGAGGAAGGCCGCGACGGCCGCCGCGAGCGGGAGCGGGTGGCGGAGGTTGGCGCCGATCACGAGGGCCACGACCACGGCGCCGGCGAAGACCACGCCCGCCCCGAAGGCGCGCGAGGCCGCGGGCCCCTCGTGCGAGTGGCGCAGCGCGTGCGGCTCCGGCGGCGCCGGCTTCTTCGACCTCTTACCGCCCACGGCCCCCTCGAGCTTCGAATCGTCGAGATCACTCCACCGCGAACCGACGCCAAGTTAGCCCGCCAGCGCGAGCGATGGGGACGGGCGGAGCGGGACATGTCGTGCCGGCCCGGGGCTCACGCCGAGAGCGCACCAACCATCGCAGCGACGGGCGGAACGGGACACTCGTGCCGGCCCGGGCTCACGCCGATCGCCCGCCCCTCGCGAGCGCATCGCTCAGCTGCAGGTCTCGATGATCGTCGCCGTGCCCATGCCGAGGCCGATGCACATGGTCACGAGGCCGTAGCGGAGCTGCTGGCGCTCGAGCTCGTTCAGGAGCGTCGTGACCAGGCGCGCGCCGCTGGCGCCGAGCGGGTGGCCGAGGGCGATCGCGCCGCCGTTGACGTTGACCTTGGCCGGGTCGGCGCCGACCTCCTTCTGCCAGGCCAGGACGACCGACGCGAAGGCCTCGTTGACCTCGAACAGGTCGATCTGCTCCAGCTTCAGCCCCGCCATGTCGAGGACCTTGCGCGTGGCCGGGATCGGCCCGGTGAGCATCATCGTCGGGTCGACGCCCACCTGCGCGTGGGCCACGACGCGCGCCCGCGGCCGCTTGCCCAGGTCCTTCGCCTTCTTCTCGGACGCGAGGAGCACGGCCGCCGCGCCGTCTGTGATCTGCGACGAGCTGCCGGCGGTGATGATCCCGTCGGGCTTGAAGGCCGGCTTGAGCGTGCCGATCTTCTGCGCCGTCGTGTCGGCGCGCGGGCCCTCGTCCTGCGTCACGGTCCGCACGACCTTGCCCTTCTCGCGCACCTCGACCGGGACGACCTCGTTCTTGAAGCGGCCCTCGTGCATGGCGTGCAGGGCCTTGCGGTGGCTCTCGTAGCTGAACTCGTCCACCTGCTGGCGCGTGATCCCCCAGCGCTCGGCGATCAGCTCGGCCGAGATCCCCTGCGGGACCATGTCGAAGCGCTCGGTCAGGCGCTCGTTGAACGTCCCCACGTCGCTGCCCATGGGCACGCGGCTCATGCTCTCGAGGCCGCAGCCGACGGTCAGCGCCGCCTGGCCCGACATGACCTCCATGGCCGCGAAGGCCACCGCCTGCTGGCCCGAGCCGCACAGCCGGTTGAGCGTCACGGCCGGCACGCCGATCGGCCAGCCGGCGGCGAGCACGGCCTGGCGGATCACGCACACGCCCTGCTCCTGCACCTGCGTGACGCAGCCGCCGACGACGTCGTCGACCTGCGCCGGGTCGAGGGCGCCTCGCCGCGCGAGGCCGTTCAGGCACTCGGCCAGGAGCTGGTCGCCGCGCACCTGCGCGAGCTGCCCGCCGTTCTTGCCCATGGGCGTGCGCACCGCGTCGAGAATCACCGCCTGGTCGGCCACGCTCGTCCTCCTCCGGCTGTCGGGCCGGACACACTACCCGATCGCTGGCGGGGCCGGCGCGTCGCCCTCGGGGGGCGCGGGCGGGGGGAAGAAGCGGTCCACGAGGCGGTCGGCCAGGCGGAGGCCCAGGCTTGCGGCCAGCGGCATGGCCACGAGCGCGGCGCGGAACCACGTGGGTACGTGGTCGAGGGCGTTGTGCGAGGCCGCCGCCGCCACGCCGGCGAGCGTCGCGAGGAGCGCCTCGAGCCAACCGCGCGGGGGGCCCAGCGCGCGCGCGAGGCCGAGGACCACGAAGGGGAGGGTGGTGCTCGCGTACCAGGCGAGCGCCTCCTGGCGGTGCCGGAACAACAGCATCTCCGCGAGCTCGCCGAACATGGCCATTGCCCGCTCGGGTCCCATGCCCTCGACCAGCACATGGACCCAGGTGCCCACCCACAAGAGGATCGGGCCGACGCTGCACGCGACCGCCACCACGAGAGGTGGCCGGAGCCGGAGCCGGGCGCGCCGGACGAGGGCGACGGTCGCCACGAGCAGGGCGCACCAGGCGCCGGTGACGCCCAACGTCGTCACGAGCTCGGACGGCCCCGGACGCCAAGCGTGGTCATGAAGCACGTGCGCGAGGACCGCGAAGATCAGCCACGTTGCGAGCCCCCCGCACACCCCGCCGACCGCGGCGCGCCGGGCGATCGCGTGCGCCGGCTCAGGCGCCACCGGACACCACGCCTCGGGCCAGCATGTCGTCGACCGCCGCCTCGTCCAGGCCGAGCACGTCGTTCAGGACCTCGCGCGTGTGCGCGCCCACCGTCGCCGGCGCCGGGCGCGGCCCCGGCAGGGGCACGCCGGCGAAGCGCACGGGCGGGGCGACCTTCTCGGGCGTCACGAGCCCGCGGGCGACGACCTGCGGGTCCGTCACGACCTCGTCGTAGTCGAGCACGGGCGCGAGGCACACCTCGGCCTCCTCGAGGATCAGGCGCCACTCGTCGCGCGGCCGCGAGGCGAACAGCGCCTCGAGGTCGCCGTGGAGCGTCGGGTCGAACTGGCGCCCGAGCCAGTCGGGCCGGCCGACGATGTCGCAGAACGTCTCCCAGAACTTGGGCTCGAGCGGCCCGAAGGCGACGGCCTTGCCGTCCTGGCAGGCGTAGGGGCGGTAGCAGGGCAATGCCCCCGAGAGGCTGCCGAGGCCCGGGCCGGCGCGCGCGCCGGCGAGGTGGCTGAGGAGGTGCGGGCCCTGCACCGAGACCAGCGCGTCGAGCATGGACGCGTCGACGACCCGCCCGCGGCCCGTGGACGCGCGCTCGACGAGCGCGGCGAGCACGCCGGTCAGCGCGGCGAGCGACGCCAGCATGTCACCCGCCTGCAGCCCCGGCGGCGGCGGCCGCTCGCCCGGGGTCGCGTTCAGCCACAGGGCGCCCGAGTAGGCCTGGTAGGTGATGTCGTGCCCCGCCCGGTCGCGCGCGGGACCCTCCTGCCCGAAGCCCGAGAGCGAGCACCACACGAGGCCTGGGTTGCGCGCCTGGCAGGCGGCCGGGCTCACGCCCAGGCGCTCGAGGACGCCCGGACGGAAGCCCTCGAGCAGCACGTCGGCCTTCGCCGCCAGGTCGAGGAGCAGCCCCGGCCCCTGCGGGTGCTTGAGGTCGAGCGCCAGGCTCTCCTTGCCCTGGTTGAGCGCGCGGAAGAAGGCCGACACGCCGTCGGGCCCGTGCGGCGGCAGGTGCCGCGTCGGGTCGCCGTGGGGCGGCGCCTCGACCTTGATCACGCGCGCGCCGAGGTCCGCGAGCACCTGCGTGGCGTAAGGCCCCGGCAGGTGGCGGGTCAGGTCGAGGACGAGGAGTCGGCCCAGCATGCGGGCGATGGTAGCAGCAGGGTGCTATCTTCAGTCCGGTCCCGGCTCCACGCGGGCGGGGGGGACGCGTGTGAACGCCACCGACGAGGCGCTGTCCAAGGTCATCCTCGGGAACCGCCTCGCGAGCCCCCGCGAGCTGGACGACATCCGCGAGTGGGGCCGGCGCTACCACCCCGACAAGGATCTGGCCGAGCTCCTCCTGCTCAAGGGGGTGATCGACCGACCCAAGGTGAGCCTCGTGCGTCGCATGGCCAAGATGGCCCGGCGCAAGGAGGACGGCGCGCCGCCGACAGCATCGGCCTCGGCCTCTGACGACAAGGTCGAGGACGAGCTCGCCGCGGGCGACGAGCCCACGCGCGGCGCCGCCAGCCGCCCGGCAGCCCCGGCGCCCGCCCCCGACGCCGAGACGGCCGAGCTGTCCGCGAGCGCGCCGAGCCCGGCCGCGCGCGGCCGGGCGCCCTTCCGCGACCCGACGACCGTCGGCCGCTACGAGGTCCTCGAGCGCGTCGCCCAGGGCGGCATGGGGATCGTCTACAAGGCGCGCCACCCCGACCTCGAGCGCGTGTTCGCGGTCAAGGTCCTCACGGCGCGCGTGCAGAGCTCCGAGGAGGCCCTGGCCCGCTTCCAGCGCGAGGCCAAGATCGCCGCGCGCCTCGACCACCCCAACGTCGTGCGCGTCTACGACGCCGGCAGCGACGGCGGGGTCCCCTACCTGGTCATGGACTTCGTCGACGGCCCCAGCCTCGAGCGCGTGATCAAGGACGAGGGCGTCGGCGTGCGCAAGGCGGCGCAGGTGGCCCGCGCGATCGCCCTGGCCCTGCACCACGCCCACGAGCGCGACGTCGTGCACCGCGACGTGAAGCCCGACAACATCCTCCTGGCCCGCGACACCGGTGAGCCGAAGATCACCGACTTCGGCATCGTGAAGGACCTCGCCGGCGACGAGGAGGAGCGCAAGCTCACGCAGACCGGCTTCACCCTCGGCTCGCCCTGCTACATGTCGCCCGAGCAGGCGGCCGGGCGCCACGACGACGTGGGCCCGCGCTCGGACGTCTACTCGCTCGCGGCCACGCTCTACCAGATGCTCACCGGGCACCCGCCGTTCGACGGCGACTCGATCCACCAGATCATGCTCAAGGTCGTCCGCGACGACCCAGTGCCCGTGCGCAAGCACAACCCGCAGGTGCCGCTGGAGCTGGAGAGCATCTGCCTCAAGGCGCTCGAGAAGCAGCCCGACCAGCGCTACGCCACGGCGCGGGACCTCGCCGACGACCTCGGCCGCTTCCTCGCCGAGGAGCCCGTCCTCGCCCGGCCGCCCGGCCCGGCGCAGAAGGCGGCGCGCTTCGTCCGGCGCCACCGCGGGCCGGTCGGCGTGGTGTGCCTGGTGGCCGCCCTCCTGGGCACGGGCGCGGTGCTGGCCTGGCAGGACGCGAGCGCGCGGCGACGCGAGGCGCTCGAGCGGCGCCAGGCGACGCTCGACCTCGCGCGCGGCCACCTCGCGCGCGCCGAGCGGCTCGAGGACCCGGCGGAGCAGCGGCGCGCCTACTACGACGCGATCCTGACCCTCGAGCAGGTCCTGCACCAGGACCCCGACCACCCCGAGGCGCTGGCCGAGAAGCGCCACGCGGTCCTGGCGCTCGGCGACCACCTGATCGAGAGCGGCGAGGCCTCGTTCGCCGAGTTCGTGTTCGGCCTGGGCGTCGCGGTCGCCGACCCGGCGGTGATCGCCTCGCGCATCGAGACGGCGCGGCTCGGCCAGTGGCTCGGCGCCGCGCAGGAGGCCGAGCGCACGGGCGACCTCGAGGAGGCCATGCGCCTCTACCGCGAGGGGCTGCGCAAGCTGCGTGACGCGGGCTACCAGGGGGCGCACATCGGCGCCAAGCTGCAGGAGCTCGAGACGCAGCAGGAGCGGCGCCGGGTGCGCGAGCAGGTGCAGGGCATGGAGGCCCTCGGCGCCAGCGCGGCGCGCGTGGGCGACCACCCCGGCGCCCTGTTCGCCTACCGGCGCGCGCTGGCGCTCGCGCCCGACGACCGCGACCTCGCGGCCAAGGTCGAGCACCACCGCAACAAGGCGCTCGAGGAGCTGGCGCGCGCGCGGGGCGAGGTCGACACGGCGCGGCAGAGCGTCCAGGCCGCGGCGGCGCAGCTCGAGGGCCAGGCCGCCCAGCAGGCGGTCGCCGAGGTCGTCGGCCGCGGCGACGCCGCCCTCGCCCGCGGCGACGCCGCGCGCCAGGAGGAGGACTTCCCCGCGACGCGGCGAGAGCTCGACCAGGCGCGCAACGCCTTCACGGCGGCCTTCAGCATGGTCAACGCGCTGCAGGCGCGGCAGCGCGCCGAGGCGGCCCGCGTCGAGGCCATGGCCCGCAGCGCGGAGCGCTTCGCGCCGGCCGAGCTCGGCCGCGCGCGCGACCTGTTCGAGCGCGGCGGCGCGCAGCTCGAGCGCGCCCGCTACGAGGACGCCCTGGTCCTCTTCGAGCAGGCGGCCGCCGGCTACCGGCTCGCCGGGCGCACCGGCAGCGGCAAGGAGGCGGTGGGGATCGCCCGCACCGAGGCGCAGGAGACGCGCTCGCGCGCCGCGTCGGCGCTCACCCCCCAGCAGCGGCTGCAGAGCTACCGGGCCGCCGAGGAGGACTACTCGCAGGCGGAGAGCCACTACCTCAAGGGCGAGTACCCGCAGGCGCGCGAGCTCTACACGAAGGCGCAGGAGCGCTTCGCGCGCGTGCTCGAGCAGGCGCCCGCCCTGCGCGACGCGTTCGCCCTGCGCGCCCGCGTGCACAACCTGCACACCGAGTGCGTGGCCCAGCGGGCGCGCGACTTCGCCGCCGAGGACTTCGCCCGGGGCAGCGCCGCGCAGGCCGCGGGCGACGCGGCCCTCGACCGCGAGGACGCCGACGGCGCCGTGCAGGCCTACACCGACGCGGCCTGGCGCTTCCGCCGCGCGGTCGAGGCCTCGCTCGGCCCGGCGCAGGACATGCGCGTCTGCGAGCAGCTCCGGGCGCGGATCGAGGCGGCGCAGCGCGACGTCAACGACCGCGGCCTCACCTGGAAGCCGGCCTACACCCGCGCCGTCGAGCAGCTCGAGGAGGGCAACGGCTTCTTCCAGGACCGGAAGTTCAACCTGGCGAAGCGTCGCTACGAGCGGGCGCTGGGGCTGCTCGACACGCTGACGCGCTGAGCGCGAACAGGAGCGCGAGCCCCGCCGTCGTGCTCCCCCACGGCTCCGCCCAGGTGAGGTCGAGGAGCCCGCGCGAGGAGAGCGTCAGGAGCGCCACGAGCGCGCCCCAGGCCAGCCAGGCGCGCCGGTCGGGCGCGCCTTCGGCCAGGGCGCGCCCGACGACGAGCGTCGCCGGCAGGAGGCCCACGAGGTGCGCCTTCCAGGTGACCGGCGAGAGGAGCGCCGCCAGCGGCAGGAGCGCCGCCGGCGCCAGCGGCGCGCCGCGCCGGCGGGCCAGCAGCCACGCGAACGCGGCGCCCACGGCGAGCACGGCGGCCGCGCGCGCCCAGGGCCGCGCGGCGTCCGCCGGGAGCGTCAGCAGGAGCGGCGCGAGCCCCTCCTTCGTCGTCGCGCCCGAGGCCAGCCGGTGCAGGGTCGACGCCAGCGAGGCGTTGCCCGGCGCGCGCGCCTCGAGGTCGGCGAACACCGGCATGGCCTCGAGCCAGGCCAGGGCCTCGCCGGTTGCGCCGGCCGGGCCGTAGCGGAGGACGACGGGCAGCATGGCCAGGGCGGCGGTCAGGGCGGCGGCCGCGAGGGCCCGCCCGCGGCCGGTCAGCGCCAGCCAGGCCAGGAGCGGCCAGGCGGTCGGCTTGATCACCAGGGCGGCGCCGAGGCAGGCCCCGCCCGGGGCGTCCTTGCCGCGCCCCAGCCAGAGCAGGGCCGAGGCGACGAGGAGGGCCACGAGCCAGTTCGTCTGCCCGTGGGCGAGGTCGTTGACCCCGAAGCGCACGAGCGGCACGAGGGCGAGGACCAGCACGAGGTGCGGGCGGCCGCCGGGCGGCCCCGCCTCGCGCAGCCAGCGCAGCGCGACGGCGGCGGCGGCGACGGCGCACGCGGTCATCAGCGCCAGCCAGGCGACGCGCACGGCCGGATAGGGCAACGCGAGCGTCCACACGCAGGCGGCGGCGAAGGGCGGCGGGTAGGTGTAGCTCGTCGTCGACCCGTCGGCGGCGCGGTAGAGCGGCACTCCCTGGACGAAGCGGTCGGCCGCGCGCACGTAGAAGCGCGTGTCGCCCTTGGGGTCGGTGAGCGCCCGCGAGGTCAGCGGGACGAGGACCGCCAGCAGCAGGGGCACGACGAGCCAGCGGCCACGACGGAGCGTCGCCTCGAGGCGCTCGCGGACATCCGGCGGGCCGGCCTGCTCGGTCATGCGCGCGAGCATAAGCCCTCTCTGCGTCAGGACGACGGGCGGCGCTGCTCCTCGATGCAGCACCCGACCAGGCCGCGGGACGCGCAGGCCGCTCCGGGGCGTCGGGCGCGCGCACGTCGTGCGCAGCGACGTCGTAGGCCCCGCGCTCGCCGGATGGTCGACGGCGGCGCGAGCGATCGCAGGTGTCGCGCTCGCTTCGGGTTGGGCGGCTTTGCACGACCGGTACACCGCCGGAGCGGGCCGTGCTCACGGGGCCGCCGGGTTCGAGAGAGGTGCTGCGTGAGAATGACGACCTGGACGGTGCTCGCCGGCGTGACCGCGCTGGCGATCGGGTGCAACGGCGGCGGCGGCGGGTCGTCGCGCGGCGCGACGGCGGCCCCGGTGACCTCCGGGACGACCTCGCCCACGCCGTCGAGCGCGACGCCGCAGCCGGGCGCGCCGACAGGGACGTTCGAGCGCACGTTCGCCGGCCGCGGCTACGTCCTGCACGTGCCGGCGGCCCACGACGCCGGGCGGGCCCTGCCGCTGGTCGTGGCTTTGCACGGCTCGGGCGACACGTCGCGCAACTTCTTCGAGGCCCTGCGCGTGTCGGGCTGGGTGAGCGCCGCGGAGCAGGCGGGCGCGCTGCTGCTCGTGCCGGCGACGCGGAGCCCGTTCCGGTCGTTCCCGGTGTGGAGCGGCAACCCGAACAACGACCTCCCGGAGATGGAGACCGAGCTCGCCGACGTCCTCGCGCTCCTCGACCAGGACGTCGCCGGCACGTGGCGCGTCGACGCGGCGCACGTGCACGGCCTGGGCTTCAGCGACGGCGGGCTGTTCCTGGGCGCCGTCGGCCTGCGGTCGCCCCGCCTGGCCACGACGACGATCCTGGGCTACGGCTGGGGCGCGTTCGACATCCAGCCGACGACCCAGCGGCGCCCGGTGCACCTCGCCTGCGGCTCGCAGGACTCCTTCTTCAACGCGGCCCAGCAGACGCAGGCCTTCCTGACCCAGCGCGGGCACGACGTGCGCTGGGCCCCGGCGGCCGGCGTCGGCCACACCGTCGTCGGCCTCTCGGCCGCGATCGACCCGGCGCAGGCGCTCGCCTGGATGCTCGCCCGCCCCGGCCCCGGCGGGGCGCCGGCCACCCCGACGCCTCCCCCCGCGACCGGTCCGGGCAGCGGCGGCACGGGCGGCGGGATCGGCCTGGTGACGCGGACGGTGACCGCGCAGCCGCAGGGCCTGCCGGCCGTGCAGGTGAGCTACACGGCCTACGTGCCCACGACCTACGACCCGGCCTCGCCGATCCCGCTCGTGCTGGCCGCCAACATGGGCCTCCAGCCCTGGCAGGCGCTGGCCCAGAGCGAGGGGTTCATCGTGGTCGACCTGCGCGACCACGACCAGAACGGCGGCTGGCGCTTCGACATCGACGTGCCCGTCCTCGACGCCGTCCTGCGCGACGCGAGGGCCGCCTGGAACGTGAACACGAAGCGCACCTACTACCACGGCTTCTCGGCCGGCGCGCACTTCGGCTACGCCGTCGTCCTCGCCAACGCCAACGTGTTCGCCGGGCTGGGCATCAGCGCCGGCTCCATGCAGACGGCGATCGCCCAGGGGATCTGGCCGGGCCTCGTCGCGCGCCGGATCCCGGTCGCGATCCGCCACGGCACGGGCGACCAGGTCGTCCCGGTCGCCGCCGGCCGCGCCGACCGCGACCGCCTGCAGCAGGCGGGCCACCTGGTGCAGTACGAGGAGTTCCAGGGCGGCCACACGGTCTCGGCGCAGGACGCGCAGGCGATCTGGGCCTTCCTGCGCCAGCACACCGCGCCCTGAGCGGGGGCTCACAGCGGCCGTCGCTTGTTCTGATTGATGTCCAGTCCGGGCGAGCGGCTCGATGCTCCGATCCGCAGTTGAGGCACCTGCCGCCCTCGCTCGGGCGGCTTCGCGGCCTCCGCTCGGGGATGCGCGCCACCGCTCGATCCGCTCGCTTCGCTCGCAGACCAGCGGTGAGCGCGGTCAGGCCCCGTGGCAGCGCTTGAACTTCTTGCCGCTGCCGCACCAGCAGGGCTCGTTGCGACCGGGCTCGGACGGCTCCGCGCCGGCCAGCGCGTCGTCGTCGTCGTCGTCGTCGTCGTCGTCCTCGCCCTCCTCGACGTGCTCGTGATCGTCGCCCCCGCGCAGCGCCTTCAGCGCCTGCCCGAGCGCCTCGTAGGCGGCGTTCATCTTGTCGAGGTGCGCGTCGCCGAAGCGGCCGGCGGCGACGATCGCCACGCCGAGCTCGATCACCTGCTCGGCCGTGTCCTGGTCGGTCGGCGTCGTGGCGTGGAACAGGGCCTCGAGCCGGTCGATCACCTGCGGGTCGCCGTAGCGGGCGGCGATCGACGCGGTCGTCCGCGGGCTGCGCTCGAGCCCCTCGACGAGCGCCGCCGCGATCCGCTCGTCGCGCACGCCGGCGCCGGCGAGCACGTTGAGCAGCCGCTCCCGCTCCGGCTGCGACCCGGCCCGGCCGAGCGCCTCGAGGACCGGCTCGAGCGCGATCGTGCCCATGGCGGCCAGGCCGGCGGCCGCGCCGTCGTTGTCGGGGAGCGCCGCCAGGAGCGGCCCGATCGCCTCGGGCGCGCGCAGGGCGCCGAGCAGCGTGCCGGCGTGGGCGGCCGCCAGCGGCGGCCCGGCGGCGAGGAGGTCGAGGAGCGGCGGGACCGCGCGCTGGCCGTGGGCGAGGACCTCGACCCGGATCGCGCGCGGCAGCTTGCCGCCGTGCACCTTCGTCAGCCGCGCGACCGAGCGGCGCGGCGCGTCGTCGTCGGACGTGGTCATGGACCCCTCGCCCGGGAGGCTATCACTAGCCGGGGACGCGTGTGCGCCCGAGCAGGCCGAGCTTCGTCGCCTTGCGGTAGAGCTTGAGCCGCGTGCGCCAGCCCCAGGGGAGCTGCTTCCTGAGCGCGTCGGGGTCGACGCGCTCGACGCCGTTGGCGCGGCCGAACAGGCGCGAGTTCTCCTCGCGCGCGACGTCGAGGAGCAGGGCGCTCTTCTGCTCGGGCTGCCAGCGGAAGACGCCCAGGAAGGCCCGGATCAGCCGCGGCACGACGCCGCGCTCGAGCATGCGCAACCAGTAGTCGGTGTCCATGGAGAACCGCAGCGACGCGTCGAGCGGGCCGAGCCGCTCCCACAGCGAGCGCCGCCAGTAGACGGTCTCCTGCGGCAGGATCGGGCGCGTGCGCAGGACCGCCGGCGTGGGCTGCGGGAAGGCCATGCTCGACACCGGTCGACCGTCCTGGTCGATCAGCTCGCGCCAGCCGCACACCGCCTGCACGCGCGGGTCGCGGAACGCCCGGGCGATCCGGTCCAGCGCGCCGGGCAGGAGCAGGTCGTCGCTGTTGAGCCAGCCCATGACCTCGCCCGTCGTGCGCTGGAAGCCCTGGTTGATCGCGTCGGCCTGGCCGCCGTCCGGGCCGCTCGTCCACCAGGCGAGGCGGTCGGCGTGGCGGCGGATCACCGCGACGCTCTCGTCGGTGCTCCCGCCGTCGACGACGACGTACTCCAGCCGCGGGTAGCCCTGGTCGAGGACGCTGCGCATGGCCGCGTCGAGGTAGCGCCCCTGCTGGTAGCTGGGCGTGACGACCGTGATCGTCGGCGGCGTCACCGCGCGCCCGTGCGCCCGCGGGCGTGGTCGAGCACGCCCGCCGCCGCGGCGCGCACCCCGGCCAGGCCCGAGCGCGGGGCGAGCCAGGCGGCGCGCCAGAGCTCGCGCCCGGCGGCGGCCAGGAGCGTGCCCCGGCCGGCGCCCTGGCCCTGCGCCAGGAGCAGGTGGTTGCGCGCCGTGTAGTAGAGGCGCGCCGGGTGGTCGCGGCCGGCGGTCGCCGCGCCCTCGTGGCGGGCCCTGGCCTCGGGGACGACGACGGTGTGGAGCCCGGCGCGCGCGGCGCGCAGGCACAGGTCCACGTCCTCGACGTAGAGGAAGAAGCGCTCGTCGAAGCCGCCCGTGACCTCGAGGGCCGCCCGCGAGAGCAGCATGACCGCGCCCGACACCGCCGCGACCCGGCGCGGCGGCCCGCCGGCGAGCGACGGCGGCGCGCCGCGCGCGACCTCGACGATCCGCCCGCCGCCGGGCGACACGTCGAGGCCGAGCGACTCGAGGCGCCCGTCGCGCGCCCGCACGAGCGCCGGCCCGACGATCCCCGCCGGCGCGCGCAGCGCCTCGGCCAGGCGCGCCAGGGCCTCCGGCGCGAGCGCGGCGTCGCTGTTGACGAGGAGCACGGCGTCCGCGCCGTCGGCCAGGGCCGCGCGCAGGCCGACGTTGGCCCCGCCCGCGAAGCCGAGGTTGCGCGGCGTCGCCACGACGCGGGCGAAGGGCAGCGCGGTCGCGAGCAGGTCGGCGTTGGCGCCGCCGTTGTCGACGACGACCACCGCGTCGGCCCGGCGCGCGCCCTCGACCGTCGAGCGGGCGGCGGTCGCGGCCTTCATCGGCGTGCCGTAGTTGACGACGACGGCCACGATCCGGACCGGGCTGCTCGGCTGGCCGGCGAGCGGGAGCGGCTTCACGGGCGACAGGATAGCCGGGAGTGCGCGGGTCGAGGCGCGGGCGTAGGCTCTGCTCGTGGACGACGACGACGACCTCGCCCTGCTTCTCGGCGGGACCGAGCGCGAGCGCCTGATCGTCCGCCCGCTCGGCTGGAGCCACCCCGGCGCCAGCGACCCCTGGGACCGCGGCTGGCTGAAGGCAGTGATCGACCTCCAGGCCGGCGCCTTCTCCGGCCTCGTCGAGGCCGACCTGCGGGCGGACGACTTCGTCCGCTTCCGCAACAGCGTCCGGCGGCTCCATGACCACCTCGATCAGGGCGCGACGTTCGACACCCTGGAGGGCGCGCTGAAGATCGACGTGTCCGGCGACGGGCGAGGCCACTTCGAGGCGCGCTGCGAGGTGTGCGACCGGCCAGGCGACGGCAACGTGCTGCGCTTCACCCTGGTCTTCGACCAGACCCACCTGCCCACGCTCGTGCGGGCGCTCGATCGGATCGTCGCGGCCTACCCCGGCTGACGCTCACGCCCACCACAGCGCCGGCAGGCCGGTCGCCATGAAGCGCAGGATCGCGCCGAGCCGCCGGGCGCTCTCCCGGGCGCGGTCCCTGCGTCCCACGAGCAGGCGCCCGAGCCCCTCGAGCGCCGTGCCCAGGGCGCGCGCGGGCTGGTCGAGCGTGACCAGGAGCTTGTAGAGCGCCGCCGGGCCGCGCCCCTGGTGCCGGCGCAGGAACCTCGCGTAGCCCACCTCGAAGCCGCGGTAGGCGAAGGCCAGGTTGGCCGCGGTCGCCACGCCGCCCGTGTGGACGAGCGCGACCCCCGGCGCGAAGACGAGGGGGCCGTCGGCCGCCAGGCGCGCGCACAGGTCGGCGTCCTCGAGCCCGAACGGGAAGCCCTCGTCGAGCGGCCGGCGCAGGAGCGCCTCGCGGCGGATGAGGAGCGCCGCCCCGCACAGCGCGGGCACGGGCCCCTCGGCGACCGGCGGCCGGCGCCAGGCGTGGTGGGCGGCGCGGAAGGCGCCGGTCCAGCGCAGGAGCGAGACCCGGTGCAGGAGGCCGCGGAGCGTCGGCACCCCGCTGGCGCTCGTCTGCTCGCGCCCGTCCTCGCCCACGAGGCGCGGGCCGGCGGCCACGGCGCCGGGGGCGGCCTCCAGCGCCCGGACGAGCGCCGGGAGCGCCCCGGCAGGGACGAGCACGTCGTCGTTGAGGAGGAGCACCAGGTCGCCCGTCGCCGCCCGGACCGCCTGGTTCATCGCCCGCGCGTAGCCCGCGTTCTCGGCGTTGCGCACGAGCCGGATCCCCGGGTGGGCGGCCGCGACGCGGTCGGCCGTGCCGTCGCTCGACGCGTTGTCGACGACGACCACCTCGTGGCAGCCGTCGAGCGACGCGAGGAGGCGCAGGAGGCGCTCGCCGCCGTTCCACGTGACCACGCAGGCGCTGACCGGCGTCACCGGGCGAGCCAGAACAGGTGGAGCGGCTCGGCGCCGGCGCGCTCGACGGTCTCCGGCTCGACGCCGAGCGCCTCGGCCACCGCCCGCGAGGTCGCCTGCTGCTCGGGCGTGCGCGCGACCAGCACAAGGGCGTCGAAGCCCTCGGTCGTCGCGCGGCGGACGATCGCCGCCGGGTCCTGCTCCTCCTCCGGCGACAGGCGCGGCGTCGCCTCGGCCCCGGCGTAGAACGCCGCGCGCGTGTCCTCGGCCAGGACGCGCCGGGCGCCGCCGGCCTCGAGGAGCGCGCCGACGTCGCGGTAGGTCGCCTTGCGCTCGTGACGGTCACGCAGCCCGCCGGCCGCGCACACGAGCACCAGGACGACGAGCGCCACGCGTCCGCCCCGCGGCCAGGCGCGCAGGGCGCGCGCCAGCCCGGCGCCGGCCGCGGGCACGGCGAGCAGGGCGAGCTGGAGGGCGAAGCGCGGGTCGGGGCGGACCACGGCGAAGGCGAGGAGCAGCGGCAGCCCGACGAGGGCGAGGAACACGCCGAGCCGCCGCCCCGGCGCGCTCGTCCCCGCCACGCTCGTCCAGGGCCGCGCGGCCCAGCCGGCGAGCGCGAGCGGCAGCGCCGGGGCGAGGACGACCGCGGCGCGCCCGACCAGGCGCGCGGCGTTGCCGGCGACGAGGGCCGGGTGCGCCGCCGCCAGGAGCTGCGGCAGGTCCTGCTTGAGGGTCAGCTTGAAGCGGCCCGCCCCCTCGACGCCGCCGAGGACGGGGTGCGCGCGGATCGCCAGCAGGTAGGGGACGACGACGAGGAGCCCGGGGAGGAGGAGCCAGCCCAGGTCGGCCAGCCGCGCGCGCGCGCCCGTCCGCTCGCCGGGGCGCGGCAGGACGAGGAGCCCCAGGGCGGTCGCGCCGAGGACGACGAGCGCCTCGGGCCGCGTCAGGTAGGCCAGCCCGCCGAGCGCCGCCGCGCCGAGGCCCGCGGCCGGTCCGCCGCGCTCGTGCAGGCGCCGCGCGAGGACCAGGGTCCAGGCGAGCGCCGAGAGGTAGGGGCCGTCCGAGAGCACCTCGGCGCCGATCGTCACGAACCCGGGCAGCGCGGCCGCGAGGAGGCCGGCGCACAGGCCGGCGCGCCGCCCGGCGGCGCGTGCGACGAGGAGGATCGTCGCCGGCACCACGAGCGAGCTCAGGAGCGCGGCCGCGACCGCGCCGGACGTCTCGCCCAACCCGAACGGCCGCGCGAGCAGCGCCAGCGCCGCGGGGAAGCCGGGCGGGTAGTGCGCGCGCAGGAGCGCGTCGATGTCGCCCGCGAGCGCCCACCGGGCGATCTCCAGGTAGGCGATCCCGTCGCGGCTGATCACCGCGCCGTGGCCGATCGCGCCCAGGCGCAGGAGGAGGCCCAGCAGCCACAGCCCGGCGGCGGCGCGCTCGAACGACGGCGGCGCGGCGGCGGGGGCGGCGGGCATGGGCGCCCATGATAGGGGGAGCGGCCACGCGGCGGGTCGCGAGGTGCGCCGCCGCTCGCCCGCCTTGAGACCTCCGGAGCGCCGAGGGGCGCCCGCGCCGCGGACGCCCCTCGCGTGACGATCGACCGGGGTGAGTCCCGGGACCCGCGGATCGTACCACCCTGGCCCGCCGACTTCGACGCGTCCCTGGCCGTGCTAGCCTGGACGCCCCTGGAGGTCGCCGTGATCGTCGAAGCCCGCGCCGCCACCACCACCCAGCGCGTCGCCGCCGTGCGCGACCTCATGCGCGCCGAGGGGCTCGACGCCGTGATCGTGCGCTCGACCGACCGCTACCTCAACGAGTACGTCCCCCTCGAGGAGAGCACCCGCGCCTGGCTCACCGGCTTCACCGGCAGCATGGGCGACGCCCTCGTCACGCGCGACGCGGCCTGGGTCGTCGTCGACGGCCGCTACTACCTCCAGGGCGACCAGGAGCTGGCGGGGACGCCCTTCGCGGTCGAGCGCGTGCCGCTCGGGACGTCGATCCGCGCCGCGCTCTTCGCGCTGGTCAAGAAGGTCGTCGCCGACGGCGCCCGGCGCGTGGCCTATGAGCCGGACCGCTTCGCCCTCAAGGAGCTGGAGGAGCTGACCCAGGCGCTCCAGGCGACCGGCGCCGCGCTCGTGCCCACGCAGCCCTCGCTCCTCGAGCGCGCCCGCGGCCCGATCGCCGCGCCCGAGCGGCCCGTGCGCGGGGTCGACGAGGCGGCGGTCGGCCTGACGGTGGCCGAGAAGGTGGCCCGCGCGGTCGAGGCCCTGCGCCAGCACGACGTGCAGGGCTTCGTCGTCCAGCACCTCGACGAGCTGGCCTGGGTCACGAACCTGCGCGGCGACGACTTCCCCTACCAGGCCACCTTCCGCGGGATCGGCGTGCTCACGCCCGCGGCGGTCCACGTCGCGCTCGACGGCGCCCGCGTTCCGGCCGAGGTGCTGGCGGCGCGCGGCGCGGCCCTGCGCCTCGTCGACCCGGCCGACTGGACGGCCGCCCTGCCGGCCGGCCGCGTGGGCTACGACCCCGACGGCGTCACCGCCGACGTCGTCCAGGCGATCCGCGCCCGCGGCGCCACGCCCGTGCCCGTGCCCAGCCCCGTCGCCGCGCTCAAGGCGAAGAAGAACCCGGCCGAGCTGAAGGCCATGCGCGCGGCGTTCGCGCGCGCCGACGCCGTCGTCGAGGCCGCGCAGGCCTACGTCCACCGGCGCGTCGACGCGGGCGAGCCCGTGACCGAGGCCGACCTCGCGGCCGAGGTCGAGCGGCTGTTCCGGGCCTCGGGCGCCACCGGGCTCTCGTTCAAGGTGATCGCCGCCGCCGGCAAGAACGGCGCCGTGATCCACTACGGCACGCCCGACCCGGAGCGCGTGATCCGCGCGGGCGAGCTCGTGCTCCTCGACACGGGCGCCTACTACGCCGAGGGCTACGCCACCGACCTGACGCGGACGTTCCTCGCCGGCTCGCACGCCGAGGCCACCGCCGAGCAGCGGCGGTACTTCACGCTCGTGCTCAAGGCGGCGGTCGCCGGCATGTCGGCGCGCCTGCCCGTCGGTGCCCGCGGCGACCAGCTCGACGCGATCACGCGCGCCCCGCTGTGGGCCGCCGGCCTCGACTTCAACCACGGCACCGGCCACGGCGTCGGGATCAACGTGCACGAGTTCCCGCCGCGCGTCTCGCCCAATGGCGCCGTGAAGCTCGAGGAGGGCCACGTCTTCTCGATCGAGCCGGGCGTCTACCTGCCCGACTTCGGCGGCGTGCGCATCGAGAACCTGGTCACGCTGGCCGCCGCGCCCGGCGCGCCCGGGTTCCTCGACGTGGTGCCGCTGACGACGTCGCGCCTCGACGAGCGGCTGTTCGATCAGGCGCTGCTCACCGAGGCGGAGCGCGCCTGGCTGGCGCGCTACGCCGCCGCGCGCGAGGTGTGATCGACGGCTGCGGCCGACGATGCTGGCCGCGGCGGCGCGCGCGCGGTCTAGACAGGACTCGCCGCCGTCAGAACGGGACCCGGATCACGGCCATCCCCCCGCCCGGCGTGGGCCCGGGGCTGGTGTCGTCCTCGCTCGACACGACGACGAACAGGCGCGTGTTGTCCCGGCCGCGCGGGAACTCGGAGACGCGCACGCCGGCCGGCGAGTCGTCGATCTGCTCCTGCACGTCGGGGTTGAACAGGAGCACGTCCGGGTCGACGTGCCGCGGCCGGAACTCGCCGTAGCGCCAGTCCGGGTCGCCGAAGCGCGACTTGCCCGGGCGCGGCTGACCCCACGCGCCGTCCGGATAGGGCCGGCCGGGCCAGTCCGGCCGGGCCGGCCGCTCCCACGCGCCGTCGGTGTAGGGGCGGCCCGGGTAGCCGGCGGTCAGGTCGGCCGGAGGAAGCGCGGGGCCGGTGCAGCCGAACAGGAGCGCCGCGAGCGGCGCCGCCCACAGGGACGCGCGTGGAGCCATGGAGCCTCCCTCCGGGGACACGCCTGGCCCGCGCGGGACCGCGCCGTCGCTGCGCGGCCGCCTGGCCAGGGGCGGTCTCTCGGCCCCTGACCTCAGCACGAGGCGGGCCGGTGCGGCGGGGCGCCGGCAGACGCGCCACGGCGCGGGCCGGACGCCTCCGACCCGTGGCGACGCGCCCCGGCCCGTGGAGACGCGCCACAGGTGGGCGCGAGCGCCGGGGCCCGTGGGTGAGGAGGAGCCGGACGCCACACCGTTGACGGTGGTGCGCCTTAGGATGAGGGCTCGGACCCGAGAGAGGAGCGTGCGGTGCGGCTGATCCTGGCGATCCAGTGCTTCTTCGCCGTGCTGTTCGGTCGCGGCCTGCCGCCGCGCGCCCTGCCGCCGCCGGCCGAGCCGGAGGACAAGCGACAGGAGCGCGAGCGCCTGGCCCGCGAGGCGGGCGAGCTGCGGCAGCAGGTCGAGGACCTGCGCAAGGAGCTGGCCGACGTGCGCCAGACGCGCGAGGCCCTCGAACGCGAGCGCGAGGCGGCGCGGCGCGAGAAGGCCGAGCTCGACGGCCGCCTGGCCGAGGCCCGGGCCGAGGTCGATCGGACGCAGGCGCGGGTCGAGGAGGCGCGGGCCGCGCGCGAGGGCGCGGAGGGCAAGCTGACCGCCGCCCGCGACGACGGGGCCCTGGCGCTGCTCGGCTGGCTGCAGCGCGCCGGGCGGTTCATCGACTTCGTCATGGAGGACGTCGACGGCTACTCGGACGAGCAGGTGGGCGCCGCCGTGCGCGACATCCACCGCGGCTGCCGCAAGGTCCTCGACGAGGCGCTGGGCCTCGAGCCGATCCTCCCCGGCGAGGAGAGCTCGAACGTCGAGGTCCCGCCGGGCTTCGACCCGGTCGCGATCCAGCTCACGGGCAAGGTCAAGGGCGACCCGCCGTTCGCGGGCACCCTCATGCACCACGGCTGGCGCACGACGAAGGTCCACGTCCCGGTCTCCGAGACGCTCGACGCGCGCGTGCTCGCCCCGGCGGAGGTCGAGCTGTGAGCGCCGCCAAGGCCAGGGGCAAGGGCGGCCCGCGCGAGCCGGCGTTCGTGGTCGGCGTCGACCTGGGCACGACCAACAGCGCCGTGGCCTACGTCGACCTGCGCGCCGAGAAGGGCCCCGTGACCGTGTTCCCCGTGCCGCAGCTCGTGCGGCCGGGCGTCGTCGAGGCGCGCCCGCAGCTCCCGTCGAACCTCTACCTCGCCGGGCAGGAGCTGGCCGACAAGGCGCGGGCCCTGCCGTTCGAGCCGCCGGAGCCGGCGACCGTGCTCGGCCTCCTGGCGAGCGAGCAGGGCGCCAAGGTGCCCGACCGCCTCGTCAGCTCGCACAAGTCGTGGTTGTGCCACGCGGGCGTCGACCGGCGCGAGGCGATCCTGCCCTGGGGGGTGCCGTCCGAGGACGAGGTGCCGAAGGTCTCGCCGCTCGAGGCGGCCCGGCGGGTCCTCGTCCACATCCGCAACGCCTGGGACCACGCGATGGCCCAGGGCGACGACGCCTTGGCCCTCGGCGAGCAGGAGGTGCTCCTGTGCGTGCCGGCGTCGTTCGACCCGCAGGCGCGCGAGCTGACCCTCGAGGCCGCGCGCCTGGCCGGGCTCGAGCGGGTGACCCTGCTCGAGGAGCCGCAGGCGGCGTTCTACGCCTGGCTCGAGCGCAGCGGCGACGCGTGGCGCGAGCAGGTGGGCAAGGAGGACGTGGTCCTCGTCGTCGACGTCGGCGGCGGCACGACCGACCTCACGCTGATCGCCGTGCGCGACGACGGCCAGGGCAACCTGACGCTCGAGCGCGTGGCGGTGGGCGAGCACCTGCTGCTCGGCGGCGACAACATGGACCTGGCGCTGGCGCACGTGGCCGCGCGCAAGCTGGAGGCCGCCGGCGCCAAGGGCCTCGACCCGTGGCAGAGCCGCGCGTTGTGGCACGCCGCGCGCGGCGCCAAGGAGGCGCTCCTCGGCGATCCGGAGCGCGCGCAGGCCGACGTCGTCGTCCTCGGCCGCGGCAGCAAGCTGATCGGCGGCTCGCTCAAGACGACGCTCACCCGCGAGGAGGTCGAGGGGGTCGCCGTCCAGGGCTTCTTCCCCGCCTGCGGCAAGGACGACCGCCCGACCCGCCGCCGCGCCGCCGGCCTCTCGGAGCTGGGGCTGCCCTTCGAGGCCGACGCGGCGATCACGCGGCACATCGCCGCGTTCGTCGGCCGGCAGGCGCAGCCCACGGCGCTGCTCTTCAACGGCGGCGTGTTCAAGGCGCCGCCGCTGCGGCGGGCCACGGTCGACGCGCTCGCCGGCTGGCTGGGCGCGCCGCCCAAGGTGCTCGAGGGCGAGGACCTCGACCTGGCCGTGTCGCGCGGCGCGGCCTACTACGGCCTCGTGCGCCGCGGGCGCGGCGTGCGCATCCGCGGCGGCACGGCGCGCACCTACTACATCGGCATCGAGTCGACGCTGCCGGCGGTCCCGGGGCTCCCGGCGCCGATCAAGGCCCTGTGCGTGGCGCCGTTCGGCATGGAGGAGGGGACCTCGGTCGACCTGCCCGGCAAGGAGCTGGCCCTCCTCGTCGGCGAGCCGGCCGACTTCCGCTTCCTGGCCTCGACGACCCGCAAGGACGACCCGGCCGGGCGCCTCGTCGACCGCTGGGACGAGGGCGAGCTGGTCGAGCTCGCGCCTCTGCAGGTCGCCTTGCCGCCCGCCGAGGGGCAGGCGGCCGGCGCCACGGTCCCGGTGACCCTGCGCTCGACCGTGACCGAGGTCGGGACGCTCGAGGTCCACTGCGTGACGAAGGGCGGCCAGCGCTACCGGCTGGAGTGGAACGTGCGGGAGGGCGGGTAGACCGCACACTGCGGCCCGGGTGGGGCCGCGCCTCCCGCCCGAGCCCCGGGTGTATAAAGGCCTCCCATGTCAGACCCCCACGACCCCCTCCGCAGCGCGCAGCGCCGGCGCATGCCGACCGGCGTGATCGCCCGCACGCGGCTGGTCGTGGGGATCGACCTCGGCACGACCAACACCGCGCTCGCCTGGGTCGACCGGCAGTCGGGGCGGCTGGCCCGCGCGGTGCGGTCGTTCGACCTGCCGCAGCTCACCGACCCGGGCGTCGTGCGGCCCCTGCGCACCCTGCCCTCGGCCGCCTACGTGCGCGGCCCCCACGAGCTGGCCGGGGCGCAGGTGGCGCTGCCGTGGGACCCCGAGGGGGCGGCGCCGCTCGTGTGCGGGCAGCTCGCCCGCCAGCGCGGCGCGCTCACGCCCGACCGGCTGATCACCTCGGCCAAGTCGTGGCTCTGCCACCCGGGCGTCGACCGCAAGGCCGCGATCCTCCCCTGGGGGGCGCCCGACGAGGTGCAGAAGGTCTCGCCGATCGCCGTCGAGGCCGCGCTCCTGCGGCACGTCCGCGACGCGTGGAACCACGCGCAGGCGCGCGACGACGACAAGAAGCGCCTCGAGCGCGCCGACGTCGTCGTCACCCTGCCGGCGTCGTTCGACGAGGTGGCGCGCGAGCTCACCGTGCAGGCGGTCCACGAGGCCGGCCTCGAGGACGCGGTGCTCATCGAGGAGCCGACGGCGGCCCTCTACGCCTGGATCGCCT
Organism: Planctomycetota bacterium; assembly: GCA_019636275.1. Classification (GTDB taxonomy): domain Bacteria; phylum Planctomycetota; class J058; order J058; family J058; genus JAMLIC01. Next base: position 26,230 of record JAHBXY010000057.1, on the reverse strand, counting down.
CCCACGAGGCCGAGTGGCCCGACGTCCTGGCGCCCGGCCAGACGATCCTCGTCTGCGACGTGGGCGGCGGCACGACCGACCTCTCGCTCATCCGCGTCACCGACTACCGGCCGCCGGCCGTCGCCGGCGCCGACGACGAGGTCGAGCCGCCGGGCTTCGAGCGCGTGGCCGTCGGCGAGCACCTGCTGCTCGGCGGCGACAACATGGACCACGCGCTCGCTCGGCGCGTCGAGGAGCGGCTGGGCAAGAAGCTCGACCTGCGCGAGTGGACCGGCCTGGTGATCGCCTGCCGCGACGCGAAGGAGAAGCTCCTCGAGGGGCAGGTCGAGTCGGCGCCGATCGTGGTCACGGGGCGCGGCGCGCGGCTGATCGGCGGCACGCTGCGCACGGACCTCGGGCGCGCCGAGGTGCTCGAGGCCGTCCTCGAGGGCTTCTTCCCCCGCGTCACGGCCGACGAGCCGCTGCCGCGGCGCAAGGTCGGCCTCAAGGAGCTGGGGCTGCCCTACGAGCCCGACCCGGCCGTCACGCGCCACCTGCGCCGGTTCCTGGCCCGGCACGCGCCGCCGGGCGCCCCGCTCGCCCGGGTCGACCACGTGCTGTTCAACGGCGGCGTGTTCAAGACGGCCGCCCTGCGCGAGCGCGTGCTCGACGTCCTGGCCTCGTGGCAGGAGCGCCCGCGCGAGCTCGAGGGCAGCGACCTCGACCTGGCCGTGGCCCACGGCGCCGCCTATTACGGCCTCGTCCGCCGCGGCAAGGGGACGCGGATCAAGAGCGGCGCGGGCCGCGCCTACTACCTCGAGGTGCGCGCCGGCGGCGGCGAGCGGACGGCGATGTGCCTGATCCCGCGCGGCCTGGAGGAGGGCGGCGTGGTGACGATCTCCGATCACCCGCTCGAGGTGCGCGCCAACACGCCGGTCGTGTTCCCCTTCCACACGGCCACCGGCCGTGACGACGCGGCCGGCGCGCTCCTGCCGGTCGACCCCGAGCAGCTCGAGGAGCTGGCGCCGCTGCACACGATCATCCGCGCCGGCAAGCGCGCGACGGGCCGCGAGCGCACGATCCCGGTCGAGCTCGTGGCCCGCTACACCGAGCTGGGGACGCTCGAGATCTGGCTGCAGGAGAAGGGCGCCGACCGCCGCTGGCGCCTCGAGCTCGACACCCGCCCGCGCGACGACGCCTCGGGCGAGGGGCCGATCCCGCGCGACGCGGGCCCCGAGCGGCCGGGCGCCGCGTCGGCGCGCCTGGCCGCCGTCGACCGCGAGCTGCCCCCCGACGCCTACGGGGCGGGCGAGCGCGCGGTCGACCCGGAGCGGGTCGACCGCGCCAGGAAGCACGCCGTGTCGCGCTTCCGGAAGCCGGCCAGCGAGGCGCGCGCGCTCGAGGGCCTGGGCAAGGAGCTCGAGGAGGTCCTCGGCGGGCCCCGCGAGACCTGGCCCGTGCCGGTGATCCGCGCCCTGTTCGACGCCCTCCTCGAGGACCAGGCCGCCCGCCGCCGCTCGCCCGCCCACGAGGCCCGCTGGCTGAACCTGGTCGGCTTCTGCCTGCGGCCCGGCTTCGGCGCCACGCTCGACTTCGACCGCGTGGGCAGCATGTGGAAGGTCTTCCTCGAGGGCCCCGCGCACCCGGGCAAGGAGGCGGTCGACCTCGAGTGGCTGGTCGCCTTCCGCCGCGTCGCCGGCGGGCTCAAGCCCGGGCAGCAGGAGGCGATCCTCTCGCGCATCCAGGCGCAGCTCCTCGGCCAGAAGAAGGCCGACAAGCAGGAGCTGGCGGAGCTGTGGCGCCTGGTCGCGAGCCTCGAGCTGATCCCGCCGCGGCGCAAGCGGCAGCTCGGCGACCTGCTCGTCGAGCAGCTCGAGAAGGGCAAGGCGCCGCCCCGCTGGGGGCCCTGGGCGCTGGGGCGGCTCGGCGGGCGCGCGCCGCTCTACGGCCCGCTCGACCGGCTGGTCCCGCCCGACGTGGCGGCCGGCTGGCTCGCGCGGCTGATCGCCACCGACGCGCGCGGCGACGAGGTGGCGTTCGCGTGCGTGCAGCTCGCGCGCCGCACCGGCGACCGCTCGCGCGACGTCCCCGACGACCTGCGCGCCCGCGCGCGCGCCTGGCTGGAGCGGCGCGGCGTCGACGCGCGCACGCTGCGGCCGCTCGACGAGGTCGTCCAGGCGGAGCTGCGGACGGAGAGCGACTTCTACGGCGACTCCGTGCCGATCGGCCTGGTCCTCGGCGCGCGCCCCTGAGGGGTCGCCGCCCCCCGCCGCTCGGGCGGGGACGGCGCCTGCACGTCACTCCCGAGAACATTTCTTGCACTCCAGCCGCGCCGATCCAACCGTTGCGGACTGGTTACGCCAGGGCCACCCGAGCGCCGGGATCCGGGGGCCGGCCCCGGGCGGCTCGTCGGCTGCGCCTGCGTCGTGCTCCGTGGGTTGTCGACCCGGCTTTCACTTTGGTCGAACCAACAGAACATTGCGAGAAGCGGCCGAGTGAGGTACCGTTGGTAAACTTTCGGAGCCGATGATGGGCAGACGCGGCGGACGTAGCGACGGCGGTGCGAGTGCTGACGAGAGCGGCAAGGGGCGAGCCTGGACGGTCGTCACGTTCGCCGACCTCGAGGGCTGGCGGCAGCGCCACGGCTTGCCGAAGAAGCGCGTGGCGGACCTCCTCGGCGTGACCAACAGCACCTATCACAACTGGGCGCGGGGGATGGCCGTGGCCACCCCGGCGACCCAGCACAAGATCCACGACCTGATCAACGGCGGCAGCGTCCCGACGGCTCGTCCCGCTGCCGGCCTCCTCCAGGGCGGCATCGGCGGCAACGGCGCCGGCGGCCAGGCCGTGCTCACGAGCACGGCCCAGATCGTCAACGCGTACGTCCAGCGGGTCGGGACCGATCGGATGACGCCGGACGACCTCTGCAAGCTGATCCGGGACGTCAGCCGCGCCCTGACGAGCTGACCCCGGGGGTTCGCGGCTTCGCGCCTTCTGCGACGAGTGATGCGCTCGCGAGGGGCGGGCGATCGGCGCAGGTCCCGGACTGGAACGAGCCGGCCCGCTCCGCCCGTCCCCATTGCTCGCTTTGCCGGGTCGGGGACGAGCGGCGGATGGACGAGGCCTCGAGCTCTGCGACGAGTGATGCGCTCGCGAGGGGCGCGGCGCAGGTCCCGGACTGGCACGAGCCGGCCCGCTCCGCCCGTCCCCATCGCTCGCTTTGCCCGGTCGGGGCGAGCGGCGGATGCACGAGGAGCTCCCCGAGCACCGCGTGATCGAAGTCCGGGGCCAGGTGTCTGTCTTCACTCCGGCGAGCACGCCGAGCCACGGGTGGAATGCAACCACAAGCGAGGCGAGGCCGCGGAGGCCGAGGCGAGGGGGGAGCGCGCGCGGCCGATATCGATCGCCGGATCCTATCGGCCGCGCGCGCCCCCCATCGCCCGGCATCCGCGGCCGCAGCCGTCGGTCACACAGAGCGGCGGGTGCGGCCCTTGGCCGGCTTCGGCGGCTCGCCGTTCGGGGGCGGCTCCGGCGCGTCGGGGCGCCCGTTGCCGGCCGCCGGCTCGCGGCGGCGCCGGCGCGTGGCCGATGCGCGCGGAGCGTCCTCAATGGCGCCAGCGGACGCGCCGGCCGCCGCAGCCCGCGCCTGCTGCACGCGGGCGGCTCGGCCGGCTGCTCGACGGCGACGGGTTCGCCGGCGACAGGTTCGACGGCGGGGGGCTCGCCGGCCGGCGCCGCAGAGGCGACCTCGTCGCGCGCGGCGCGCCGCGCCGCGCGGGAGTCGACGACCGGGGCCTGCAACTCGCGGTCGATGTCGAACGGGCCGCCGTCGCGCAGGGCGCAGAGCGCGGCGCGCGCCGTCTCGACGATCCGCAGGGCCTGCTGGCGCCGCCCCAGGTGCTCGGTGAGCCCCAGGAGCTTGTCGGGCGGCAGGTAGGGCCCGATCCGCGCCTCGAGCGGCCGGCGCCGCGGCAGGAGCGTGCCCTTGGGCATGGCCTGGTAGGTGCCCGACATGTAGACGGGCAGGATGCCCACGCGGGCCGCCTGCACGAGGAGGCCGACGCCCGGCTTGAAGCTCCCCATGCGGCCGGTGGTCGAGCGGGTGCCCTCGGGGAAGATCAGCACCGTCTTGCCCTGGCGCAGGAGCTCGACGAAGCGCTCCAGGCTCTCGCGCACCGACGCGTGGCGGTCGAACGGCTCGACGTTGGTGAAGTTCTCGAAGTACGTGGCCCGCAGCGTGTCCTTGAAGAAGTAGTCGCGGGCCCCGGCCGAGACGAGCTCCTGGCCCCACTCGCCCAGCGCGTGCTTCACCAGCCCCACGTCGAGGTGGCTCGAGTGGTTGGCGACGATGATCGCGTTCGTGTGGTGCGGGATGTGCCCGCGCCCGCGGACCTTCGCCTGCAGGACGGCGCGGATCCCCCAGTCGGAGAGCGCGTCGAGGACGCCGCTCACCGAGCGGCGCACCGGCGCCGGCAGCACGATCGGGCGCGGCTCGGCCTGGATCGGCTCGGCCGACGTCGGCCCGCGGGCGCCGCCCTCGTGGTCGAACAGGGCCAGGAGGTCGCCGACCGTGGCCACCCCCGCGAGCGACGGCGGCGCCGCCTTGCCGAACTGCTCGGCGAGCGCGAGCGCCACCTCGGCCAGGGCGATCGAGTCGAGCCCCAGGTCCTGCGAGAGGTTCGCCTCCGGCACGACGCGCGCCGCCTCGACGCCGGCGACCTCCTCGAACACCTGGCCCACGTTCCAGCCGCGGGCGCCCGGGCGGCGCACGCGGCGCGTCGGCGTCGCGCGCTCGCCGGCGCGCGACATCTCGGCCAGCATGCGCCCCACCTCGGCGCGCTTCACCTTGCGCGTGGGGGTGCGCGGCAGGGCGCGCGTCGTGAACTGGAGCACCTTCACCCGCTTGGGGAAGGGGACCTGCTCGCTCTGCACGCGCACGAACTCGCGGATGCGCTCGCGCGCCGCGTCGACGCCGCCCTCGACGTCGGACCGCGGCACGACGAGCATGGCGACCACCTCGTGCTGGTCGCCGCGCAGGGCCACGCCGGCCACGGCCAGCTCGGCCACGTCGGCGCAGCCGGCGTAGAGGTCCTCGACCTCGTCGGGGTGGACCGTGTTGCCCGACGCGTCGACGATCGCGTCCTTGAGGCGCCCGACAATGTGCAGGTGGCCGTGCTCGTCGAGGCGGCCGAGGTCGCCCGTGTGCAGCCAGCCGTCGACGAGCGTGCGGGCGGTGAGCTCCGGGTCCTGGTCGTAGGCGGTGAACAGGCTGGGCGAGCGGCACAGGACCTCGCCCACGCCCTCGCCGTCGGGGTCGCGCACCTTGACCTCGACCTCCGGGATCGGCTGGCCGACCGAGCCGAGCACGCGCAGCTCGCCCGGGCGGTTGGCCGTGATCACCGGGCCGGCCTCCGTCATGCCGTAGCCCTCGAAGATGTCGATCCCGAGGCCGTCGAACTCGAGGGAGATCTCGCGCGACAGCGCCGCGCCGCCCGAGACGACGAAGCGCAGCGCCCCGCCGAAGGCCGCGTGCACCTCGGGGAACAGGCGCGCGCCCAGGTTCAGGCCGGTGCGCGCGCGCAGCCCGCGGTGGAAGGTCAGCAGCGCCTCGTACGCCCGCTCGGCGCTGGCGCCGCGCGCGCGCACCTGCCGGCGCACCTTGCGCTGCCAGGCGTCGAACAGGGCCGGGACGCCGATCATGGCCGTCGGCTTGACGACGTCGAGGCCGACGCGCACCGCCTCGGCGGTCGTCTCGGGCAGGTAGGTGACCGTCGCGCCGCCGTAGAGCGGCAGGAGGAAGCCGGCGCTGAACTCGAAGCCGTGGTGCAGCGGCAGCACCGAGAGCACGCGGTCGTCGCCGCCGATCGGGAACAGGCTGGCGATCGCCCGCACCTGCCGGCAGAAGGCCTCGTGCGAGAGGAGCACGCCCTTGGGCGCGCCGGTCGTGCCCGACGTGTAGATGAGCGACGCCGCGGCGCGCGGGCTCAGCTCGTGCTCGTGCGGGATCGCGGGCAGGGCCTCGCCCTTGCCGGCGGCCGCCGTGACCTCCTCGAGCGGCGCGATGCGCGCGGCGAGCCCTTCGGCCGCGATCAGCGCCTCGAGCTCCGCGCCGACCGCGGCGCGGGCGCCGGCCGAGAGGAGGGCGACCTTCGCCCGCGAGGCGCGCAGGAGCACGAGCACGCGCGCGGCCTCGGTGCCGCTCTCGAGCGGGACGGCCGTGGCGCCGGCGAACAGCGCGGCGAAGTAGCCCAGCCCCCACTCGGGCGAGTTCTCGCCCAGGAGCAGGACGCGGTCGCCCGGGCGCACGCCCATGGCCACGAGGCGGGCAGCGGCGGCCTTGCTGCGCGCCAGCGCCTCCTCGTAGGTGACGCGCGCGACGACCTCGCCCTTCGCGTCGAGCTGCCGCCAGAGGACGATCCGCCCGAAGCGGGCCCGGTCCTCGAGCAGCTCGGTGAGCGACGGGAACACCGGCTCGAAGCCGGTCGGCCCGCTGCCCTGCTGCAGGCGCAGCTGCGGGAAGGCCCAGCGCTCGAGGCCCGGGATGTGGACCTGCGTCCAGTAGTAGCGCCAGTCGAGGTGCTGCGGGTCGAAGGGGAACGTGGCCCGGTCCTCCGGCGTGAGCTCGGCGTCGAGCACGCGGGCGTTGTCGCAGCGGAAGGTGACCGGGCAGTTGCAGATGAACGGCAGGTAGATCTGGACGATCTGGTCGGCCTTCTCCAGGTCCTTGCTCACGTCGCGGACCTTGTGCCGCGCCGTGTCCAGGAGCGAGGCCAGCCGCGGCCGCGCGGGCTGGGGGACGCGGTCGAGGAGGCCGCGCAGGCCGTCGACGACCTTGCGCGCGGTCGGGATGCCCAGCGCCTCGTAGGTGCGCTGCGACACGCCGATCCCCTCGAAGTGGCGGCGCAGGAAGGCCGAGACCATGTTCTCGGCGGGGTCGGGCTTCTTGCTGTAGACGAGCGAGGCCAGCTCGACCACGCGGCGCATGGCGAACGGGTTCTTGTCGCTCGTCCCCAGCTGGTAGACCTTCTTCAGCGGCCGCTCGGGCGAGTGGTCGAGCGCCGCCGCGCCGATCGTGACCAGCGCGTTGCACACGAGGTCGACCGGGATGACGTCGAGGAAGAAGTCGTCGGTCGTGGGCCAGTAGCGCTGCCCGTTGGCGTTCATCCACACGAGCGGGGCGCTCGTGTTGATCCCCTGGTTCCAGCCGGGGAAGGGGTAGCGGAGCGCGCTCTCGACGACGGCCGGGCGGACGATCGTCGCCGGGCCGATCCCCTCGGCGGCCACGACGAGGCGCTCGGCGAGGGCCTTCGTGTACGTGTAGGTGTTCGGCCAGCCCCAGGCCTGCGCGCGCTCGAGGCCGGCCTCGATCAGCCGCCGCTTGACCCGCGTGTCGGCCAGGCGCTTGGCGCGGCGCGGGCTGCCCTCGGCCTCGTCCCACAGCTCGGCCTGGACGCGCGGGTCGAGGCCCTCCTCGGTCTTGACGCGGGTGACGATCCGCCGCGCGTGCTCGAGCTCGACCGCCGCGTCGAAGCCCTCGAAGCTCCGCTGCTTGCGGTTGGGGAACTCGCGCGGGTCGAGGTCCTCGGGGTGGACGCCGGGCTCGAGGCCGCACACGAAGCAGGTCGAGACGTGCAGGAACGCCGCCCGGCCAGGGCCGGCGCGGCGGGCGAGCTCGAGCGTGTGCAGCGTGCCGTCGACGTTGGCCGAGAGCGCCTTGTCGAGCGGCGGCACGAAGTCGACGAGGCCGGCGCAGTGGACGACGAGGTCGAGGTCGTCGCAGGCCGTGCGCAGGTCGGCCTCGGAGAGGCCGGCCTGCGGCCGGGCGAGGTCGCCGCGGATGACCGTGATCTTGGCCCGCAGGAACTCGAGCAGCCCCATGCCGTGGACGTCGCGCAGCGGGTCGAGCGCGGGCGAGGTGACGATGTCGCGGACGAAGCGGTCCTGCAGCGCCTGCTCGTTGTCGGCGCGGATGATGACGATGATCTGCCCGACCTCGGGGCAGTAGCGCAGCAGCGCCGACAGGTAGACCTTGCCGAGGAACCCGGCCGCCCCCGTGAGGAGGATGCGCTTGCCGGCGTAGGTCTCGCGGAGGGGCCGGCGGAGGGGCGAGGGGTCCTGGCTCACGGGGGGGCGTCCATGGGGGTGAGGGGCGCCGGGCGGGCGGCGGACCGCCGTTTGTAAGCCACGGGCCGGCCGGTGGCAAGCTCAGCGCCCCGGGGTCGCCTCAAGGAGCCAGGGGGCCTGCCGCGCGATCTCGTCGGCGATCAGCGCGTGCCCCGCCGCGTCGGGGTGGCCGTCGATGATGAACAGCGAGGCCTTGTCGGGGCGGGCGTCGAAGGCCGGGCGCGCGTCGACGACCTGGAAGTCGTGCGCTCGCCCGAGGTCGCCCAGGACCTGCGCCAGGCGGTCGCCCGGGTCGGCCAGGAAGGGGAGCACGACGACGACGAAGCGCGCGCCCGCCGCGAGCGCCTCGCGGCGGATCTCGAGCACGGTGGCCCGGAGCAGGTCCCAGCGCGGGCCGAGGCCCAGCGCGCTCTGCGCGCCGCGGAGCACCCGCGCCAGGCCGTGGTGAGGGTTCGGGATGACGGTGCCGCCCGGCAGGCGAGGCGGGAGGGGGTAGCGGGGCGGGGCGAGCGCGCCGTCGACGAGGCTGAAGCAAGGCCGCGCGCAGCCGTTGACGTTCCAGGGCTCGACGTCTCTCCGGACGTCGTCGGAGATGAGGCAGAGCATGACGACGTCCGGCTCGAGCGGCAGCCCGTCGCGCCGGAGGCGCAGGAGCATCTGCCCCGGGCCGTAGCCGATCACGCCCAGGTTCGGGACCTCGACGCCGCGCGCCTCGAGCCGGGCCGGGAAGGTCTCCTCCTCCTCGACGGACTGTCCCCAGGTGAACGAGTCGCCCAGGGCCACGATGCGCCGCCCGCCGGGCGGCCGGGGCGCGGCGTACTCGCGCCGCCCGCGCAGGCCGCGCGAGTTGGTCGACACGTGGTAGTCGAGGATGACCTCGCCCTCGAGGCCGACCTCGCGCACGCGGAACCGGTCGAGGTCGGGCAGCGGCGACCAGCCCAGGTCGGGGTCGATCCGCCCGTAGAGGAGCTCGCGGCGCAGGGCGACGACGACGGTCGGGGCGGGGTCCAGGGCGCGGGCGATCGCCTCGGCGCAGGCCACGGCCAGCACCACGGAGCCGGCGGCGAGGAGGAGCCTGGACGACCGGCGCCGCGTGCCCATGCGCGGCATCATAGTCGGGTCGGCTCCGTTCGCCGCCGCGAGCGCCGCGGGTATCATGCGCCGCTCACCTCCCGACCCACGGAGACCTCGCGTGAAGCGCCTCGCGATCGCCCTCGCCCTCACGCTGACCCTCGCCGGCGCCCCGCTCCAGCACGCGGTCGCCGAGGCGCCGCCGCCGCCCGCGCGGCCGAGCGTGATCTACTTCATCGGCGACGGCATGGGGATCTCCCAGGTGACCCTCGGCCGCCTGGCCGCGCAGCGCCGGGGCGAGCCGTACCACTTCGACCGCTTCCAGGTCGTGGGTCTCGCCGGCACGCGCAGCGCCAACTACGAGGTCACCGACTCGGCGGCCGCGGCGACGGCGCTGGCCAGCGGGATCAAGACGAACAACCAGGCGATCGGCGTCGACACGGCCGGCCGCCCGGTGAAGACGATCCTCGAGGCGGCGCACGAGGACGGGATGAGCACCGGGCTCGTGACGACGACCCGCATCACCCACGCGACGCCGGCCGGCTTCGTGGCCCACATCGACCACCGCGACAAGGAGGCCGAGATCGCCGGCCAGATCGTCGCCGCCGCCGCGCAGGGCTACCCGCAGGTGCTGATCGGCGGCGGCAAGCGGCTCTTCCCGGCCGACCACCAGGCGGCCCTGCAGAAGGCCGGCTTCTCGCTCGTCCTCGACCCGGCCGGCCTCGCCGGGGCCAAGGGCCCGCGCCTGGCGGCGCTCCTGGCCGACAGCCACGTCCCCTACGCGATCGAGCGGCCCGCGGGGCACCCGGACCTGGCGGCCATGACCGCCAAGGCGGTCGAGGTGCTCCGCGCGGCCGAGCGGCCGTTCTTCCTCATGGTCGAGGGCGGGCGGATCGACCACGCCTGCCACGAGCACGACGCGGCGACGTGCATCTTCGACCAGCTCGACCTCGACCGCGCGGTCGGCTGGGCGCTCGACGAGGCCGAGCGGCGGGGCGACCTCCTGGTCGTCGTCACGGCCGACCACGCCACCGGGGCGCTCGGGATCTCGGAGACGGTGAAGCTCGACGCCCTCCTGGCCGTGAAGGCCTCGGCCGAGAGCCTCACGCGCCGCAAGGTCGACCCGGGCGACGCCGACCAGGCCCTGGCGTGGGTCGAGCAGGTCAAGGCGGCCACCGGCGTGGAGCTGACCCCCGACGAGGTGCGCGCGGTGTGGGCCAAGGACGACCGCTACTTCGCGCGCACGCAGCTCGGCCACCTCGTCTCGTCGCGCTACGGCGTCGAGTTCTACCCGGTCGACGTGCAGGAGAAGGCGCACAAGAACACCCACGGCCACGACGGGGCCATGGTCGGCGTCTTCGCCGCCGGGGTGGAGGCCGAGCGCTTCGCCGGCGTCTACGAGAACACCGAGATCCCCCGGCGCATGGCCGCGCTGCTGCGCCTCACGCTGCCCGGGGCCGCGGCCGCGCCGGCGACGCCGGCCGAGGGGCAGCGCCGCTGATGGACCCCGACCGCGCCCTCCTCGAGGCGGCGCGCGCGGCGCGCGAGCGCGCCTACGCGCCCTACTCGCGCTTCCGCGTGGGCGCCGCCCTGCGCACGCCCGGCGGCCGCGTCTACCGCGGCTGCAACGTGGAGAACGCGTCGTTCGGCCTGACGATCTGCGCCGAGCGCGTGGCCCTGCAGACCGCCGTCGCCGAGGGCGAGCGCGCCTTCGAGGCCGTGGCGATCGACGCCGGCCAGGCGGCGCCTACCCCGCCCTGCGGCGCCTGCCGGCAGGTGCTGGCCGAGTTCGGCGTCGACCTGCGCGTGCTGCTGGCCGCCGACCCGCCGGTCGTCCTGCGCCTGGGCGACCTCCTGCCGCGCAGCTTCGGGCCGGGCGACCTCCCGCCGCCCGCCGAGGCCAGGTCATGAGCGGGCCGCTCGCCGGGGTCAAGGTCCTCGACCTCACGCGCATCCTCGCGGGCCCCTACGCCACGCAGAAGCTGGGCGACATGGGCGCGACCGTGTGGAAGGTCGAGCGTCCGGGCGCGGGCGACGACACGCGCGCCTGGGGGCCGCCCTTCCACGAGGGGATCTCGACCTACTTCATGGCGGTGAACCGCTCCAAGCGCTCGATCACGCTCGACCTCAAGAAGGGCGACGCGGTGCTCGAGCGCCTCGTGCGCGCCTGCGACGTCGTGATCGAGAACTTCCGCGCCGGGACGCTCGAGGGCCTCGGCTGGACGTGGGAGCGCATCCGCGAGGTCAACCCGCGGGCGATCTTCTGCTCGATCTCGGGCTACGGGCAGGTGGGCCGCCACCGCGACCGGCCGAGCTTCGACGTGATCGCCCAGGGCGAGTGGGGCGCGCAGGACGTGACCGGCGACCCCGACGGCCCGCCCATGAAGTTCGGCCTGTCGATCGCCGACCTGACCGCCGGCCAGCACGCCGTCGAGGGGATCCTCCTGGCGCTGCTGCGCCGCGAGCGCACGGGCGAGGGCGACCGCGTCGACGTGGCCCTCTCCGACGGCTTGCTGGCGCTCCTCACCTACCAGGCCCAGATGTCGCTCACGGGCGGCGTCGCGCCGCGCCGCCTGGGCAACGCGCATCCGTCGATCGTGCCCTACCAGGCCTTCCGCGCCCGCGACGGCTGGGTGAACGTCGGCGTGGGCAACGAGGGGCTCTGGCGCCGCTTCTGCCTGGCGCTCGAGCGCCCCGACCTGCTCGAGGACCCGCGCTTCCGCACCAACCGCGACCGCGTCGTCCACCGCGACGCCCTCGTCGCCGACCTCGCGCGCGTGTTCGCCGCGCGCGACGCCGCCGAGTGGCTCCGGCTCCTCGAGGCGGCCGAGGTCCCCGCCGGCCCGATCCGCGACGTGCCCGCGGCGCTCGAGGACGCCCGCACGGACGTGCGCGGCATGGTCACGACCGTCCAGCACCCGGAGGCCGGCCCGCTGGCGATGATCGGCAACGCCGTCAAGCTGGGCTCGCTCGGCCTCGACCCCGCCTACGCCCCGCCCCCGCGCCTCGGCGAGCACACGGCCGAGGTCCTGGCGGAGGTCGGGTTCTCGCCGGACGAGGTGGAGGCGCTGCGGGCGGTCGGGATCGTCTGAGCCTCGAGGTGAGGATCACAACAGAGGAGCAGAGGGAGCAGAGGGCGCCCTCTGTTCCCTCTGCTCCTCTGTTGTGAGCTCGATCGCCGTCCCGGCGCGGCCGACCCGCCCACGCAGCCCCTTGCCAAGCCCCTGTCCCATCTGAGACTGTCAGCGGCCCACACAGGAGGACTCCCCCATGGCGAGGACGATGCGCGGCGGCCTGATCCAGGCCTCGATCCCCCAGGACGTCGACATGCGGGGGCCGATCGAGCCGATCAAGCAGGCCATGATCGACAAGCACCTCAAGCTGATCGAGCAGGCGGCCGCCGACGGCGTCAACGTCCTCTGCCTCCAGGAGCTGTTCTACGGGCCCTACTTCTGCGCCGAGCAGGACAAGAAGTGGTACGCCCTGACGGAGCGCATCCCCGACGGGCCTACGACGAAGCTGATGATGGACGTGGCCAAGAAGTACGAGATGGCCATCGTCGTGCCGATCTACGAGCAGGAGCTCGCCGGCGTCTACTACAACACCGCGGCGGTGATCGGCCCCGACGGGAAGTACCTGGGCAAGTACCGCAAGCAGCACATCCCGCACTGCGCGCCCGGCTTCTGGGAGAAGTTCTACTTCAAGCCCGGCAACATGGGCTACCCGGTCTTCGACACGCCCTGGGGCAAGGTCGGCGTCTACATCTGCTACGACCGCCACTTCCCCGAGGGCGCGCGCATCCTGGGGCTCAAGGGCGCCGAGGTCGTGTTCAACCCGTCGGCGACCGTCGCCGGCCTCTCCGAGTACCTGTGGAAGCTCGAGCAGCCCGCGCACGCGGTCGCCAACGGCTACTTCGTCGGCGCGATCAACCGCGTTGGCGTCGAGAAGCCCTGGGCGACAGGCGAGTTCTACGGGCAGAGCTACTTCTGCAACCCGCGCGGCAAGCTGATCGCCGAGGGCCCGCGCGACGAGGACCGCGTCGTCGTCGCCGACCTGAACCTCGACGAGATCGCCGAGGTGCGCGACGTGTGGCAGTTCTACCGCGACCGGCGCCCCGAGGCCTACCAGGAGCTCGTGCAGCTCCTACCCTGACGACGGCTGCGGCGCGGATGCCGGGCGGGGCGGCGCGCGCGCGGGCTCGAAGTATGCCGATCGACGTCGCCGCGCGCGCGCCGCCTCGCCTCGGCCTCCGCGACCTCGCCTCGCTCGCTGCTCCGATCGATGGCTCCGATCGATGGCTCCGATCGATGGCTGTGCAGACGAAAGACACCGAACGCCGAGGACCCATGACCCCGCAAGAGATCCGCGACCTGCACTCGAAGTACCTGTTCCCCGCGGTCGTGAACTACTACCAGGAGTCCTTGCCGCTCGTGCGCGGCAAGGGCACCTCGCTGTGGGACGCCGACGGGCGCGAGTACCTCGACTTCTTCGGCGGGATCCTCACCGTCTCGCTCGGCCACTGCGACGAGGAGGTGAACGGCAAGATCAAGGCGCAGGTCGACACGCTGCAGCACACGTCGACGCTCTACCCGACGCCGCCGATCGTGCTCCTGGCGAAGCGCCTGGCGGAGATCGCGCCCCAGGGCAGCGGGATCTCGCAGAGCTTCTTCACCTCGTCGGGCACCGAGGCCGACGAGACGGCGATCATGCTGGCGAAGATCGCCACCGGGCAGCAGGAGGTGATCGTCCAGCGCCACTCCTACAGCGGGCGCAGCCACCTCAACACGACGCTCACGGCGCACGCCAACTACCGGCCGCTGCCGAGCCAGATCGCGGGCGTCAAGCACATCCACGCCCCCTACTGCTACCGCTGCCCCTTCAACGCCAGCCCGACCACGTGCGACCTCGAGTGCGCGCGCGACATGAAGGAGCTCATCGAGACGACGACCAACGGCCGGCCGGCCGCCTTCATGGCCGAGCCGATCATGGGCGTCGGCGGGTTCATCACGCCGCACCGCGACTACTTCAAGGTCGCCGTCGAGATCGTGCGCGCCCACGGCGGGCTGTTCATCGCCGACGAGGTGCAGACGTTCGCCCGCACCGGCGACACGTGGTGGGGGATCGAGCAGTACGGCGTGCAGCCGGACATCATCACGACCGCCAAGGGGATCGCCAACGGCGCCCCCATGGGCGTGACGATGACCCGCCCCGAGCTGGCGAAGAAGTGGACGGCGTCGACGATCTCGACCTTCGGCGGCAACCCGGTCTCCTGCACGGCGGCGACGGCCACGCTCGACGCGATCGACACGCGCGGGCTCCTCGCCAACGCGGCGGCCATGGGCCAGCGCCTGCGCGCCCGGCTCGAGGAGCTCCAGGCCCGCTACCCGCTGATCGGCGAGGTGCGCGGCATGGGCCTCATGCAGGCGCTGGAGCTCGTCGAGGACCGGAAGACGAAGGTCCCGGCGAAGCGGGCGATCGCGGCCCTGTTCGAGGAGGCGCGCCGGCGCGGGCTCCTGATCGGCAAGGGCGGCCTCTACGGCAACGTCGTGCGCATCACGCCGCCGCTCAACGTCACGGCCGACGAGGTCGACCGGGCCATGACGCTGCTCGACGAGTCGTTCGCCGAGGTCACGGCCAAGGTCCCCGCCTGAGCGGTTGACCGCCTGCCCCCCGGCTCCCGGGGGGGAGCCGAGGCTCGCGGGGCCCACTTGGGGCCCCTCCGCGGCGTCTGCATGGCGTGTCTCCGGCCGGGCCTCTAGGCTCTCCCCTGGTGGACCCCCTCGACGACGTGCGCCGCCTCGTCGACGCCCTGCGCGCCCGCGCGCCTGGCGACCCCGCGGCGCGCCTGCTCCACGCCGCCGTCGCGGCGACCGACCAGCTCCGCCAGCTCGACCCGGCGGAGGCCCTGCGGCGGGTCGAGGCCGCGATCCGCGTGCTGGGCGTCCTCACGCCCGACCCCGACACGCGGAGCCACGTGCGGCCGGGCACGGCCGGTCGGACGCGGCCGGCGACCGACGCGACGTCCGCGGCCGAACGGACGGCCACTGGCGACGCGCCGGCAGGCGACGATCGGACCTGCCAGGCGGCCGACGCGCCCGACCTGGCCGGGCAGGACCCGGCCGGCCCGGACCGACCTTCGACCGGCACGGCCGGGCGAGCCCGACCTTCGACCGGCACGGCCGGGCGAGCCCGGCCTTCGACCGGCACGGCCGGGCGAGCCCGGCCTTCGACCGGCGCGGCCGGCCAGGATCGGCCTTCGGCCGGCACGGCCGGGCGAGCCCGGCCGGGCAGCGACGCGACGCCCGGGCGCGCCGGCGCGCGCACCGAGGCCGCCGTCCACCGCGCGTCCGTCAGCCGGACGGGGCCCTGGTCCGGGCCGGCCCCGTCGCCGAGCGAGCCCGTGCCCGGCACCCGCTCGGGGCGCCGGTCGGCCGAGTCCCCCGTCGGCCGCCCGCCCGACGCCGCCGTCGGCGCCGGGGTGTCGGACCTCGCCCGGGCGTGGGCGGAGCTCGGCCGCGGGGTGCTGCCCTCGGAGCCGATCGAGCTCCTGGGCGAGCTCGTGCGCACGGGAGTCCCCGAGGGCGCCGAGGCCGTGCGCTTCCACCTGGCGCTCGTCCGGGGCCTCGACCACGCGCTGCTGGCCGCGCGCCACCTGCCCTGCGAGGGCGCCCTCGTCGCCCGCGCGCGGCCGCTCCTGCGGGCCGCGATCGCCGGCGCGCGCGCCCTGGGCGTCGCGGTGCACCCGGCGCCCGACGACCCGCGCGCGCCGGCGCCCTGCCCCGTCACGGTCCTCCCGGCCTTCGGGCCGGCGCCGGGCGAGCTCGTGCACGTCGAGCAGCACGGCTTCCTCATGGCCGACGGGCGCAGCGAGCCGTCGGTCCTGCGCATCGCCAGCGAGCCGCCGCCGCCCTGGCTCGACGCGCTGCTCGAGGGCTACGCCGCCGTGCTCGCCGCGGCGGCGCTCGTCGTGGACGGCGCCGCGCAGGCCCGCGCCTACCGGGGCTGGCTCGACGAGCTGCCCGGCGTGACCGACCTGGAGCGCCGGGCCACGACGCTGCGCTACGCCGCCACCGCGGTCTTCGGCGCGGCCGAGGCGCTGCCCGCGGCGCGGGGCGCCTTCGGGCGGCTGGCGCAGGCGCTCGAGGGCGCGGGCAGCTACGTCATCCCGCTCGAGGAGGCGGCGCTCTCGGACGGGCGGCGCTACGAGCTCGTGCTCCGGCCAGGGGTGGGGACGCCGCGGGTGGTGCGCCCGGGCTTCCTCGGGCCGGGGCAGGTCGTGCAGCAGCGCGCGCGGGTGCTGGCCGATCCCGCGTGGCTGGGCACAATGAGCACCTGAGCACAGGAGCGGCGGGTGGTTCGCGATCGCGACGAGGGGGACGACGCGGCGCGCGCCGGGGGGGCGCAGGCGGGCGGGGCGCCGCGGCCCGGCGCCCCGCGGGGCCGCGCCAGCCGCAGCTACTTCTTCCGCACGCACCTCGACGAGAGCGGGAGCTTGCCGGCGATCCCGCCCGACGACGGCGCCCCGCCGCCGCCGTCGCCCGCGACGCTCGAGGCGATGACCACGGTCGACCCGAACGTGACGCTCCGCCACGACGACCGCTTCGTCGTCCCGCCGGAGAGCCAGCCGCTGCCGCCGGACGACGTCGCGTTCGACGAGGAGCTCGTCGACGAGCTGGTCGACGACCCCGCTGGCTACGACGACGACCGCGGGCTCGAGCCCGGCGAGCTCGGGCCCGACGACCTCCCGATCGACGACGTGCCGCCGCCCGGGCAGATGCCGCCGCTGCGCGCCGCGCGGCCCGCGTCGGACGAGGCGCCGCTCCCGTCGCTCGAGGAGCTCGAGGAGCTGGCCGGCGACCCCGAGGCGACGTCCTGGGGCGACGACGACGACGACCTCGGCGACGAGTGTGCGGGCGCCGACGACGACGAGCTGATCACCGAGCTGGGCCCGGCCTCCCAGCCCGAGCCGGCCCCGCGGGTCCTGCGCAGCTCGAGCGCCCCGCCCTACGCGGGGCCGCCCGAGGTCGCCGACCTGGTCGCGGCGCCCGCGCCTGCGCCGGCGACGCCTGCGCCCACGCCGCTCGCAGCGGCGGCGCAGGCGCCGACGCCCGAGCCGGCGGCCTCGCCCATGACCTCCACCCGCGCGACGTCGCGCCTCGAGCCGCTGACGCTCGTGGGCGGCGACGCGGAGGCGCAGCGGCTCGTGCGCGACGCCCTGGCGCGCGCGGCCGAGCGCGTCACCGGCCCCGGCGGCGCGGTCACCTGGCGCGTGCCCATGGCCGCGCTGGTCGAGGCCCTGCGCGCGGGCCTGCCCGACCCCGGCCAGGCGGAGCGCGCGCGCCTGGAGGAGGCGCTGGCCGAGGCGCAGGGCGTCCTCGGCGAGGCGCGGGTCCGCGCCTCGGCGCTCGAGCGCGAGCTGGCCGAGACGCGCGGGCGCACCTCGCGCCTCGAGGGGGGCGCCTCGCGGCTCGAGCGTGAGCTGGCCGACGCCCGCGCGCGGGTCGCGGCGCTCGAGCACGAGCTGGGCGACCTTCGCTCGCGCGCGGCCCGCCTCGACGACGGGCTCGCCCGCGCGCGCGAGCGCCAGGGCGAGCTCGAGCGGGAGGCGGTCGGCCTGCGGGAGGCGCGGAGCGAGCGCGACCGGCTGCGCGACCGCGTCGCGCAGCTCGACGAGGAGGGCGTGCTCCTGCGGGAGGAGCTCGGCGAGGTCGAGGGCGAGGCCCGCCGCGGCCGCGAGCAGGTGTCCCGGCTCGAGGCCGAGCTGACCGAGGTCCACGAGCAGCACGCCGCCGCGCGCGAGGCGGGCGCCGCGGCGGCCGAGCGGGCGCGCCACCTCGAGGCCCGGCTGGCCGCCGAGCAGCGCGTGACCGAGCGGCTGCGCGACGAGCGCGACGAGGCGCTCGCCCGCGAGGAGGCGCTCGGCCACGAGCTCGCGGCCGTGCGCGCCACCGCCGCGCAGGAGATCGCGGCCCTCTCGCGCGAGCACCAGGCCGCGCGCCGCGCGCTCGAGGCCGAGCGCGACGCGGCCTGGGGCGAGCGGCTGCGCCTCGAGGAGCTCCTCGTGGCGCTCCTGGGCGAGCTGCCCGACGAGGCCGACGGCCTGCTCGAGGCGCCCGGCCGCCCGCGGGAGCTCCTCGCCGCCCTGCGGGCGCTCATGGACCGGCTGGCGCGCCTCGAGGGCGACCGGCGGCGCGCCGCCCTCCTGCCCGTCCCGCCCTACGAGCGGCTCCTCGAGCGCCTCGGCGCCGACCCGCGCCTCGGCCGGCTCGAGGCGCGCTGCCGCGCCGGGCAGGCCCGCTACCGCGCCCTGCGCGCCCTCCTCCAGCGCCGGGAGGCCGCCGCGAGCGACCTCGTCGAGCTGGCCTCCGTCGTGCGCGAGGCGCTGGCGCTGGAGGAGGTCGTCGAGGTCCTGACCGCGAGCTAGAGGCCAGGGGTTAGTTGCGCGAGTTCCCGTGGCGGGCGGGGACGAGCTTCTCGGTCGCCTTCTCGATGCCGGGGGCGACCCAGACCTGCATCCCCTCCTGCGCCGAACGGATCCCCTTCCAGTCGCGGAGGTACGCGCGCGCGGCCCAATTCAGCGGCTCCCAGATGACCGACTGGGCGAAGGCCGCCGCGTCGGCGTTGGCGCGCGAGATCGGGAGACCGTAGCCGAGCAGCCGGAACCCGAGGGAGCCCAGGTACGGGTCCGCCTCGACCTTGAGCAGCGTCTCGGTCGACATGACGACGACGTCCACGCCGGCGTCCAGCAGCGTCTGCGGGAGGGGGCCGACGCCGCTGCGGCAGGAGTAGATGAACAGGGCGTGGACGTCCTTGAAGGGCTTGCCCTGGATGTCCGTGGACACGAGGATCGGCTGCGGATTGGTCCAGGTGCCCAGGCCGACCTGCCCGTCGTGACCATGGGTGAGCATGACGCCCACGGCGGCCTGGCGGAGGACGCTCACGAACTGACCCTGGTTCGCGAACCGCCTCATGGGTGCGGCGTCGTAGCGCTTGGCCATGTCGAGGCCGAGCCGGTGGAGCCCACCAGCCGGAATGACGTCGGAGCCGCCGAACCAGGGCCAGAACGGCTGGTAGCGCGGCCGCGCCACCTGCACCTCGCGCGTCACCGGCGGCCGCTCGAGCGCCTCACGCTCCGCCGACTGCACGCTCAGGGTCCAGGAGCCGCTCAGGGCGATCCGCTGGGCCCGGCTCCGGTCACGACCGTCCCAGCGCAGTTCGTGCTCGCCCGGCTCGAGGCGCGCGGGCCCGACGACCGCGATCCGCTGCGTGTCCAGCCGCGCGTCGCGGTAGAACGTGACCCGCTCGTCGCGCGTACCCTCGGGGAGGCTCACCGTCAGCGT
The DNA here is from genome assembly GCA_019636275.1 of Planctomycetota bacterium. Classification (GTDB taxonomy): domain Bacteria; phylum Planctomycetota; class J058; order J058; family J058; genus JAMLIC01. Next base: position 6,716 of record JAHBXY010000057.1, on the reverse strand, counting down.
GACCCGCTGCGCGCGGCCCCGCACGCGCACGCGCACGCGGCACTCCTGCCCCGACGCGGGGTCGAGGCCGGCCGGTCCCGAACCCTCCACCCGCACCACCTCGAGCTCCGGCGCCCCTGGCGCGGTCCAGCGCTCGCGCGCCGCGACGCGGCCCTCGACGCGCACCTCGGCGTCGGCTCGCTCCGCGCCGTCCTCGGCCGGCCGGCCGCGCGTCACGACCACGCTCACGCGCGTGGGCTCGGGTGAAGTGCGGTGCAAGCCCTTCGAGCGCGCCCGCCAGGCCTCGGCGAGCGTGCCAGCTCGCCCCCGTGCAGCGCCGCGCCGCCCGGCGCCGGCCCGACGACGACCGCCTCCTCGCGACCGACGGCGAGGGCCAGCCGCACGCCGCCGTCCGGCCCGGGCGCGAGCGTCCGCGCCGCGTCCGTCCCCTCGACCCGCCACTCGGTCGGCCAGGGGCCGTCCTGTCCCCGCGCCGCGCCCAGCGTCGCCCCCAGCACCAGCACCCCGCAGATCCACGTCGTCGTCCCGCGCATGACCGGCTCCTCCCGCGCCCCTTCCGGACGCGGCGAGGCCCGGCGCAAGGGCCGGGCCTCCACAAGTCCTGTCGTCGCGAGCGCGCTCGGCGCGCCGTCCGAGCCGACGGGCAAGGCCTGCCCGTCGTCTCGGCGCGCCCGGACCGTCCGAGGGATCGGGTCGGCTCGAGCGCCTCGGGTCGCCAGACTTCGCTCGAGCAGAGACGCGGGCGGGCGACGACGTGCTGCCTACGTCGTCGCCCGCGCGCGCGCCGCCCCGCCCAGCATCCGCCGCCGCAGCCGTCGAGCACACCTCCGAGCGCATGAAGCACATCGACGCTCGCCGGCGAATCCTGGTGACCAGCCTTCGATCGAGCAGCGGGCGAGGCGAGCGGCGCAGGCCGAGCTGCGGCGGCGAGGCGCGCGGCTGGTCGGGGCAACGTCGTCTCACCGCATGTCCTGGGGCCAGTCTTCGAGGCGCAAACGTGCGATCGACACGCTCGGACCCGAGTGGAATGCAACCGCAAGCGAGGCGAGGGCGCGGAGGCCGAGGCGAGGGGGGAGCGCGCGCGGGTCGTATCGATCGCCGGATCCCGGTGGGCCGCCGGAGCGAGCGGGAGGCCCGCGGCTGCGGACGGCCGCGAGCGGTAGGGTCCGCCTGAGTTGCAGCGCCGCAGGCGCGGGACGGAGCTCGCGGAGGCGGGCCACACCGACGACCCGCGCGCGCCCCCCCTCGCCCGGCATCCGCGGCCGCAGCCGTCGATCACACCACTCAGCGGGCGACGATGCGTCCGTCCAGGGCGTCGACGGCCACGAAGCGCGGCTCCTTCTCGCCGGCCGGAGGGGCGAGGACGACGACCCACGCGGGGAGGAGGCGCCGCGCGCCGTCCTCCTCGACGTGCGGCAGGACGACGAGGCGCGGCGCCTCCTGCACCGGCGCCTGCGCCGTGACCGCCCGCGCGGCGCGCGTCGCGGCGGCCGCGTCGACCGGCGGGGCGTCGCGCACCTCGTGGCGCAGGTCGGTGCGCACGAGCGAGACGACGTCGCCGGTCTCGGGGCTCAGGTCCATGACGACGCTGTTGCGGAAGCAGGCGAGCACGCCGTCGGCCGGGACCTCGTGGAGGATGAACCTGTCGACGAGCAGGCCCGGGCCGCGCTTGCTCTCCTCGAGCACGACCTCGAAGCGCCGCGCGCCCGTGGCCGCCTCGGGCGTGAGGTGGCCGAGGAACGCGCGGGCCCGGGCGCGCAGGGCCGCGCGGTCGTGGACCGAGCGGACGCGGGCCTCCTCGGCCATCTCGGCGTCCGGGCGCGGGTTCCGGTCGTCGTCGTAGCGCAGGACCACGCTGTCGCGCTCCGGCTGCGAGAAGTAGGTCACGCGGCCCTCGGCGCGCTCGAGGCGGACGACGAGCCGCGCCTGCCCCAGGCCGTTCTTCAGCAGCAGGTCGAACGCCGGGCCGTGCGCCGCGTCCTCGACCTCGAGCGCGTCGAAGGCCTCCTCGACGGCGCGGCCGAGGTCCGGCCGCGGGGCGTGCAGGCCTTCGGACAGGAACTCCCGCGCCTTGCGCCGCGCGGCGCGCTCGTCGAGGAGGCGGTCCTGGGCGAGGGTGGGGGCGGCGAACGCGAGCAGCAACGTCGACACGAGCGCGATCCTGGTCGTCATGGCGACCTCCTTCCGCCGGCCGCTTCGCGAAGCCCGGGCCGGACGGCGGCGGCGCGGGTTGCGCGCGCGCACCTGCAAGGTCGCCCGGCGACGCGGGCAAGACCTGCCCGCGGCTCAGGGCGACCGGCACCCGCGGAACCCGAGCATCTCCGAGCGCTGACCCGTCCGCGCGCCGTCGCGGTAGCTGGGGCGCGCGTAGTAGATGCCCTCGTCCCAGCCGCCCCCGCGCATGACCCGCCGCGCGCCCGGCGGCTCGCCCGTGGCGGCGAAGTCGTCGGCGGTCCACTCCCAGACGTTGCCGGCCATGTCCAGGCAGCCGAAGGGCGACGCGCCGGCGGGGAAGCTGCCGACCGGGGCGGAGTAGATGAACCCGTCGGCGGCGCCCTCGACGTTGCAGAGCGCCGGGTCGTCGGGCCCCGGCGGGCGGTGGCCCCAGGGGTATTCGTCGCCGCGCGGCCCGCGCGCGGCGGCCTCCCACTCGAGCTCGCTCGGGAGGCGCAGCCCCGCCCACGCGCAGTAGGCCGCCGCCTCGTCCCACAGGACGCCGTGCACGGGGTGGTCGTCGCCGGGCTCGAAGCCCCCGCCGGCGGCGGCGCCGGCGAAGGGGCGCGCCGCGGACGCGCCGATGAACGCGCGGTGCGAGGCGCGGCCGGTCGCGGCGCAGAAGCGCCGCCACTGCCCCCACGTGACCTCGTGGATGCCGATGAAGAAGCCGGCCAGGTCGCGGCGCCCGGGCGTCAGCGACTGCCCGGCGTGCATGTCGTCGGTGCCGACGACGTAGGCGCCCGGCGGCACCCACGCCAGGAGCGAGCCGTCGCGCTCGTTGACGTAGCGCTCGGGCGCGTCGGCGAAGCGCACCCCCTCGGGCAGCGGCAGCGGGGGGCGGGCGGCCGGCGCCAGGGCCCGCAGCCACGGCGGCGCCTCGAGGCGGCGCACGGTCCGGCGCACGGCGGGCCCCGGCCGCCCGGTCGCGCCGTCGATCGGCTCCACGTCGACCTCGGTCGTGCCGGGCAGGAGCGGCACGCGCGCGCCGAAGCCGCCGTCGCGCACGGCCGTGCGCACGACGGCGCCGCCGGCCCGCACGACGACCGACGCCGCCCCGACGGGCGCGCGGCCGCGCACCTCGAGCGTCGGCTCGAAGGTCTCGTGCCCGTCGGCGGGTGCCTCGAGCACCACCGGCAGCGCCAGGCCCGGGCGCGCCTCCTCGCCGCCGCGCGGGAGGGCCACGGCGGCGGCCAGGGCGAGCGCGACCAGGAGCCCCGCCGCCACGGCCCCCGGCCGCAGCCGCCGCCGACGGGACCAGGCGAGCGTCTCGCCGCCGGCGGCGCCGCCCGCGAGCCAGGCGTCGAGGTCCTGGGCGAAGGCCTCGCCGTCGGGGTGGCGCTCGCCCGGCGCGACCCGCAGGGCCCGTGCGACCACCGGCGCGAGCCCCGCCGCCGGGCCGCCCGGCGCGGGGTGCCGCCCCGAGAGGATCTTGCCCGTGAGCTCCGTGAGCGTCTCGCCGTCGAACGGCAGGCGGCCGGTCGCCGCCTGGTAGAGGAGCACCCCGAGCGCCCACACGTCGGTGGGCGGCCCGTAGGCGTCGCGCTGGCCGGCCACCTGCTCCGGCGCCATGTAGTAGGGCGTGCCGACGGCGGCGCCGGTGGCGGTGAGCCGCTCGAGCCCCTGCGCGAGCGCCAGGCCGAAGTCGGCCACGCGCACGCGCCCCTCGGCGTCGATCAGCACGTTGCTCGGCTTGACGTCGCGGTGGACGACGCCGCGCGCGTGGGCGTGGCCCAGCGCGCGGGCCACGTCGCGCACGAGGGCCACGCGCCGCGCGAGGTCCGGCTCGCCGCCGCGGCCGAGGACGTCCTCGAGCGTGCGGCTGCCCTCGACCAGCTCGTAGGCGAGGAAGGGCACGCCCTCGGCCTCGCCGGCGGCGTGCACGCGCACGATCCCCGGGTGGCGCAGCGACGCCGTGATCTCCCCCTCGCGGCGGAAGCGCTCGCGCGTGCGGGCGGCGCGCGCCGGGTCGACGCGGCCGCCCGCCGCGACGACGAGCTTGAGCGCGACGCGGCGGCCGGTGCCCCGCTCGCGGGCGCGCAGGACGACGCCCATGGCGCCCCGACCGAGCTCGCCCTCGACCTCGTAGGCCTCCCGCAGCCCGGCCGGCAGCCCCGCCGCGCGCGGGGCGGGCGCGGCGTCGGGGGTCAGCGCCCACGAGCCGTGGTCGGTCGGGTCGATCACGCCCGCATGGTGCATCGCCGCGCGCCGCGCGCCCACCCCGGCGGGGGCGGGACGGCGCCGCCGCGCCGCCGCGGCTAGACTTCCCGGCGCGGCCGACGACCTCGGCCCGGGCCGGAGCGCGAGGCGTGAAGACGGTCATCATCGCCGAGGACGAGGAGGCGCTGCGCACCATCCTCACCGAGGTCGTGGCCAGCCTCGGCCATCGCGTCGTCGACGCCGTCGACGGCGACGACGCGCTGAGCCTCGCCCGGGCGCAGCCGCCGGACCTCGTGATCACCGACGAGAAGATGCCCCGCCGCACCGGGTCGGAGCTGGCGCGCGCCATGCGCGACGAGCCCCGGCTGGCGGGCGTGCCGGTGATCCTCCTCAGCGCCGCGCGGCCGCGCACCGGTCCGGAGGTGTGGCGCTTCCTCACCAAGCCGCTGCGGCTGGCCGAGCTCGAGCGCGCGGTCACCGAGGCGATCGGCGCCCCGGCGCCGGCGCAGCAGCCCCCCGCCGCCCCGCCGGCGCCGCAGCCCCCCGCGGTCGACCTGGACGAGACGATCCACTGGCTGGCCCACGAGCTCAAGTCGCCGCTCAGCTCCGCGCACCTCATGGCGCAGCTCCTCCTGCGGCGCATGGCGCCCGAGGCGGAGCGCGAGCGCCGGGCGGTCGAGGTGATCCTGCGGCAGCTCGGGCGCGTGACCGACTTCGTGGGCGACGTGCTCGACGCCGCGCGGCTGCAGGAGGGCCGCCTGACGATCGAGCCGCGCCCCCTCGACCTCGCCGCGTGGCTCGCGGACGAGGCGGACGAATGGCGCCGGGCGCGCGAGGGCCTCGCCGTGACGCTCGCCGCGCCGCCGGCGCCGGTGGTCGTGCAGGCCGACCCCGCGCGGCTGCGGCAGGTCCTGTCGAACCTGGTGGCGAACGCGGTCGCGCGCGGGCCGCGCCCCGCGCGCGTGGACGTCGGCGTGGAGCCGGCGCCCGGCCTCGTGCGGGTGCACGTCACCGACCACGGTCCGGAGCTCTCTGCCGACGAGCTGCCGCGGGTCCTGGAGCGCCTCCACCGGGCGCCGCGCCCCGGGGCCGACGGCCACGGCCCCGGGCTGTTCCTCGCCGCCGGCCTGGCGCGGCTGCACGGCGGTCACCTCGACGTGCGCGCCGCGTCGGGAGCAGGCGCCACGTTCACGCTCTCCCTGCCGCGCGCCTGATCGCGCGGCTCGCCCGGCCGGGCGCGCGTGGCTACACTGGCGCCGCGTCATGACGCCCCGCGGCGAGAGGAGCCCGTGCTCACCGAGATCGAGCAGGCCTTCGGCGAGAACCTGATCCTGGCGGGCGTCCCCGGGCCGCACCTGGCGGGGCTCCTCCTGCGCCGCGAGCAGGACGCGCGCCCGCTGTGGGAGCTGGCGCACGAGCTGCGCCTCGCCCCCGACGCGGCGCTGGCCGAGGCCAGGGCGCTGGCCGAGGCGGCGCTGGCCGCGGCCGGGCCGCAGGCGTTCTCGTTCTCCGAGGGCGCCATGATCGGCCCCTGGGAGCTCCTGCAGCAGCGCGGCCACGGCCCCGGCGGCGACTGCTGGTTCGCGCGGCTGAGCACGAACACGCAGCAGGTCGCGACCGTGCGCCTGGTGCCGCCCGGCACGGGCGACGACCCGGGGCGTCACCTCAGGTGGGTCGAGCGCAGCAACGCCGGCCTCGAGCCGCCGCACCCGTCGATCCTCAAGGTCGACGAGGCCGAGGAGGACTTCGGCTGGCTCTACGCGGCCACGATCGGCTTCGACGGCCACTCGCTGCAGGCGGTCCGCGCCCAGGGGCCGCTGCCCGAGCAGAGCGCGCTGGCCCTGGCCCAGAGCCTCGCCGCGGCGCTCGCGGTCGTCCATGACCTGGGCGTCGTGCACGGCGGCGTGAACCCGCTGGGCGTGCTGCTCGCGGAGCAGCGCACCTACCTGTCGGACTTCGGCGTGTCGTCGACCCTGCTCGACGGCCCGCTCGAGGGCAGCCGGCCAGGGGGGCGCCTGGGGGCGCTCCTGTTCTCGGCGCCCGGCCTGATCCAGGGCGACGCCGCCCGCGGCCTCGACGCGCGCGACGACCTGTTCTCGCTCGGCGCGCTGGTCTACTGGGCGGTGTGCCGCGCGGCGCCGGGCGAGCCGCGGGCGGCGCCCGGCGGCCCGTGGCTGTTCGACCCGCCGGTGTCGGCCGGGTTCAAGGGCGTGCTGGCGCGCCTCCTCTCGCCCCGGAGCGACGGCTGCTACCCGACCGCGCGCGCCGTCCAGGCCGACCTGGCCCGCGTGGCCGGCGGCGCCTCGCCGGGCGGGCTGCCGATGCCGTGCTGCCGGCGCTGC
>JAHBXY010000056.1 GCA_019636275.1 Planctomycetota bacterium | reverse complement strand
CGGTCCTCCGGCCGCCTGGCCATCGAGCGCCGCAGGACGGCGCCGAGCGCCGCGTCCACCGCGGGCCAGCGCGGCTCGCGCTCGATCGCCGCCGCGAGGAGCGCCACGGGCCCGCCCTGGACCTCGGCGAACGGCGGCGCGCCGGCGAGCAGCTCGAACAGGATCGCGCCCAGCCCGTAGACGTCGACGCGCGCGTCGGGCGCCCCGCGCCCCTCCGCCTGCTCGGGCGCCATGTAGCGCGGCGTCCCCAGGACGTCGCCCGTGCGCGTGAGGCGGCCCGGGCCCCACGCGCAGCGGGCGAGGCCGAAGTCGAGGAGCACGGGCGCGCCGTCCGGCCGGACGATCACGTTCTGCGGCTTGAGGTCGCGGTGGAGGACCCCCTGCGCGTGGAGGGCGCCGACGGCGTCGCACAGCCCGCGGACGACCTCGACCGCCCGGCGTGCGTCGAGCCGCCCGACGAGCCGCGAGAGCGGCTCGCCCTCGACGAGGTCCATGAGCACGAACGGCCCCTCGGGGGCGTGGCCGACGGCGTGCACGGCCACGACGCCCGGATGGCGGACCCGGGCCAGGAGCTCGACCTCGCGGCTGAAGCGGGCCAGCGCGTCGGGGTCGGCGCGGTCGAGGATCAGCTTGAGGGCCAGCCGCCGCGGGAGCGCCGGATCCCGCACCTCGTAGACGACGCCCATGCCGCCGCGCCCCAGCTCGCGGAGCACCTCGTAGGGGCCGATCCGGCGCGCGCCCACTCAGCCGCTCCCCGGCCAGGGGGTGCGCCGGAGCACGACCTGCTCCCAGGGGACCCAGCGCTCGCGCGCCTGGCCGACGAGGTAGAGCGAGCCCGTGACGACCACGCTCCGCCCCTCGCGGCGCGCCTGCGCGACCGCGTCGTCCAGCGCGGCCAGCGGGTCGTCGACGGCGCGCGCGTCGAGGCCGAGCGCGCGCGCGAGGCGCGCCAGGTCGCCTGGCGGCGCCGTGTCCTTGCCGTGGAGGACCGGCGCCGTGCACACGAGCGACCGCGCGGCGGGTCCGATCGCCTCGAGGAGCGGCCGCGGGTCGCGCCCCCCGGTCGTGGCGAAGACGATCACCGCGCCCGGGTCGACGGCGAGGGCCTGACGCAGGGCCTCGAGCTTGGGCAGGTTGTGGGCGCCGTCGAGCACGACGCGCGGGTCGCGCCGCTGCACGACCTCGAAGCGCCCCGGGCAGGGGCGGCTGGCGAGGGCCGCCGCCACGTGCTCGGCCGCGATCGGCCAGCCTCTCCCGGCGAGCGCGTCGAGCGCCGCCGCGGCGACGGCGGCGTTGCGCGCCTGCCAGGGGACGGGCGAGGGCGGGAGGGAGAGCGGCCCCAGGCGCGGCAGGTCGAGGGCGCCCGGGCGGACGCCCACGAGCGGGGCGCCCACGCGCGCCGCCTCGGCCGCGAGCACCGGCCAGCCGGGCCCCTCGATCGCCACGCACGGCACGCCCGGCGCCATGACCCCCGCCTTGTGCCAGGCGATCTCGTCCAGCGTCTCGCCGAGCACGTCCATGTGGTCGTGGCCGAGGTCCGTGATCACCGTGAGCGCCTTGTCGAGGCCCTGCACGAGGTCGAAGCGCCCGCCGACGCCGGTCTCGATCACCGCCGCGTCGAGCCCGGCCTCGCGGAAGCACAGGTAGGTGGCCCCGAGCGCGGCCAGGCCGTGGACGGACGCCGGCAGGTCGTCGTCCGCGCGCAGCGCGTCGGCCGTCGGCCGCACGGCGTCGACCGCGCGCGCGAAGGCGTCCGGGTCGGCGAGGACGCCGTCGACGACGATCTTCTCGGTGAACGCCTGCAGGTAGGGCGACACGTGCAGCCCGGTGCGCAGGCCGGCCGCCGAGAGGCCGGCCGCGATCATCGTCGCCACCGACCCCTTGCCCGACGTGCCCGCCACCTGGATCGACGGCCAGGCGCGCTGCGGATCGCCGAGGGCGCGGTTGAAGGCCAGCGCCGCCGCCACCTTCCCGGCCGGGTCGTGGCGCCGCTTCCCCGGCCGCACGAGCTCCACGTCGACGTAGCGGCGCGCCGCCTCGTAGCGGAGGAGGGCCGCGCGCTCGGCGGGCGTCAGGGCGGAGGGCTGGGCGAGGGGGGCGTTCAAGCAGGTCTAGCGCTGCGCGACGTCCCACTTCGGGCGGTCGGGCGTGGCGAGGAAGGCCGGCTCGTCGGCCACGAGCGCCCGGCGCTCGCCCTCGCGGCCGTCGACGAACGCGACGAAGTCGAGCTGCCGGTCGGGTCGCCCGTGCTCGCGCTGGAAGCAGCGGGCGAGCTCGTTGGCCGGCAGCGTCTGCCGGCCGGCGACCTTGACCGTCTCCAGGCGCAGGCCCGGCGCGTCGCCGAGCGGGCGGTAGCTGCGCCACACGAGCTCGGTGCACACGAGCGACGTGTCGGTGGCGAAGTCGAAGTCGAAGTCGTAGGGCCGGCCCAGGTAGGCGAACGCGCGCGCGACCGCCTGCGCCTTGACCCACGCGGGCAGGCGCGGGCGCAGGGCGGCGAGGTAGTCGCCGCTCGAGCCGGCCAGCGTGCTCTGGACGACGCCCTCGCTCACGGCCTCGATGATGACCAGCGGGTCGCCCGCGCGCTCGGCGGCCAGCGCCTCGGCCCAGGCGCGCGGGAAGGCGCGGGCGAGGTGCTCGGTGAAGGCCATGTCCGCCCCCGCCTCTCGCCGCACCCACGCCCGCACCTCGGGGTCGTCGTCGAAGGCCCGCGCCAGCGCGCCGGGGGTGCCCACGTACAGGAGCGCGTGCGGCCAGAAGCCCGGGAGCCCCACGTTCGACAGGTACCAGTTCTTGCGCCCGAGCATCACGTCGCCCGGCGCCAGGAGCGCGCCGACCTGCGCCAGCTCGGCCGCGCCGATCAGGTACTGCCCGGTCGGGCGGCCGACGCGCGTGTCGCCCAGCCACTCGGCCACGCCGGCCTGCACGGGGAAGGTCCAGGCCTTCACCTTGCGCCGCAGCGGCGCGAGGTCGCTGCCGACGGTCAGCGCGGCGAGGTCGCGGGCGCGGCGCGCCTCGAGGCGCAGCAGGCGGCGCTCGACGTCGCGCCACAGCCCCTCGAGGCCGGCCGCCGCCGCCTCGCGGTCGGCGCCGTGGGCGGCCGCCAGCCAGCGCAGGTAGCGCTTGCCCGCGATCACGCGCGACAGGTCGGCCACGCCCGCGAGCTCCTCGCGCAGCCGCGCGACCCCCCCCGCCGGGAGGTGGCGCTCGGGGCGCGGGAGGTCGAGCAGCTTCACGACGTTGGCGTTGCGCTCGAGCACGTCGACGAGGTCGGCCGTGCGCTCGTAGAGGGCCAGCTCGGCCATGAACGTGAGCAGGTAGGCGCGCAGGTGGCGTGGCCGCTCGGCGCGCGACAGGTCGAAGCCGTAGTAGTCCTCGTAGAACAGGCGCAGCCGGTCGAGCGCCACGGCGGCCGTCAGGTAGGCCTGCCAGGCGTCGATCAGCAGGGCCTCCTCGTCGGCCGTGGGCACGCGCCCCTCGGCCGTGCCGAACAGGTCGCCCTGCGCCTCGAGCGTCTGCACGACCTGCTCGAGGGCGCGGTCGAGCTCGCGCGCCTGCCGCGCGTCGAGCCGGAAGCAGCGCTCGAACGCCTCCGGGGTCATCGCCGTGAGCGGGCTCGGGGCCGCCGCCCACTCGACGCCGAGGCGCCCTGCCGCGCCCACCACGGCGAGGACGCCGAGCGCGACGATCCGCCGTTGGCCCCGGCGTCTGCCGGCGACCGGGCCCTGCAGGTAGAGGCCGACCGCCATGCCGATCACGGCCAGGACGCCCAGGACCAGGAGCGCGCCGAGCATCGTCGGCAGCCAGCGCACCTCGCGGTCGGCCGCCCAGTAGCCCAGGCCGGCGCCGGCGAGCGCCGTGAGCAGGAGCCCGCCGCCGGCGAAGAGGAGCCCGCCCGCGCGCTCGCGGGGGTCGGGTGCCGGGGCCGGGGGCAGGACGTCGCTCACGCCGGGAGCGTACGCCAGCGCCCAGCCGGGTGAAAGCCCCCGCGCCTTGCCGGGTCCAGGGGGGGCGCTAGACTCCTCATCTGCGCGCCCGTAGCTCAACTGGACAGAGCAAGAACCTTCTAAGTTCTAGGCTGGGCGTTCGAGTCGCCCCGGGCGCATGGGCGGGCGGGTGGTCCGCGAGGGGCCGCTCGCCCGTCAGAGCCCTCGCCAGCTCGCGACGTCGTCGCCCTCGCCGAACTCGTTGATCCCGTTCGGGCCGTTCGACCAGAGCTGGTAGCGGCCGCGCGGCGCGTCCAGGACGGGGCCCGCGACCGGCGGGTCGTCGCACGACCCCGGCGGCAGCGAGAAGCCGACGCGCGCGGGCGGGTCGCGCTCGAGCGCCTCCCGGGTCGCCGACGGCACGCTGGCCCACTCGCGGTAGTGGTACGGGTTGCCCCAGGGGGAGAGGAGCACGAGCGGCTCGGCCGCGCGCGGGCCGTGCTGCGCCTGGAAGTCGGCGAACCGGGCCCGCTGGAGGTCGGCCGGGCCGAGGGCCACGACGCCGGTCTCGCCGTCCGTGCCCATGGTCGCGGGCTCCAGGCGGCTGCGGTCGACGACGCGCCCGAGCGGGATCGACCAGGTGACGTAGGGGCCGCCCGGACCGCCGCCGGTCGAGGCCGCGGGCGCGTGCAGCAAGGCGGCGCACAGGGCCGGCGCGTCGTCGAAGAACAGGCCGGGCCCGCTGCGAGGGGCCAGCCGGGGGAGGAGGCGCGTGTCGGCCTCGTAGGACGCGAGGGCCAGCCCGAGGCGCTCGACCTCGGCCCAGCAGCGCGCGCGCGCGGACCGCTTGCGCGCCTGCCCGAGCGCCGGCAGGAGGAACGCGAAGAGGAGGCCGACGATCGCCATGACGGCGAGGACCTCGATGAGCGTGAAGGCCCCCTGCGGGGGCGCGGCGCGTCGCGTCACGACCCGTCCTCCGTTCAGACGCGTGTTTGACGGGTGCGCACGCGGCGCGGCCCCGAACCACCCATCTCGGAGGACGGCGGCGCGCGGCTGGTTCTTGCATCGGGGCCGACCAGGGTAGGCTCGGGCGCCAGGGGGGCTCGACATGAAGCCCGGTGTGCTGATCGCGGACCGCTACCGCCTCGAGCGCATGGTCGGCGAGGGCGGCATGAGCGCCGTGTGGGAGGCGACCGACACGCAGGAGGGCGGCGGCGGTCGGCTGGCGCTCAAGCTGGCCATGCCGTCGGGCGTGGGCTGGGAGGAGTTCGAGGCGCGCTTCCGCCGCGAGGCGGCGATCGCGCACTACCTGGGCAAGGCGCCGCGCGGCTTCGTGCGCGTGCGCGACTGGGGCCGCCACGGCGCGCAGGCGCTGTTCCTGGTCATGGACCTGGTCGAGGACGCCGACGAGCTGGACCTCGTCAACGGGCCGCTGCCGGCGCGGCTGGAGCGGCTGGCGCTCGCGGCCGAGCGCGTCGGCGACGCGCACGTCCTCGGGGTCGTGCACCGCGACCTCAAGCCGGCGAACGTCCTCGTGCGCCGGCGCGACGGCGAGGTGTTCCTGGCCGACTTCGGCCTGGCGAAGGTCGTCGACGCGCCGCCCGACTCGGAGCTCGCGCACCTCGGCAGCCTGACCGGCAGCGGCATGACGATGGGCACGCTCGTCTACATGGCGCCCGAGCAGATGGTCGATGCCAAGCGCGCCGGACCGCCGGCCGACGTGTTCTCGCTGGGCGTGATGCTCTACGCGGTGCTCACGGGCGAGCTGCCGTTCAAGGGCCGGACGAACGACGTCGTCAGCTCCCAGCAGATGCTCCGCGCGGGGCGCATCCCGCCGCCGAGCCCCGCCCGGACGCTGCCGGGGGTGCCGCCCGAGCTCGACGCCTTGTGCGTGCGCTGCCTCGCGGGCGACCCCGACGAGCGGCCGACGGGGCTCGAGGTGGCGCGGGCGCTCGCGGCGGCGGTCACCGCGCGGACGGACGCGCGCACGCGCCGCCTGTGAGCTCGCCGGTCAGGGCGCCTCTCGCCGGCGGGCCCGCGCGAGCCGCGCCTCGAGCAGCCGCCGCTCGGGGGTCGTGCAGGGGAGGGTGAGGGCCTCGGCGTAGAGCGGCGCCGCGCGCGCCGGCGCTCCGGCCTGGTCCCAGAGCGCCGCGAGCGTCGCCGGCAGCAGGTGGTAGCGGTCGAGCGCGCCGCCGGCGCGCAGGCGCTCGACCTCGGCGATCGCGGCCGCCGGGCCCGCGACGCGGGCCAGGGCCACGGCGCGGTTGAGCGTGACGACGGGCGAGGGGGCCCAGGGTGGCGAGAGGGCCAGGAGGGCGTCGTAACGATCGAGGATCCTCGGCCAGTCCGTCGCGGCGTCGGAGGGCGCCGTGGCGTGACAGGCGGCGATTTCGGCCTCGAGGTGGTAGCGCGTGAGGACGTCCCCCGCGGCGCTGCGCGCGAGGTGGCGGAGCCCGCGCGCCAGGTGGGCGCGGTCCCACGCGGCGCGGTCCTGGTCGGCGAGCGGCACGAGCTCGCCCGTGGGCCCCGTGCGCGCGGGCTGGCGCGCGCGCACGAGGTGCATGAGCGCCAGCGCCGCGTGGACCTCGGGGCGGTCGGTCGCGGGCAGCGCCGTGAGGAGCCCGGCGAGGCGCAGGGCGTCGTCGCACAGGTCGGGCCGGACGAGGTCCTCGCCGGCGTGGGCCACGTGGCCCTCGTTGAACAGGGCGTAGAGCACCTCGAGCACCGCGTCGAGCCGCGCCGGCAGCTCGGCCGGCGGCGGCAGCTCGAAGGCGATTCCCAGCTCGCGCACGAGGCGCTTGGTGCGCACGAGGCGCTGGGCCACGGCGTCCGGCGTGAGCAGGAACGCGCGGGCGATCTCGCCCACGCCGAGGCCGGCGACCGCCTTGAGCGTCAGCGCCAGCCGGCCGTCGCGCGGCAGGGCCGGGTGGCAGCCCATGAAGAGCATGCGCAGGACGTCGTCGGGCGGGCCCTCGTCCCCGGCCGGCGAGGCGCGCGGCGCGAGCCGCCGCGCGACCGCCTCGGCCGTGCGCTCGGTCATCGCCCGGTGGCGCACCTCGTCCAGCGCACGGTTCCGGGCGGCGCGCGCGAGCCAGGCGACCGGGTCGTCGGGGAGCCCGCGCACGGGCCAGGTGCGCAGGGCCGCGAACATGGCCTCGTGCACGACGTCCTCGGCCAGGTCGAGGTGCTCGGGGCCCAGCGCGCGCGTGAGCGCCGCCACGAGGCGGCCGGCCTCGCGGCGGAACAGGTGGTCGACGTGCCCCGCGACCTCGCTCACGGGCGCTTGACGGGGCGGAAGCCGAGCCCCGCCCAGCGCGTCCCGGGCGGGAAGGCGTGGCGGAAGGTCACCTGCCCGGCGACCCGCGGGCTGCACCACCCGCCGCCGCGCGCCGCGCGCGCGCCGCGGCCGGCCTCGTCCTCGCACCACTCCCACACGTTGCCGGCCATGTCGAGCGCGCCGCAGGGCGCCGCGCCGGCCGGGAAGCTGCCGACCGGCGCCGTGTAGGCGAAGCCGTCGCGGACGTCGGCCTCCTTCCACTCGAAGTCCTCCGGGCAGTCCGCGTCGCAGAAGTTGCCCCGGCCCTCACCCGCCTGGTCGCCCCAGGGGAAGCGGCGCGGGTCGCGGCCGCGCGCGGCGCGCTCCCACTCCGCCTCGCGCGGCAGCGCCAGCCCGGCCCAGGCGCAGAAGGCGCGGGCCTCCTCCCAGGTCACGTCGGCGACGGGGTGGTCGTCGCCGGCGCCCGGCGGCATCTCGCGGCCGGTGGCCCGGCAGAAGGCCGCGTAGGCCCGGCGCGTGACCTCGTGGCGACCGATGAACAGGCCCGGCTCCACCTCGACCAGCTCGAGGTCGCCCGCGTCGCCGGGGAGCGCCCACAGGTGGACCTGAACGGGGGTCCCGCGCACGTCGACGACCGGGCCCTCGCGCAGGCCTGCCGGCTCGCCGGCCCGGGCGAGGGCGGCGACGAGCGGCAGGAGCCACAGCCACCGGCGGCTCACTGGGTCACCTCCTCGATCTCGCGCACCTCGACCGTGCCGCACAGCTCGAGGTGCGGGCAGGTCCGCGCCAGCGCGACCGCCTCGGCCTCGTCGGTGGCCTCGAGCAGGAAGTAGCCGCCGATCAGCTCCTTGGCCTCGGCGTAGGGGCCGTCGCGCACCACCACCTCGTCGCCCTTGCGGCGCAGGACGCGGCCGCCTCGGTCCTTGAGCTTCTCGCCGCCGAGCAGCTTGCCCTGCGCGCGCAGGGCGTCGGACCAGGCCACGTAGCGGGCGATGATGGCCTGGATCTCCTCGGGGCCGAGGTCCTCGTCCTGGGTGGTCGATTCGTGCAGCAGCAGCATGTAGCGGGGCATGGCTCCGTCTCCTCTGGCACCATGACGGACGGGGCCCGGTCGGATCGACAGGATTCCGGAGGAGCTCGCGAGTGCCTCGGGCACGGCGACTTAGGTGGCTGGTAGAGTCGGGCCCGTGAGCCTGCACCTCGTCGCCGACGCGCTCCTGACCGCCCGCCGGGCGATCGCCCTGACGGGGGCCGGGATCTCGGTCGAGAGCGGGATCCCCGACTTCCGGAGCGCCGGCGGCCTGTGGGACCGCTTCCCGCCCGAGGAGCACGCCACCGCCGACGCCCTGCGCGAGGACCCGGCCCGCTGCTGGGCCATGTTCCGCGCGCTCGCCGCCACCTGCGCCGGCGTGGCGCCGAACCCGGCCCACGAGGCGCTCGCCTGGCTCGAGCGGGTCGGGCGCCTGGAGGCCGTGATCACGCAGAACGTCGACGGGCTGCACCGCCGCGCCCGCAGCCGAGAGGTGCTCGAGCTGCACGGGACGCCCGGGGTGCTCCGCTGCGACGGCTGCGGCGCGCGGCGCGAGGCCGACGTCGCCGCGGTCGAGGGCGTGCCCCGCTGCGCCTGCGGCGGGGTCGAGCGACCGGACGTCGTGCTCTTCGGTGAGGTCCTCGCCGCGGCCACGCTCCACCGCGCTCAGGACCTGGCCCGGTCCTGCGACGTGTGCCTGGTCGTCGGCACGTCGGCCGTCGTGTGGCCGGCGGCGTCGATCGCGCACCTGGCGTTCGAGCACGGCGCCACGGTCGTGCAGTTCGACCTCGAGCCGACCGAGCTGAGCCTGGCCGGGCGCGTGCACCACTTCGTCCGCGGCCCGGTCGGCGAGACGCTGCCGCGGCTCGTCGAGCTCGTGAAGCGCTCGTCGGCCGAGCCCTCGCCCGACGCAACCGAGCGAGCGACGGGGACGGGCGGAGCGTGACGGTTCGTGGGTGTCCGGCCTTGCACCGATGGCCCGCCCCTCGCGGGGGGCCTTGGCCCGACCCGACCGAGCGAGCGATGGGGACGGGCGGAGCGGGACGGTTCGTGCGAGTCCGGGACGACCTCCAATCGCCCGCCCCTCGCGGGGGGCCTTGGCCCGACCCGACCAAGCGAGCGATGGGGACGGGCGGAACGGGACGGGTCGTGCGAGTCCGGGACGACCTCCAATCGCCCGCCCCTCGCGAGCGCATCATCGATGACTGACCGCTGGCGGCGGCTCGAGCGTGATCGCTTCGATGCGGTGGTCGTCGGCGCCGGCGTCGGCGGCCTGACCGCGGGCGCCCTCCTGGCGCGCGCCGGCAAGCGGGTGCTCGTCGTCGACGGCCACACGGTCGCCGGCGGCAACACGACCGTGTTTCGCCGGCGGCGCTGGCTGTTCGACGTGGGGCTGCACTACGTGGGCGACTGCGGCCCCGACGGCATGGTCCCGCGCGCCCTGCGCCTCGCCGGCGCGGCGCCCGTCGAGTGGCGCGAGCTCGACCCCGACGGCTTCGACACGCTGCTCTTCCCCGGGCTCACCTTCCGCGTGCCGAAGGGCTTCGAGGCCTACCGCGAGCGGCTCGTCGAGGCGTTCCCTGCCGAGCGGGCCGGGGTCGACCGCTACGTGCGGCTCCTGCGCGAGACGTGGACCCTCCTCGAGGGCACCGGCGGGGCGTTCCGCTGGCTCCTGCGCCTGTGGCGGGCGCGGCTGGCCCTGCGCCACGCGCCGCGCGCGCTGGGGGAGTTCCTCGACGGCTGCACGCGCGACCCGCTGCTGCGCGCCGTGATCGCCGGGCAGTCGGGGACCTACGCGCAGCCGCCCTCGCGCGCGTCGCTCCTCATGCACGCGATCGTCGTCGGCCACTACGCGCAGGGGGCCTACTACCCGCAGGGCGGCGGGCAGGTGGTCGCCGACCGCCTGGCCGACGCGATCGAGCGGCAGGGCGGGGCGCTGCTCCTGCTCACGCGCGCGACGCGGATCGTCGTCGAGGGGCGCAGGGTCACGGGCGTCGACCTCGAGAGCCACCACCTCGGGCGCCTGCGCGTGCGGGCGCCGGTCGTGATCTCCAACGCCGACCTCAAGCGCACGCTCCTCGACCTCGTCGGCCCCGAGCACCTGCGGCCGGGGACGGTCGAGCGCACGCGAGGCTTCGAGATGTCCCCCTCGCAGGGGGTCGTCTACCTGGGCCTCTCGCGCGACCTGCGCGCCGAGGGGGCGCCGAACACGAACCTGTGGGTCTACCCCGACGCGGACCTCGAGGGGCAGTACGCCGCCGCCCGCGAGGGGCGGTTCCACGAGGCGCCGTTCTGCTACGTATCGACGGCCTCGCTCAAGGACCCCCACGAGCCACGCCTGGCGCCGCCCGGCCACACGAACCTGCAGCTCATGACGGTCGCGCCCGCCGACCCGGCGGCGTGGGGGACGACCGTCGAGGCCCGGCGCAGCGGCGCCTACCGCGACGCGCCGGCGTACCTCGAGGCCAAGGCCGCCTTCGCCGAGCGCCTGGTCGCGCAGGCCGAGCGGGCCCTGCCCGGGCTCGGGGCGAGCGTCGTGTTCCAGGAGGTCAGCACGCCGCTCACGCACGAGCGCTACACGCGCGCGTCGGGCGGGACCTCCTACGGGATCGCGCTCACGCCCGGCCAGTCGCTCCACCGGCGGCCGGGCGCCGCCTGCGAGGTCAAGGGCCTGTTCCTCTGCGGCGCGAGCCTGCGCAACGGCCACGGGATCGCCGGCGCCATGCTGTCCGGGGTGTTCGCCGCCGGCGCGGCCCTGCGGCGCAACCTGTATCGCGAGCTCATGAGCGGCCGGAACCGCTGGCGCCCATGAGCGAGGACGCGCGCGAGGAGAAGAAGCCGCGACCGGTGCCGCCGCCCGCGGTGCGCAACGACCTGCCGATCGACGTGACCTCGGGCCGGCGCGGCACCCGCTGCCCGTTCTGCGCCGCGGCGCTCGGCCGCGGCACGCCGATCAGCCGCTGCGCGGGCTGCGGCGCCCGGTGGCACATGGCCTGCCTGGCCGAGGGGCAGGCGAGGGGCTGCCCGGTGTGCCAGGGGACGGTCTTCGCCGAGGACATCGCGGGGCGCTATGTGCGGCGCCTGGCGACGGACGCTCGCGAGGCGCGCCTGCGCGCGATCGCCGTGCCGGTCGGGGCGGTCGTCGGCGTCCTGGCGCTGCCCCTCTCGTGCATCCTCACCATGGTCCTCGTCCGGGTGCTCGGCCTCGAGGGCGCGCGCGACTTCGTCAGCGGCGCCTCGATTCTCCTGATCATCTTCGCGTCCCTGGCGATCCCGCTCGGGGCGGCGGCGGGCTCCGTGATGGTCCTCCGTCGGCTGAGCCGGCCGCGCCGGCGCGTCGCCCCGCGCCCGCTCGACGGACCGTCGTAGCTGTCACCCCCCCCCGGCGCGCGCGTAACCGCTTCGGGCACCGACGCATGTGGTGCGACAAAGTGCCGCATTTCGAACGCCCGGAACGTCCCCTAGAACATGGACGTCCCGGGTCCTCTCTCCCGCCGCGGCATCGCGCGGAGGCCCCGGGCGGGAGCGCCGTGTGCCGACAGGCTCCACGACGAACTGGACCTCCCCGCGACCCGTTGCGCGCGATGCCGCGCAGCGCTACAACGTGCCCCCTCGCGTCGCCCTGAGGGCGACGTTTCGGTGCGCCGCCCTCCGGGTGGCCACCACCAACGCCGGGTGCCCCGACCGCTCTCCCCCGCGCCGCTGCCGGCGCGCCGCTGTCAGGACCCGCCCGGCCGGCCTCCGGAGCGCCAGGACATGAGCTGGAATGCCCCGCAGAAGGTGATCTTCCCGCGCTGGGTCGATCCCCTGGTGAAGCTCGCCGGCGCCGGGGCGGTCCTCGGCGGGGCCTACGTGGCGATGCTCGTCGCCTACGGCGCGTCGCCCAAGACGCTCGACGTCGGCTACGCGCCCGAGCAGCCGGTGCCCTACAGCCACACGCTGCACGTTGGCCAGCTCGGCCTCGACTGCCGCTACTGCCACACGTCGGTCGAGCGCGGGCCCCACGCCAACGTGCCGCCCACCGCGACCTGCATGAACTGCCACACCAAGGTGCTCACGGAGAGCCCGCAGCTCGCCCCCGTGCGCGAGAGCGCGCAGACGGGCAAGCCGATCCCGTGGGTGCGGGTCCACGACCTGCCCGACTACGTGTACTTCGACCACAGCGCCCACGTGACGCGCGGCATCGGCTGCGTGTCCTGCCACGGCCGCGTCGACACGATGGACATCGTGCAGCAGGTCGCCACCCTGTCGATGGCCTGGTGCATCGACTGCCACCGCCACCCCGAGCGGCACCTCCGGCCGCCCGAGGAGGCCACGAACATGACCTGGGCCCCGCCCGGCGGCGGCTCGGTCGAGGCGCGCGAGGCCTTCGGCCGCCAGTTCCGCCTGGACCACAAGATCAACCCCCCGACGGACTGCTCCACATGTCACAGGTAGCCGCTAGCAGCAACCAGTACTGGCGCAGCCTCGACGAGCTCGCCGACACGCCGGAGTTCCGCCAGTACGTCGAGGCGGAGTTCCCCACGCGCGCGCAGGAGCTGGTCGACCCGCTCTCCCGCCGCCGCTTCCTCCAGGTCATGGGCGCGTCCCTGGCCCTGGCGGGGACCGGGTGCGACTTCATCCGCTGGCCGAAGGAGAACATCCTCCCCTTCGCCGCCCGCCCGCAGCACCGCGACCCGGGCACGACCGTGTCCTACGCGACGAGCTTCGACCTCGGCGGCGTGGGGACGGGCCTCCTCGTCACCAGCTACGACGGCCGCCCGATCAAGATCGAGGGCAACCCGCAGCACCCCGAGAGCCTGGGCGCCACGACCCCGATCATGCAGGCGAGCGTGCTCGACCTGTACGACCCCGAGCGCAGCCAGGCCGTGCAGAAGGTCGGGGCCGAGGGCGCGGGCGAGGCGTCGACGTGGGAGGCGGCCGAGGCCGAGCTCGAGCCGCGCCTGCGCGAGCTCAAGGCGGCCCGCGGCAAGGGCCTGGCCGTGATCGCCCGCGCCAGCTCGTCGCGCTCGTTCCAGCGGCTGCTCGAGCGCCTGCGCCGCGACATGCCCGAGGCGCGCGTCGCGGTGTGGGAGCCCGTCTCGCGCGACGCGGCGCGCGCCGGCGCGGCCCTGGCCTTCGGCCGGCTGCTGCGCCAGCAGCCGTCGATCGCCCGGGCCGACGTGATCGTCTCGTTCGACGACGACCTGCTCAACCAGCACCCGGCCGCCCTGCGCCTGGCGCGCGAGTGGGGCCGGCGCCGCAAGCCCGAGCAGGGCCGCGCGCTCCCCCGCTTCTACATGGTCGAGGGCGTGTTCTCGATCACCGGCAGCAACGCCGACCACCGCCTCGCCGTGCGGACGGCCGAGGTCGGCACGGTGCTCACGAAGGTCGCGGCCGAGCTCGTCGGCCAGGGCCTCGACGCGCCGGCCGCCGTGCGCACGTGGCTCGAGGGGCGGCGCCCCGCCGAGAGTGACCCGCACCGCGGGTTCGTCCAGCGCCTCGCGCGCGACCTGCTGGCCCACCGCGGGACCTCGCTGCTCACGGTCGGGCCGCGCCAGGCGGCGAGCGTCCACGCGGCCGCGGCGCTCCTCAACCAGCTCCTGGGCAACGTCGGCCAGACGGTCACCTACACGGAGGACCCCGACGGCGACCGCCCCTCGCACGTCGAGGCGCTCGCGGCGGCCGTGGCCGCGATGAACGCGGGCGAGGTGCAGCTCGCGCTGGTCCTCGGCGCCAACCCGGTCTACGACGCGCCGGCCGACCTGGCCTTCGCGCAGGCCTACGGGAAGGTCGCGCAGCGCGTCCACCTGGGCTCGCACCTCGACGAGACGGGGCGGGCGTCGACCTGGCACCTGCCCATGGCCCACTACCTCGAGGCCTGGGGCGACGCGCGCGCGTGGGACGGCACGCTCAGCCCGGTCCAGCCGCTGATCGCGCCGCTCTTCGCCGGCCGCACGCCGGCGGAGCTCCTGGCGCTCGCGCTCGGCGAGTCGAAGCGCAACCGCCGCGGCTACGAGATCGCGCGCCGCACCTTCTCCGAGGTGACCGGCGCGCGCGAGGTCGAGCTCGAGCGCGGCTGGCGGCGCTTCCTGCACGACGGCGTCCTCGCAGGCAGCGCGCTGCCCGCGGTCGACGCGCAGGTGCAGGTCGACGCGGTCGTCGGCGCCCAGCCCGACCAGGCGCCCTCGGCGCTCGCCGCCGGGGACTACGAGCTCGTGTTCGTCCCCGACAACCGCGTCTGGGACGGCCGCTGGGCGAACAACGCCTGGCTGCAGGAGTTCCCCGAGCCGCTGACGAAGCTCACCTGGGACAACGCGCTGCTCGTCAACCCGGTCCTCGCCCGCGACCTCGGCCTCAAGCCGGACGAGGTCGTGGCGATCACCGTCAAGGGCAGCCCGCAGCTCGCGCTCGAGGTGCCGGTGTTCGTCCTGCCGGGCCAGCCGCGCCGGTCGGTGACGCTGACGCTGGGCTGGGGGCGCGGGCCCGCGGCCGGCGTGGTCGCCAACGGCACGGGCTTCGACGCCTACCGCCTGCGCGGGCAGGCCGGCCTCGACGCGGCCCTGGTCACGCTCCAGCCGACCGGCCGGACGTACGGCCTGGCGTCGACCCAGGACCACCACGCGATCCGCACGCCGCTCGGCGACACCGAGACGCACGACCGCGTGTTCGGCGAGCGGCTCGAGTTCGCCCGCGGCGCCGACGGCGCGATCGTCGCCAAGCAGACGGCGCACACGAACTACGAGGCCAACCCGCTCTTCCGCGAGGCGACCGTCGAGGAGTACGCCAAGCACCCGCGCTTCGCCCAGAAGGTCGTCGGCCCCGACCCGATCACGACCCAGGTGTGGGACCCGCCGATCGACTACGGCAAGGGCCACCAGTGGGGCATGACGATCGACCTCTCGGCCTGCACGGGCTGCGGCGCCTGCGTCGTCGCCTGCGTGGCCGAGAACAACATCCCCATGGTCGGCAAGTCGGAGGTGGCGCGCGGCCGCGAGATGCACTGGCTGCGCATCGACCGCTACTTCAAGGGCGACCCGCTCGAGGGCGAGCGGCGCGAGGGCGACCCGCGGCCCGACGACGGCGGCGCGCCGCCGGCGGCGCCGATCCAGGTGGCCCACCAGCCGATCCCCTGCATGCAGTGCGAGAACGCGCCCTGCGAGGCGGTGTGCCCGGTCGGCGCCACGACGCACAGCGAGGACGGCCTCAACGACATGGCCTACAACCGCTGCGTCGGCACGCGCTACTGCGCGAACAACTGCCCCTACAAGGTGCGGAAGTTCAACTACTTCTGGAACCACAACGGGCCGTTCCACCCGCGCAGCAACCCGATCACGATCGGCGGCCGGGTGGCGGCGAAGCTGCCCAAGCCGGCGATCACGGTCCCCGAGCAGTCGCTCCTCGAGCGCATGCGCCACAACCCCGACGTGTCGCTGCGCAGCCGCGGCGTCATGGAGAAGTGCACCTACTGCGTGCAGCGCATCCGGCAGGTGTCGATCAAGGCGAAGAACGAGAAGCGCCGCGTGCGCGACGGCGAGGTCGTGACGGCCTGCCAGCAGGCCTGCCCGACCGAGGCGATCATCTTCGGCGACCTCGCCGACCCGACGTCGAGGGTCTCGCAGGAGCTCCGGCGCGAGCGCACCTACGGGCTGCTCGCCGAGCTGAACACCCGCCCCCGCACGCAGTTCCTGGCCAAGCTGCGCAATCCGGGGCAGGAGGCCTGAGGAAGGGATGAGCACCAGCATGAGCACCACGGCGCCGCCCCTCCCGCCCGGGGCCGACGGCACGATCTGCGGCGTCGACCAGAACACCTGGGACGACCCGCGCGCGCGCGCGCCGCTGATCACCGGCGGCCTGGGCTACCCCGAGATCACCGACACGGTGTGCGGCGTCGCCGAGGCGCCGCGCCCGCCCCGCGCCTGGTACATCGCCTTCGGCGTGAGCGCGACGCTCACGGCGATCCTCGGCTGCATGATCGCCTACCTGTTCTTCACGGGCGTCGGCGTGTGGGGCAACACCAACCCGGTCTTCTGGGCCTGGGACATCGTCAACTTCGTCTGGTGGGTCGGCATCGGCCACGCCGGCACGCTGATCTCGGCGATCCTCTTCCTCTTCCGGCAGAAGTGGCGCACGGGCATCAACCGCGCCGCCGAGGCCATGACGATCTTCGCCGTCATCTGCGCCGGCATGTTCCCGGGCATCCACATCGGCCGCGTGTGGATGGCCTACTACCTGTTCCCGATCCCCAACCAGATGGACGTCTGGCCGCAGTTCCGCAGCCCGCTCATGTGGGACGTGTTCGCGGTCAACACCTACCTGACGGTCTCGGCGCTCTTCTGGTACATGGGCCTGCTCCCCGACCTGGCGACCATGCGCGACCGCGCGACGTCGCGGGTCAAGCAGATCGCCTACGGGATCTTCGCCCTCGGCTGGCGCGGCTCGAACCGCGGCTGGCACCGCTACGAGCGCGCCTACCTGATCCTGGCCGCCCTCTCGACGCCGCTGGTGCTCTCGGTGCACTCGGTGGTCAGCTTCGACTTCGCCACCTCGCAGCTCCCCGGCTGGCACACGACGATCTTCCCGCCCTACTTCGTGGCGGGCGCGATCTTCTCGGGCTTCGCCATGGTCGTGACGCTGCTCGTGCCCGTCCGCGCGCTGTTCGGGCTCAAGCACCTGATCACCATGCGGCACCTCGAGAACATGAACAAGATCATCCTCGTCACGGGGTGCATGGTCGGGTTCGCCTACGGGACCGAGTTCTTCATCGCCTGGTACAGCGGCAACCCGTTCGAGGGCTTCGCCTTCCTGGCCCGCGCCCGCGCGCACTACGCGTGGTCGTACTGGACGATGATCTTCTGCAACGTCGTCGCGCCGCAGCTCTTCTGGTTCAAGAGCCTGCGCACGAGCATCCCCGTGATGATCGTCGTGGCGATCTTCGTGAACATCGGCATGTGGTTCGAGCGGTTCGTGATCATCGTCACGTCGCTCAGCGCGGACTTCCTGCCGGCCGCCTGGGACTACTACAGCCCGACCTGGGTCGACATGCTCACCTTCCTCGGGAGCATGGGCCTGTTCATGACGCTGTTCCTCCTCTTCTGCCGCTACCTGCCCGTCGTGGCGATCGCGGAGGTGAAGGCGGTGCTCCCGCACCACCACCACCACCCGCACCCCGAGGGTCACGGCACGCCCAAGCCCGTGAGCGAGGTGACGACGTGAGCGCGTCCACGACCGCCCCCGAGACGGCCCCGGTCGCCGTCGGGCCGCAGCACCTGGGGGTCCTGATCGAGTTCGCCGACCCCGACGCGCTCACGCGCGCGGCCGAGAAGGTGCGCGACGCCGGGTTCACGAAGTGGGACTGCCACACGCCGTTCCCCGTGCACGGCCTCGACAAGGCCATGGGGATCAAGCCGACGATCCTCCCCTGGATCGTGTTCGGCGCCGGCGCGACCGGCACGCTCGGCGGCCTGATCCTGCAGCTCTACACCAACGGCATCGAGCTGCCCTTCAGCATGCTGCAGAGCACGACCGGCCTCGTGAGCGAGGTGCTCTCGCCGTTCCTGCCCAGCGGCTACCCCTACGTGGTCAGCGGCAAGCCGGTGTTCAGCGTCCCGGCGAACATCCCGATCGCGTTCGAGACGACGGTGCTCCTCAGCGCCTTCGCCGCGTTCTTCGGCATGCTCGCCCTCAACGGGCTGCCGCGCTTCTTCCACCCGGTGTTCGCGAGCGAGCGCTTCCGGCGGGCGACGAACGACCGGTTCTTCATCAGCATCGAGGCGGTCGACCCCAAGTACGACCGCAAGCGCACGCGGGAGCTCGCCGACTCGCTCGGCGGGACCGTCGACGAGCTGGAGGCCTGAGCATGCCCCCCTGGGTGAAGCCGCTCGGCGTGACGGTCGCCTTCCTGGCCATGATCCCCTTCGCGGTGATCGCCAGGGCGCGCGTCACGGCCAGCCCCGACCCGCGGATCCACATCATCCGCGACATGGACAACCAGGCCTACTTCAAGGCCCAGTCGTCGAACCCGCTGTTCGCCGACGGCCGGGCCATGCGCCCGCCGGTGCCGGGCACCGTCGCCCGCGGCGAGGACGAGCTCGACGACCACCGCTACCGCGGCACGACGCCCGATGGCGCCACCTACGTGGACGCGTTCCCGGAGGGGCTCACGGTCGACGCGGCGCTCCTCGAGCGCGGGCGCGGGCGGTACCAGGTGTTCTGCGCCCCCTGCCACGGGGTCGCCGGCTACGGCGACGGCCCGGTCCACCACCAGGCCCTGGCGGCGATCAACCGCGGCCGCCCCGGCATGGAGTGGGTCACGCCGACCTCGCTCCACGCCGAGAACGTGCGCGGCTTCCAGGTGGGGCGGATCTTCCACGTGATCACCAACGGCGTGCGCAACATGGCGCCGTACGGCGCGCAGGTCCCCGTCGACGACCGGTGGGCGATCGCGGCGTACGTGAAGGCCCTCCAGGCCAGCCAGCGGACGGAGGACTGACGTGGGCGCCCCCGCGACGACGCAAGAGATCACCCTCGGCGAGCGCCGGATCGAGGCCTACGCGGCCCGGCTCGGGCCCAAGGCCTTCACGGCCCTGTTCGCCGGCGCGCTGCTGGTCGCCCTCTGCGCGCTCAAGCCCGCCTGGCGCGAGCGCCTCGAGGCCTCGTACCTGGTGGCGTTCTGCTTCTTCCTCTCGATCACCCTGGGCGCGCTGTTCTTCGTCGTCATCCAGCACCTCGTGAAGGCCGGCTGGAGCGTCGTCGTGCGCCGGGTGGCCGAGGGGCTGTCGCTCAACGTCGGCCTGTGCCTCGTCCTGTTCCTGCCCCTCCTCGGCATGACGGGCGCCCTCTACCCGTGGGCGCACTGGGCCCACGGCGACCACGCGCCCGCCGCGCACGACACGCCGCCCACGCCCCACGTGGGTCCCGGCGGCACGCCGCACGACCGGCAGCACTCGCCGGGCGTCGAGGCGGCGCCCGGCGTCCTCACGCAGTCCAGCCCCGACGGCCGCGCGATCCAGGCCGAGCTCGTCCACCCGCACCCGAGCCCGAGCAAGCACACCTACCTGAGCTTCCCCTTCTTCGCCGTGCGGCTCGGCCTGTACTTCGTGATCTGGTGGCTGATCGCCAACTACTTCTGGGCCAAGTCGGTCGCCCAGGACGCGGTCGGCGGGATCGAGCTGACCAACCGCATGCAGTGGTGGAGCCCGGCGGCCATGATCGCCTTCGCCATCACCTGCGCGCTCTCGGGCTTCGACCTGCTCATGACCATGGACCCGGGCTGGTACAGCACCATGTTCGGCGTCTACTGGTTCGCCGGCTGCGCCGTGTCGGCCATGGCGTCGCTCGTGCTGTGCCTGTTCGCGCTCCAGCGGCAGGGGCTCATCAAGGAGGTCACGCCCGAGCACTACCACGATGTGGGCAAGCTCATGTTCGCCTTCGTCGTCTTCTGGGCCTACATCGCCTTCTCGCAGTTCATGCTCATCTGGTACGGCAACATCCCCGAGGAGGTGGGCTGGTACCAGCGGCGCGTGACCGGCGGCTGGCTGGGCGTGAGCGTGTGGCTGCTCCTCGGCCACTTCGTGATCCCGTTCCTGTGCATGATCTCGCGCTACCCCAAGCGCCGCCCGGGGCTCCTGGCGCTCGGCGCCATGTGGGTGCTGTTCGTGCACTACGTGGACCTCATGTGGCTGGTCCTCCCGCAGCCCGAGGACTTCCTGGCCGAGCTCGGCCGCGGCCCGCGGCGCTCGCCCGTGCCGCTCCTCGACCTGGGCTTCTTCCTGGCGCTCGGCGGCCTGTTCGTGTGGAACACCGCGCGCAACCTCAAGGGGGCCTCGCTCATCCCGGAGCGCGACCCGCGGCTGCGCGACAGCCTGCACCACGAGAACTTCTAGGAGGCGCGCGTGAGCACCCCGAGCCACCTGGGCAGCGGCCCCGAGGTCCATCCGGCGCAGGCCGACGAGGGCGACCCGCCCTCGGCGCCGACCGGGATCCTCCTCGTCGTCGGGACGGCGATCCTCGTCGTGATCGTGTTCTTCCTCGAGGTCCTGCACGCCCAGTACCTGGGCATCGACGCCGGCCTCGAGCCCGCCCGCCCCTCGCCCGCGGCCGTCCGCGCCGTCGAGGAGCAGGGCTGGCTCGAGCGCGGGCAGGTCCCCGACCCGCCGCCGCCGGAGCAGCCGAGCGGCCGCTTCAAGCGGGGCAAGCCGATCCAGCAGGCCATGGACGAGGTCGTCCGCCAGTACGGGCGGGGGAGCTAGCCCCTGGTGAGGCGACCCGGCGGGAGGCTCTCGGGCACGGTCGCGGCGGCGCTCCTGGCGCTGCTCGCCGCCGCCCCCGGCCGCGCGCAGGACCCCTGGGGCCTGCCGCGCGAGCTGGAGGGCGTCGGCATCGACCCGCGGCCGGACGCGCAGGTGCCGCTCGACGCGGTCCTGCGCGACGAGCAGGGGACGGTCGTCCGCATGGGCGACTACTTCGACGGCCGCCGGCCCGTCGTGCTCATCCTCTCCTACTACCGCTGCCCGATGCTCTGCGGGCTGGTGCTCGACGCCGCGCTCGACGCCTTCAAGGGGCTCGCTTGGGCCCCCGGCGAGGAGTTCGAGGTCGTCACGCTGAGCATCGACGCCCGCGAGACGCCGGAGCTCGCCCGCGGCAAGAAGGAGAGCACGCTCGCCGCCCTCGGCCGCCCCGGCGCCGAGCGCGGCTGGCACTTCCTCACCGGCAGCGAGCGCAGCATCGCCGCCATCTCCGAGGCCGTGGGCTTCTCGTTCCGCTACCTGCCGGAGCGCAACGACTTCGCCCACGCGGCGGGGATCTTCGTGCTCACGACCGACGGCCGCGTCTCGCAGACGCTCACCGGCCTGACCTACGAGCCGCGCACGCTGCGCCTGGCCCTGGTCGAGGCCAGCGACGGCAAGATCGGCGGCCTGCTCGACCAGGTGCTGCTCTTCTGCTTCCACTACGACCCGAAGTCCGGGACCTACACCCCGGTGGTCATGAACATCGTGCGGCTCGCCGCGGGCGTCACCGTCCTCTGCCTGGGGACGCTC
Source organism: Planctomycetota bacterium (assembly GCA_019636275.1). Taxonomy (GTDB): domain Bacteria; phylum Planctomycetota; class J058; order J058; family J058; genus JAMLIC01. The sequence continues at coordinate 29,749 of JAHBXY010000056.1, read as the reverse complement.
GTGGGGACCCTGCTCTGGCGCGAGCGGCGCCAGGCGCGGGCCGCCAGGCCCGAGGCTCGGACGGTCGGACTCGCGCCCGACGTCACACGGATGGGGACGCCATGAACGCGCTCGGCTCGCTTCTCCTCGCCGCGACGGACGCAGGGGGCTTCTGGCTCCCGCCGCAGGCCTCCGAGCAGGCCGCGGACGTCGACTGGCTGTTCTGGTTCATCTTCTACCTGTGCACGTTCTTCTTCGTGCTCATCATCGCCGTCGCCGGGTACTTCTCCTGGGTGTACCGGCGCCAGACGCCCGACCAGGCGCCGCTGCCCAGCCCCGAGCACAACACGCCGCTCGAGGTGTTCTGGAGCGTCGTGCCGCTCGTGCTCGTCATCTACATCTTCTACGTCGGCTTCACCGGCTTCATGCACCTGTCGACGTCGCCGGCCGGGTCCTACACGATCGACGTCGTGGCGCAGAAGTGGTCCTGGTCGTTCCGCTACCAGGACGGGACCGTGCCGCTCGACGGCAAGCTGCACGTGCCCCCGGGCGAGCCGATCCGGCTGGTCATGTCCAGCCAGGACGTCCTCCACTCGCTCTTCGTCCCGGCGTTCCGGGTCAAGCAGGACATCGTCCCCGGCCGCTACACGACGCTGTGGTTCACGCCCAAGCCGCCGCCGGGGACCGAGCCGGTCGAGTACCTCCTCACCTGCACCGAGTACTGCGGCACGGGCCACTCGGCCATGATGACCCAGGTCGTCGTGCACCCCACGCGGGCCAGCTTCGAGGCCTGGCTGGGCGCGCAGGTCCCCGAGCCGACGATCGAGACCGGCGAGCGCATCTACCGCCAGCTCTGCGCGTCGTGCCACAACATCGACGGCCCCGTGGGCCAGGGCCCCAACTGGCGCGAGCTGGCGCAGCTCCTCCAGGCGGGCGGCGCCCGGACGATGACCGACGGGTCGTCGGTGGTCGTCGACGAGGAGTACATCCGCGAGTCGATCATGGAGCCCCAGGCGCGGATCGCCGCGGGCTTCCAGCCGGTCATGCCGACCTTCAAGGGTCAGCTCAAGGAGCCGCACATCGGCGGCCTGATCGCTTACATCCGCACGCTGGCCCAGTAACGAGCGAGCCATGAGCACCGTCCCGACCGACAACTACCTGACGCACTCGCGCGGGTTCCTCTCCTGGGCGCTGACGCTCGATCACAAGCGGATCGGCGTCATGTACCTGATCTCCACCCTGCTGGCGTTCTTCGTCGCCGGGGTGCTCGCCCTCGCGGTCCGCACCGAGCTCTTCTCGCCCGGGCTGACCTGGGTGACGGCCGACACCTACAACCGGCTGTTCACCCTGCACGGCGCGATCATGGTGTTCCTGTTCATCATCCCGGCGATCCCGGGCGCGCTCGGCAACTTCATCCTGCCGATCATGCTCGGCGCCAAGGACGTCGCCTTCCCGCGCCTGAACCTGGCCAGCTACTACCTGTGGCTGATCGGCGGCGCGCTGGCGGTGTTCTCGATCCTGCAGGGCGGCCTGGACACGGGCTGGACCTTCTACACGCCCTACAGCACCGAGTCGGCGCGCAAGGGCGTCGTCATGGTCGTCACGGGCGTGTTCATCCTGGGCTTCAGCTCGATCTTCACGGGCCTGAACTTCGTGGTCACGATCCACAAGCTCCGCCCGCCGGGGATGACCTGGTTCCGCCTGCCGCTGTTCCTGTGGGGCATCTACTCCACGGCGCTCGTGCAGGTGCTGGCCACGCCGGTGCTCGGCATCACGCTGCTCCTCCTGATCGTCGAGAGCACGATGCGCATCGGCATCTTCAACCCGGACATGGGCGGCGACCCGGTGCTGTTCCAGCACTTCTTCTGGTTCTACAGCCACCCCGCCGTCTACATCATGATCCTGCCCGGGCTGGCGATCATCAGCGAGCTGATCTCCTGCCACAGCCGCAAGCCCATCTTCGGCTACAAGTTCGTCGCCTTCTCCAGCGTGGCGATCGCGGCCTTCGGCTTCCTGGTGTGGGGGCACCACATGTTCGTGAGCGGCCAGTCGACGCTCATGAGCATGATCTTCAGCGCGCTGACCTTCAGCGTGTCGATCCCCACGGCCGTGAAGATGTTCAACTGGACGGCCACGCTCTACCGCGGGTCGATCAGCTTCTGCACGCCGATGCTCTACGCGCTGACCTTCCTGTTCACCTTCGGGATCGGCGGCCTGACGGGCATCTTCCTCGGCGCGCTCTCGACCGACGTGCACCTCCACGACACCTACTTCGTCGTGGCGCACTTCCACTACGTCATGATGGGCGGCGCCGTGATCGCCATGCTCGGCGGCATGCACCACTGGTGGCCGAAGATGACGGGCCGCATGTACAACGAGCCGCTGGCCAAGCTCGCCTGCCTGCTCGTGTTCATCGGCTTCAACACGACGTTCTTCGTCCAGTTCGTCATGGGCAGCCTGGGCATGCCCCGGCGCTACTACGACTACGTGCCCGAGTTCACGATCTACCACCAGATCTCGACGATCGGCTCCTACATCCTGGCGGTGGCGTTCGTGCTCATGGCCGGCTACCTGATCGCCTCGCTGTTCCGCGGGCCGATCGCGCCGGCCAACCCCTGGGGCGGGTCGACGCTCGAGTGGCACTGCGCCTCGCCGCCCCCGCACGACAACTTCGCCATCACGCCGACCGTCGGCGAGCCCTACGACTACAGCGGCATGGCCTACAACCCGCAGACCGGCGGCTGGGAGCACGGGCATCCCGGCAAGGCCGGCCCTGCCACGCACGGGACGACCTAGACCCATGGGCGACGCGCACGCTCCCGCCAAGGCGGGCGACCACGGACACGACCATGGTCACGGCCACGGGCACGACCCGAACCTGGCCCACCACTTCGAGACCATGGGCCAGCAGGTCGAGGCCGGCAAGCTCGGCATGTGGCTGTTCCTGGCCACCGAGGTGCTGCTCTTCGCCGGGCTGTTCTGCGCCTACGCCGTGTATCGGGCGAACAACCCGCACATCTTCCTGCACGGCGAGCAGTACCTGAGCAAGTTCTGGGGCGGGGTGAACACGATCATCCTGCTCCTCTCGAGCTTCACGGTGGCGCTGGCCGTGCGAGCGGCGAGCCTGGGGCAGCAGAAGAACACGGTCGTGTTCCTGGCGCTCACGATCGTCGGCGCGCTCGGGTTCCTCGGCGTCAAGGCGGTCGAGTACCGCGACAAGTTCAGCCACGGCACGCTGTGGGGCACCCGCTACCACCCGCACGACGACGCGCCCGCCGAGCACGCCGCCCCGCGGGCGGCGGCCGCGCTCCTGCCCGAGCGCGACGCGGCGGTGGACTACGCCGTGCGCACGCCCTGGGACCAGGCGGCGACGGCGCAGGAGCGCTCGCTGATCGCCGTCCCGCCGAACGTCCCGGCCGTCAAGGTCACCGACGCGCGCGTGGCGCCGGAGGTCGCCGCCGAGGCCGGGGCCGCGTCGGCCCAGCGGCTCAAGGACGCGCACATCTTCTTCGGCATCTACTTCGTGATGACGGGGCTCCACGGCCTGCACGTGATCATCGGCATGATCGCGATCATCTGGGTGATGGTCCGCGCGGCCAAGGGCCACTTCTCCGCCAGCTACTACCTGCCGGTGGACCTCGTCGGCCTCTACTGGCACCTCGTCGACCTGGTGTGGATCTATCTCTTCCCGCTCCTGTACCTGATCGGCTAGCCTGAGGCCCACGACATGACCGAGCACGCGCACGAGACCCCGCTCGAGGGCGGCGCCCAGGCGGCCGCCCACGGCCACGAGGAGCATCACCACGCCACGCCGATGTGGCTGCTGGTGGCCGTGATCGTGGCCCTGCTGATCCTCACGGTCGTGACGGTCGGCGTGGCCATGGCGACGCCGAACGTCCTCCTGGCCATGTTCATCGCGACGATCAAGGCGTCGCTCGTGTGCCTGTTCTTCATGCACCTCTACTGGGACAAGCCGTTCAACTCGATCATCCTGGTCATCTCGATCGCGCTGCTCGGCCTGTTCCTGTGGTTCGCGACGCTCGACACGGGCCAGTACCAGCACACCGTCATCCCCGAGTACTCCGTCGAGGGCATGCAGAAGCTGCGCGCCCTCGAGGGGCACTGAGCAACACACTCCGAGGTCAAGCACCATGACGCGTCGTACCTTCCTCCTCAGCGCGGCCGCCTCGGCGGCCCTGCTCCTCGGCGGCTGCAAGGGCAACGACCCGGCGCCGGCGCAGGGCGGCGGCGACGCGGCCCCCGCGGCGGCCCACCAGTGCGCGTGCCCGCCCGGCGAGTGCGCCTGCGCCGAGTGCAAGGACGGCCACGCCGAGGCCTGCGCGTGCGCCGCGCCGAAGGCTGACGCGGGCGGGCAGTAGGCGCGAGCAGGCCAGGAGGAGATCCATGAAGCGCGTCCTCACGTTCGCGGCCGCGGCGGGCCTGCTGGTCCTCGGCGGCTGCCCGGGCGAGTCGAGCACCGCCACGCCTGACGCGAAGAAGTCGCCGGCGGGCGACCCGGCGCTGAAGGAGCTCATCTCCAGGGCCCGGGCGACCTTCGGCACGCTCAAGGCCGAGGCCGAGAGCAACGTGCACGAGGTCACCGAGGAGAAGGTGACCCTCGGGCGCATGCTCTACTTCGACACGCGGCTGTCGAAGGGCCAGGGGATCTCCTGCAACACCTGCCACGACCTGACGAAGTTCGGCGTCGACGGCGAGAAGACCTCGCCCGGCCACCGCGGGCAGCGGGGCGACCGCAACTCGCCCACCGTCTATAACGCCGCCCTGCACACGAGCCAGTTCTGGGACGGCCGCGCCAAGGACGTCGAGGAGCAGGCCACCATGCCCATCACCAACCCGGTGGAGATGGCCATGGCGGACGACGCCACGTGCGTGAGCGTGCTCAGGACGATCCCGGGCTACGAGCCGCTGTTCAAGGCGGCCTTCCCGGACGACGACGACCCGATCACGATGAGCAACGTCGGCAAGGCGATCGGCGCCTTCGAGCGGCGGCTGATCACGCCGTCGCGCCTCGACGACTTCATGAGCGGCAAGACCGACGCCCTCTCGGCGCAGGAGCAGCGCGGGCTCAAGACCTACCTGGAGGTCAACTGCCAGATGTGCCACATGGGCCCGGCGCTGGGCGGCAACATGTTCCAGAAGCTCGGCCTGGCGAAGCCGCACCCGAACCAGGCGGACATCGGCCGGGCCAAGGTCACGGGCCAGGACTCGGACAAGTTCTTCTTCAAGGTGCCGAGCCTGCGGAACATCACGAAGACCGCGCCCTACTACCACGACGGCTCGATCGCCACGCTCGAGGAGGCGATCAAGGACATGGCCGAGTACCAGCTCGGCAAGACGCTGACCGACGAGCAGGTGGCCGACCTCGTGGCCTTCATGGGCGCCCTCGAGGGGCGGATCGACCAGGCCTACATCGCCAAGCCGCAGATGCCGGAGAACGGGCCCAACACCCCGGCCCCCGACCCTAACTAACTCGACGGCTGCGGCCGCGGATGCCGGCCGATGCGGCGCGCGCGCGGGCGATAGGATCCGGCGATCGATATCGCCCGCGCGCGCGCCGCCTCGTCTCGGCCTCCGCGGCCTCGCCTCGCTCGCGGCTCCGCTCCACCCGAAGCCCTGAATCGGAGGCTGCTCGCCCTGGAGTGACCTCGATCGAGCTGGCTCGGCCCTTCGTCGAAGGTGACGGTTGAGCCCCACCCCGCCGACTCCGCCCCGCCCGCCCCGCTCCGCGCGGCTCACGTCGACGAAGGAGCGCCCGGTCCCGGGCGCCGGGCCGCTGGGGATGGCGGTGTTCCTGGCCTCGCTCTCGGTGCTGTTCGTGGCCAGCCTCGTCGGCTACGCGGTCGTCCGCGCGACGGCGCCCGAGTGGCCGCCCGCGGGCGCGCCGCCGCTGCCGCGGACGCTATGGCTGAGCACGCTCCTGCTCGTGGCCTCGAGCGGCGCGCTGCACGCCGCGCTCGTGGGCGCCCGCCGGGGCCGCCAGGGCCTCGTCCGCGCGGGGCTGCTCGCCACGTGCGCGCTCGGGCTGGGCTTCCTGGTCACGCAGGGGCTCGCCTGGTCGACCCTCGCCGAGCGCATGCCGCCGACGACGGCCACGCAGTACTCGTTCACCTTCTACATGCTCACCGCCCTGCACGCGGCGCACGTCCTGGGCGGCGTCGGGCCCCTGGGCGTGAGCACGGTCCGCGGCCTCCTCGGCCGCTACGGGCCCGAGGAGCACGGCGGCCTGCGCCTGGTGGCCATGTACTGGCACTTCCTCGACGCGGTGTGGCTGGCGCTCTTCGTCGCGCTCTACCTCGTCGGCTGAGCGGCCGGCGTCGGCTGAGCGGCCGGCAGGTCGACCAGGCGGGCGTCCTCGGGGTGCTGGGCGTACCAGGCGAACCACGCCGCGTGGACGACCTCCCAGTCGTCGCGGCCGGGCGGGAGGACGACCTCGGCGTGCAGGGGGTCGGCCGCGGGGCGGAAGACGACCTCGACGCCGTCCTGGGACGTCCGCCATACGCCCGCGTCGCCCGCCGCCCGCACCAGCCAGGCGAGCGGGTAGACGACCCGCCGCCCGGGCGGTCCGACGACGACGGTCGGCGCCTTGTGCGGCAGGCCGGCGTCGGCCGGCGGCAGGGGCGCGACCGGGAAGCGCAGCACCTCGGAGCCGGCGTAGGCGTTGTAGGGGTCCTTCCGGTAGCGGTCGGCCCGCGACGGGTCGGGGCCGATCACGCGTGTCGTCGGGTGCGCCGCGCGCCACGAAGACCACGTCGTGAGCACGCAGGGGACGGGCGTGAGCGACAGGCCGCGCGCGGCCGCCGGCCCGGCCACGGCGCGCCCCTGGAGCTGGCTCCACAGGCTGCTCGGGCGCGCGCCGTCGGGCGCGGGCGGGCGGCGGTCGAAGAGGAGCGGGTTGCTGCTCCACACGAACCCGCTCGCCGCCAGGTCGAGCGCCTCGCCGTCGACGCGCCGGTCGAAGGCGCGCGCGCTGTCCGTGAGCGCCGCGTAGGTCACGGCGATCGGCGCCCCGCCGAGCGTGTGCGTGACGACCTCGTGCCACTGGAGCACGCGCACGGGGTAGGCGCAGGCCTCGCCGCCGAGCGCCACGCCGACGACGCGGTCGTCGGGGACGAGGTACTTGCCGTGCTGCGGCAGGCGCGTGGCCTGCGCCTCGTCGGGGCCGAGGAGGGCCGGGTCGACGAGCGGCGGCAGGGCCTCGGGCGAGGTGGCCTTCACCAGCAGGTCGCGGGGCACGAGGCAGGGCTCGAGCGCGATCGCGTCGGCCGCCGAGCCCGCGCGCGCGCGCGCCAGCAGCAAGGCGACGGCGCCGGCCGCCAGGACCAGCCCGAGGAGGAGGGCCCAGCCGCCGCTGCGCAGGTCCAGCCGCGCGTCGCGCCGCTCCGTCGCCGACCCGTCCACCGCCACCTCCGCCCCTCGTCGAGGGCCGGCCGCTATCCTAGTCGCCGGCGCCCGCGCCGCAGCGGCGGGCGATACGACGAGGAGGAAGCGCGTGGGCGAGCAGGCGCCGGTGGTCATGGTGGTCGAGGTCCCCAAGGGGAGCCGCAACAAGTACGAGATCGACCCGAAGAGCGGCGAGCTGTTCCTCGACCGCATGCTGTTCACGGCCACCCGCTACCCGGCCGACTACGGCTTCCTCCCCGACACGCTGGCCGAGGACGGCGACCCCCTCGACGCGCTGGCCCTCGTCAACGAGCCCACCTTCCCCGGCTGCCGCGTGCGCCTGCGGCCGCTGGGCCTGTTCCTCATGGAGGACCAGGGCAAGCCCGACCACAAGGTGATCGGCGTGCCGATCGGCGACCCGGTCTGGGCGCAGGTGCGCACCCTCGAGGACCTGCCGCCGCACCTGCTGAAGGAGATCGAGCACTTCTTCAGCGTCTACAAGGACCTCGAGCTGAAGGTCACGGCGACGCACGGCTTCCGCGGGCTCGACGAGACGCTGACCGTGATCGACCAGGCCCGCGCGGCCTACTTCGCCGGGCACCACCCACGCGACGCGACCTCCTGAGGCGGGGCCCGCCCCGACGGCCCGAGGGTCTCAGGGCGCGCGGCCGAGCCGGCGACGGAGCGACGCGGCCCAGCGCGCGTCCAGCGCGAGCTTCAGCGCACCAGCGCGAGCACGACCTGCGCCGCGGCGCGCGGCGGAGCGGGCCCTCGCGGTCCAGCCGCTCCTGGAGCGAGCGCCCCCGCACGAGCTCGAGCGCGATCCACGGCCGGCCGCGGTCCTCGCCCGCGTCGAGGAGGGCCACGACGTTTGCGGTGGCGCAGCCGCGCGAGCGCGCGGGCCTCGAGGACGAGGCGCCGCCGCGCCGGCTCCGCGGCGCCCGCGAGCAGCTTGAGGGCCACCTCCTGCCCGGAGCGGGCGTCGACGGCGCGGTGGACGGACCCCATGCCGCCGCGCCCGAGCAGCTCGTGGACTCGTACGGGCCGACCCGCTCCATCCGCGTCAGCTTGACCGGGCGAGCGCCTGCCTGCCACCAGGGTCATCGACCGGCCCCGGTTTGCCCGTGCTCCGTCAGCGCGTCGTCCGACGCGCGACGAGGCGCGCCTCGTGCCGCCCCTCCGCCAGCCAGCCCTCGTCGAGGCGCAGCACCTCGAGCGGCAACCCGGCGACGAGGCGCGCCGCCTCACCGTCGTCGAGCAGGTGCGCCGGCCCCGGGCGTGGGTGGCGCTCGAGGTTCGTGCGCGTGGGCTGGACGAAGACGAGCACGCCGCCCGGCGCGAGCAGGCGGGCGAAGCTCGCGAACAGGTCGCGCTGGAGGTAGTGGAAGTCGACGATCACGTCCCAGGGTCCCGGCGGCAGCGGGTCGCGCTCGAGGTCGAGGGCGCGCGCGTCGAGCGCCACGCCGGCGGCGCCGGCGGCCGCGCGCGCGAGGTCCAGCGCCACGGGCGACACGTCGACGAGCGTGACATCGAGGCCGCGCCGCGCCAGCCACACCGCGTGGCGGCCCGCGCCGCCGGCCACGTCGAGCGCCCGGCCGCGCCGGGGCAGGAGGTCGTCGAGCGACGCCACGAGCGTCGACGGGGACGCGGCGCACGGCCCCTGCTCGCGGTAGCGCGCGTCCCAGCGCTCGCGGTCGGCGTCGGCCACTACAGGCCGACGTCCTCGGCCCCCGACGGCCGGTCGTCCCACCACGAGGGCGCGAAGGGGTCGAAGCCCTCGCCTGACGGGGGTCCCTTGGGACGCGCCGTCGGCGGGCCGGGGCGCCCAGGAGCGGGCGGCGCCGGCGGGCGAGGGGCCGGGGGCGGGGGCGCCGGCTCCTCGAAGGGCCACGCGGCCGGCACGACTGGCGCGGCTGGCGGCGGACCGCCGCGGCAGGGGGTGGAGCGCTGGCTGGCGCCCGGTCCCCGTCTGCCAGGCCGGCGGCGAAGGCGCGGCGGGGTGGCGGCCCGTGCCGGTCTGCCAGGCGAGCGCGTCACGCGCGGCGAACGCGTCGGTCGGGCGCGGCGGCGGCGGGGCCACGCCGCCGCCGGGCAAGGCGATCGGAGCCACGTCGTCGTGGACCGTGTCCGGTCCGGGCGGGGTCCCGATCGCGGGGAGCGCGATCGGGGCGCGCCCGTCGTGCACCGTGCGCGCGCCGGGGAGGGCGATCGGCGGGCCGCCGTCGTGGAGCGTCGAGGTGTCCGGCAAGCCGGGCGCCGCGGCGCGCCGGCCGGAGGGCGGCAGGGCGATCGGCGGGCCGCCGTCGTGGAGCGTCGAGGTGTCCGGCAAGCCGGGCGCCGCGGCGCGCCGGCCGGAGGGCGGCAGGGCGATCGGCGGGCCGCCGTCGTGGAGCGTCGACGTGCTTGGGAGCCCGGGCGCGGCGACGCGCCGCGAGGAGACGCCGGGGAGGGCGATCGGCGGGCCGCCGTCGTGGAGCGTCGACGTGTCGGGGAGCCCGGGCGCGGCGACGCGCCGCGAGGGGACGCCGGGGAGGGCGATCGGGGGGCCGCCGTCGTGCAGGGTCGATGTGTCCGGGAGCCCGGGCGCGGCGACGCGCCGCGAGGGGACGTCGGGGAGGGCGATCGGGAGGCCGCCGTCGTGGAGCGTCGACATGTCCGGGGGCCCGGGGGCCGCGGCGCGCCGCGAGGGGACGCCGGGGAGGGCGATCGGCGGGCCGTCGTCGTGGAGCGTCGACGTGCTTGGGAGCCCGGGCGCGGCGACGCGCCGCGAGGGGATGCCGGGGAGGGCGATCGGGGGGGCGCCGTCGTGCAGCGTCGGGAAGCCCGGGAGGCCGGCGTCGCGGCGCGACGTGGCCTCAGGAAGGGCGATCGGCGCTGGCAGGCCGGGCGCCGACGGGCCGGCCTCGCGCGCCGGCGTCGCGCGCGGCCGCGCCGGCCCGACCTCGGTCGGCGCCTCGGCCAGTCGCCGCCTGGCGTCGGGAGCCGGGTCCCGCGCTCGCGCGCTCTCCTCCGGGCGCGCCTGCTCCTTGGCCTTCCGGGCCACCTCGGCCGCGGGGACGGGGTTGCCGCCCTCGAAGGCGAAGCCGGAGAGCAGGTGATCGACGTCGGCTGGGGCGGGCCTGTCCGGCGGCTGAGGCGCGGCCACGCCGCGGACTCGCCGCTCCCAGGCCTCGAGCACGAGCACCTCGAGCTCCTCGAGCGCCCCGCCGAAGAGCGACTCGGCCGCGGCCGTGAACAGGGTCGACCCGCGCGCGGGGCGCTCGTCGCTCGGCGGCGAGCGGTCACCGGCCTGGGTCCCCGGCGCCGCCGACGTCGGGTCGGTGGCGATCAGCAGCTCGTCCGAGTCGCTGTCGGCCAACAGCTCCTCGAGCGACGAGCGCAGCGCCTCCACGGCGGACTCTCGGTCGAGGTGCTGCGTGCGCAGGAGGTCGTCCGGATCTTCACCCGGAGCACGAGCGCCTGGCGCGCCCGCGGGCAGGTCGGTGCGCTCGTTCCAGCCCCTGGCCACCGCCGGCTCGGGGTCGGCCGGCGCGGCGCGCGCGGACGGGGCCGCCGGTGCGCCCTGGAGCTCCCGCGCGCGGGCGAAGAGCGACTCCAGGAGCTCGCGCCCCGACGCCGCGGTGTCGCCCGCCCGGGTCACCCGCAGGTCGGCGGCGCGCGCGAACATCTCGGCCAGCAGCTTCGCGTCGATCGGACGCGGCACCGAGCCTCCCCCGTGTCGAGCCTAGAGGCTCGGCCGGAGTTGCGCCAGGCAGCTGGCTCGAACGGTCCGGGCCGGGCCGACTCCGGCCGGGGGTCCCTGTGCTCGGCCGCCGATTCACCCGTGAGTCCTCGAAATGTGAGATAGCAGCGGCCGAGCTCACGGATCCCCCGGCATCAGCGATGAAACAAGAGGGGCGGCAGGAAGGCCGCGAAGCGGCCTCCGGCCGGCCCTCGGGTCGCTCCCCCTCCCCTTCGCCACGCGCGGGGCGGCCGGCGGTGGCCGGCGCGGAGGGCGGCTGCTATCACCGACGCGTGCGCCGCGCCCGCCGCCTCGCCGCCGCCCTCGTGTCGCTCGCCGCGGCGGCCGCGGCGCTGGCCCAGGACGCCGCCGAGCCGGCCGGCGTCCGCCGGGCCCGCGACGAGCTGCCCCGGCTGCAGCGGCGGCTCGAGGACCTGCGCGGCGCCCGCTTCCGGCGCGACGTGGCCCTGGGAGGCGGGACGGTCGAGGAGCTCCGCGCTTACCTGCGCCGCGAGCTCGACGAGGACCTCCCCCCGGCGTGGTCCGCGCGCCAGTCGCGGCTCCTCCAGGCGCTCGGGCTTCTGCCCCGCGGTCACGACCTGCGCCGCGAGGTCGAGGCCGCGCTGACGGCCGCCGTGGCCGCCTACTACGACGCGCGCCAGGGGACCTTCTTCCTCCTCGCGCCCGACCCGCCCGCCTCGCTCCTGATCCACGAGCTGCAGCACGCCCTGCAGGACCAGCGCTTCGGCCTCGCCGCGCTCGTGGCGCCCCTGCGCGGCCCCGACGCCGACCCCGACGCCGGGCTCGCCTTCCGGCTCCTGGCCGAGGGCGAGGCCTTCTACGTCGAGCAGCGCTTCACGGCCGAGGAGCGGGCGGCGCCGCCGGGAGAGCTCGAGCGGCGGCTCGCCGCCTTCGCGGGGACGCCGCGCCGCGAGCGCGAGCGGCAGGACCGCGCGCGGGCCCAGGGCGACCCCGCCTGGCTGGCCGCGATCGACGCCCGCGCGCGCCTGCCGGACCTCGTCTACCAGGAGCTGCACGCCCCGTACTTCCAGGGCGCGGCCGCCGTGAGCGCGCTCCTGGCGCAGGGCGGCTGGGCGCGGATCGATCGGCTGTTCCGCGAGCTCCCCGCCTCGACCGAGCAGCTCCTGCACCCCGACAAGGCCCCCGGCGGCCCCGCCCACGACCCGCCCACGCGGGTCGCGCTCCCCGACCTCTCGGCCGAGCTGGGCCCCGGCTGGTCGCTCCTGGCCACGACGACGCTCGGCGAGCTGCACCTGCGCACGCTGTTCGAGGCGCTCGAGGGCCAGCCCCGACCCGGCGCCGGGGGCGGCTGGGACGGCGATCAGGTCCAGGCCTACGCGCGCGCGGGCGACGACGACGGCTGGCCGGCGCTCGCCTGGTTCCTGGTCTTCGACGCCCCCCTCGACGCCCAGGCCTTCGCCCGCGCCCTGCGCGAGGCCCAGCCCCGCGCGCCGCCGCCGCTGGCCACGGCCGAGGTCACCGTGCGCGGCGTCCACGTGCTCGTCGTGGGCGGCGTGCCCGCCGAGCGCCGCGAGGCCGTGCGCGCGGCCGCCCGCGCGCGGGTGCGCCTCGGCGAGTAGGGGGCGATCAGGCGCCGGTCGTCAGGAGGTGGCCGTCGTCGCCGTCGGCGGCGCGCGACAGCCGCGCGTGGATGCGCGGGGCGAGCGCCACGAGGGCCTCGACGTCGGCCCGGCAGTAGCGGACGAGGCGCCGCAGCGCCGCCGCGTCGCCGCCCTGGTAGGCGCGCCACAGGCGGGCCGCCTCGAGCCCGCCCAGCCCCTGGAGCTCGCGCGGGCGGACGTGCCCCAGCGTGCGCTCGACCGCCTTGAGGCCGCCGCCCAGGCCCACCTGCCGCCCCTCGACGGCGAGGTCGAAGTGGGGCAGGTCCCAGGGCAGCCCGGGGAAGCTGGCCTGAAGGCGCGGCAGGTCGAACCCCGTGCCGTTGAACGTGACGAGGAGCCGGGCGTCGGCCAGGACCCCGGCCAGCGCGCGCGTCGACAGCCCGAGCCCGCGCACGAGGACGCAGGTCGTCCGCCCGTCGGAGACGCCCACGACCGTGATCGGGTCGCGCGGGTCCAGGCCGGTCGTCTCGATGTCGAGGTAGCGCGCCGCGCGCCGCAGCTCGGGGAACAGCCGCCAGTGCTCGTGGCGGCGGACGAGGCGGCCCAGGGCGCGCGCGTGCGCCAGGGGCGGGACGCCGTCCTCGTCGGCGCCGACCGGGTCGCGCGGCCGCGGCTCCGCCGCCGACGGCAGGAGCAGGCCGGGGGCGCCGTCGTCCGCCAGGGGCGGGCCGCCGTGCGTCGCGGGCGCGGGCCGTGCCAGGGTCGTCGGAGCCATGCTGCTCCTGACCTTAGCGCGCCCCACCGACAGGCCCGCGCCGGGCCGCGAGATCGGCCCGCCAGGTGCCCCCGCGCCGGTCACCCTGCCCGGCGTGGCCTCGCGAGCGGGCGCCGGCCGCCCGGCGCCCGTGAGGGCCCGACGGGCCGCCGCTTCGGGGGCTCGACCCGAAGAGAGCCCACCGAGCACTGCCCCGGGGACGGTCTTCAACGCGCGAGACTCGCGATCGATGCGCTCGAACCCACGGGTGGAATGGAACCACGCGCAAGGCGAGGGCGCGGAGGCCGAGGCGAGGGGGGGCGCGCGCGGGTCGTATCGATCGCCGGATCCCCGGTGGGCCGCCGAGCGAGCGGGAGGCCCGCGGCTGCGGACGGGCGCGAGCGGTAGGGTCTGCCTGGGTTGCGGCGCCGCAGCCGCCGGACGGAGCTCGCGGAGGCGGGCCACACCGACGACCCGCGCGCGCCCCCCATCGCCCGGCATCCGCGGCCGCAGCCGTCGATCACACCTAAGAAGAGCGCCCCTTGATGACGGGCGCGACGCGCGCCGCGCGGAGCCGCGCCGGCTCGAACATGCCCGAGCCCACGAGCGGCCGCACGTAGGTGTAGAAGGCCTGCGTGACCCCGTTGCCGGCCTCGTTCAGGAACGCGTCGTCCATGTGGCGCGTCTTGCCGGCGACGTTCTTCAGCGGCACGAGCTCGTAGTCGACCGAGTAGTTCGGCACCGGGCGGCGGATCGCCACCGAGCCGTCGATGTCGTCCCACATGGCGAACTGCACGGCCTTCTCCGCCGCCTCGCGCGCCTCGTGCGCGTCGCGGTCCGAGACGCAGCCGACGAACGACCGCTGCAGGTAGCCGAACGTGTCGCTGCGCACGCGCTTGAGCTTCAGGTTGTCCTTGACGTGGTCCATGAGCGCGTCGCCGAGGGCGCCCGTGCCCGAGAGCTGCACGTTGCCGTGCGCGTCCTGGCCCATGCCGGGCTTGAGGCGCGTCATGATCGGCTGGCCCGACGCGTCGGTGACGCCCTCGGAGACGGCCACGATGCAGCGGCCGTACTGCTTCATCGTGCGGTCGACGTCGCCCAGGAAGCGGTCGAGGTCGAACGGCCGCTCGGGCACGTAGATCAGGTGCGGGCCGTCGTCCTCGAAGCGCCTGGCCAGGCAGGAGGCCGCCGTGAGGAAGCCCGCGTGGCGGCCCATGACGACGCCGATGTAGACGCCCTTGAGCGCGCGGTTGTCGAGGTTCACGCCGCCGAACGCCTGGGCCACGAACCGCGCCGCCGAGCCGTAGCCCGGGCAGTGGTCGTTCTCCATCAGGTCGTTGTCGATCGTCTTGGGGATGTGCACGCAGCGCAGGGGGTACTTCGCCTGCTCCGCCTCCTCGTTGACGATCCGGAGCGTGTCCGACGAGTCGTTGCCGCCGACGTAGAAGAAGTAGTGGATCCCGTGCGCGCGCAGGACCTCGAACATGCGGTGGCAGTAGTCGCGGTCCGGCTTGTCGCGCGTCGACAGCAGCGCCGACGAGGGCGTCAGGGCCACGGCCTCGAGGTTGTGCGTCGTCTCGCGCGTGAGGTCGAGGAAGTCCTCGTCGATGATCCCGCGCACGCCGTGCAGCGCCCCGTAGACGCGCGTGATGTGCGGGAACTTGCGCGCCTCGAGGACGACGCCCGTGAGGCTCTGGTTGATCACCGCCGTGGGGCCGCCGCCCTGCGCCACCAGCACCTTGCCCGCGAGCTTGTCCACCATCGTCGGCTCCTCCGGCCCCCGTGGGGCAGTCCCCCGAGGGCGCGGATGGTCCGGCCAGGCGGCGAGGCCGTCAAGGGGCCGACGCGAGGCGCTACGAGAGGACGGCGTTCTTCGCGATCCGCGAGCCGACCTCCCACAGGGGGCCCGGGAACTTGTGGGCCGCCTCGAGCACCGCCTCGAACGAGGCCAGGAAGCGGTCGCAGTCGGCGCGCGTGAGCACGAGCGGCGGGATCAGCTTGATCACGTCCATGCCGTGCGCCGCCACCTGCGCGAGGATCTTGTGGTCCATCATCAGCGGGACCAGGATCGCCTGGCAGAACAGGTCCTGGTTCAGCTTGTGGATCATCGTCCAGCCGGCGCGCAGGCTCATGGAGCGCGGCGGCCCGAACTCGATCGCGATCACGAGCCCCTTGCCGCGGACCTCCTTCAGCAGCTCGTAGCGGCCGACCAGGCCCTGGAGCTGCTCCAGCAGGTACTGCCCGGTCTCGGCCGCGTGCTCGACGATCCGCTCCTCCTCGAGCACGGCCAGGGTCGCCAGCCCGCAAACGGCGGCCAGGTCGTTCTGGCTGAACGTCGACGAGTGCACGATGCACCGGTCGAGCGAGCTGAAGACCTTCTCGTAGATCGGCCGGCGGAAGAGGATCGCGCCCGTGGGGCAGTAGCCGCCCGAGAGCGCCTTCGAGATCGTCATGATGTCCGGCTCGAGCCCCCAGTGCTCGCTCGCGAACATCTTTCCCGTGCGGCCGAAGCCGGTCTGCACCTCGTCGGCGATGAGCACCGCGCCGTGCTTCTGGCAGAGCGCCTTGGCCTCCTGCAGGTAGCCGTCCGGCGCGATGAACACGCCGTGGCCCTGGATCGGCTCGACGACGAACGCGGCCACGTCGCCGCGCTTGAGCTCCGCCTCGAGCGCCTTCGCGTCGCCGAAGGGGATCCGCGTCCAGGGCATGAGCGGGCCGAAGCCGTGGCGGAACTCGTCGAGGCCGTTGACCGAGAGGGCGCCCATGCTCAGGCCGTGGAAGCCGTGCTGGCAGAAGATCATGCGCGTGCGCCCCGTGTAGGCGCGCGCGAACTTCATGGCCCCCTCGATCGCCTCCGCGCCCGAGTTGCAGAAGAACACCGTGTCGAGCCCGCGCGGGGCGATCTTGAGCAGCCGCTCGGCCAGGACGCCGGCGAGGAGCTGCGTGCCCATCTTGATCAGGTTCGGGCTGTCGACCTCGAGGTACTGCCGGATCGCGTCCTTGACCTTCGGGTGGTTGCGCCCGACGTTGAACACGCCGTAGCCCGAGAGCATGTCCAGGTAGTCGTTGCCGTCCTTGTCCCAGAGGTGCGCGCCCTGGCCGCGCACGTAGACCGGGTCGAAGCCGATCGTCGACAGGACCTTGGCGAAGCGCGGGTTCATCGTCTCGCGCAACAGGTCGAGCTCGCGGCCCTGGTGCTCGCGGATGAGCTGCTTGAGGTCGAAGGCCATCGGGGGATCTCCTGCCGCGCGCCGGGCTGCCCGCCGCGCGCGGTGAAGGCGTCGATTCTACGGGCGCGCGCCGACGGGGGGCAAGGAAGCTACCGGGCGTGCTCGTGGTGCGACCACCAGGAGAGGCCGTCCGCCACGGGCCGGCCGACCGGCGCCGCCCCGGCGGCCCCGACGACGAACCCCCAGTAGGCGCCCTGCCCGCGCCCGTAGTCGCCCACCCCGAAGCAGGGGACCCGCAGGGTGACGCCGTCCGCCCACGCGGTGCCGCGGAAGCGCGCGAGGAGCGGCCAGTCGGCCGCGGTCAGGTAGCCCGGCGGCTCGCCCGCCCGGCGCTCGAGGAGCGCGCGTCCCTCCTCCACGAGCCGCCCGGCGCCGCCGGCGCGCTCGAGGTCGCGCCGCGCGCCGGCCGCCAGGTTCACCTCGGCGAAGCCGGGCAGGATCGTCGCCGCTCCGACGAGGAGGACGAGCGCGGCCAGGCGCCCGCGCCCCGCCCGCCGGCGGACCGCCTCCCTCGCGCCGGCCAGCGCCGCGAGGAGGCCCAGCGGGCCGAGCAGGCAGGCCTGCGCGAAGAACAGCGGCATGGCCGCCGCCGACGCGCGCATGGCGGCGACGAGCAGCAGGTGGGCCAGGAGCAGGACCCCGAGCGTGGCCTCGACGATCCACGCCGGGCTCGCGTCCTGAAGCGTCGACTCGACCGGAGCGGGGGGCGATGGATCGCTCATCCGGCGGCGCCCTCAGGCCAGCTCCGGGGGCACGTGCGCCGTGACCCCGCAGAACCGCGCGACCCGCTCGCCCTCGGCGCGCGCCGTCCGCGGATCACCGGTCGAGTCGAGGACCAAGCGTCGCCCCGCGGCGAGGAGGAGGACGACGTAGTACCGCGTCTCGGCCTCGCTCGTGCTCGTGACCTCGACGTCGACGCCGGTCACCTCGGCGAGGGCGTAGCGCCGCCGTCGCAGCGTGAGCGGCTGGAGCGCCCACGACCAGGTCACGACCCCCGCGACCCGATCGATCTCGATGTCGGTGCGCGCGGCCACGAGGAGCCCGCCCAGCGCGAGCAGCGGGGCCCCGACTAGCGCGGACCAGGCGCCGGCCGACGCCCCGGCGACGAGCTTCACGGCCCCGAGCAGGGCCAGCAGGGCGCCGACGACCAGGCGGGCGGGGCTGCCGCCGCTCGGCGTCAAGGCCCCGGCGTGGAACGCGATCGACCTCGGGCGCGCGTCGTCGCTCACGACGCGATCAGAGCGGCACGGCGGCCGTCGCGCAAGGGGAGGGGCGAGCAGGCCGGCGGCGCCCGGCCGCTGAGGAGCGGGCGCCGACCGGCCCTGGGCTCCGGTAGGCTGACGCCGAGGTGCACCGTGAGCGACGACGCGCCCTCCTACTTCCACGACGCCGAGGTCGAGCACGAGGGGCGGACCGTGCGCCTCCCCGCCGACGAGGCGCGCCGCGAGCAGAGCCGCGGCAACTACTGGCACGGCCCGGGCGACCCCTCGACGTGGCTCGCCGCGGCGCTCTTCTGCGCCGTCCGCGCCCGGCTCGACCTCCCCGTCCCCGTCGCCCTGACGCTGGCCGCCCGCAGCCTGGGGGTCACCCAGGAGGCCCTGCGCGGCAAGCTCGAGTGGCACGAGAACTACATGCGCTGGCACGATGGGGATCAGGACTACAGCGTCCTCTCCTGACCCCTGCCTGGCGCCCTGGCGCGATCGACGACCGGGCCGCGGCGCGCGCTCCCTGGCGGTTGGCTGTTCTGTTCGTGCGTGACGTGGGCTAGCCTGGTCGCGTCCGGGGGGGCGCCATGAGCGAGACGCACACGTTCGGGGACCGCCCCGCCGCCGGGGGCCCCCAGTTCACGCGGGCCCAGCTCCTCTACCTGTGGCTGGCGGCCTTCTTCTCCACCTGCCTGATCATGGCCGACATCGTCGGCGTGAAGCTGTTCCGCGTCGAGGTGCTCGGCCTGTCGATCGAGCACACCTGCGGCATGCTCACCTTCCCGCTCACGTTCCTCATCACCGACCTCGTCAACGAGTACTACGGCAAGAAGGCCACGCGGCGCATGACGTTCATCGCCCTGGCCATGGCGGTGTTCGCCTTCGTCGTGCTGAACGTGTCGCAGGCCATGCCCTACCTGCCGGCCGACTACAACGTGTCGGAGCAGGCCTTCGACGAGGTGCTCGGCTCGACCAAGCTCATGTACGTGGCCTCGCTCGTGGCCTACCTGATCGCGCAGCTCACGGACATCGCCGTGTTCGGCTTCATGAAGCGCCTCACCGGCGGCAAGCTCCTGTGGCTGCGCGCCACCGGCAGCACGGTCCTCTCGCAGGTCGTCGACAGCCTCATCGTCACGACGCTCTACTTCCAGGCCAAGGCGCTCGCCACGGGTCAGGCGATCCCGATGAGCACGGTCCTCAAGCTCGCCGCGACCGGCTACGTGCTCAAGTTCGTCCTCGCCGTGCTGGTCACGCCGCTGATCTACGCCGGCCACGCCGTCTTCCGGCGCGTGTTCGGCCTCGTGCCGCTCCCGCCCGACGAAGGGGCGTGACCGACGGCGCCGACCCGACGGCTCGCGCGTGGGCCCCAGCCGGGGGAGACTGAAGGCGAGGGCGGATGCACACCACCACCCAGCTCGCCGCCGATGCCATGGCGTCCGGGTCGCCCGGCGCGCGGCTCGCCCACGCGCTCCTGTTCGAGCGCGTGCTCGAGCGCGTGCACCGCTACTTCCGGCGCATGGTCCGCGAGCCGGCCGACGCCGAGGACTGCCTCTCGCGCACGATCGTGCTCCTGGAGGAGAGCCTGCGCGCGCGGAAGTACGACCCGGGCCGCTCGTTCAACGCCTGGATGTGGCTCAAGGCGCACACGGTGTGGGCGCAGTGGTGCCGCGAGCGCGAGCGGCGCCCGGCGCAGCTCGAGGGCGACGAGGCGCCGGCGCCCGCCGCCCGGCGCGCCGACGGCGTCGAGGCGCGCGAGCGCACGCTCGACGCCGCCCACGTCCTCGAGCAGGTCCGCCGGCGGCTCGGCGCCGAGACCTACGAGTGCTTCGTCCTCTACTACGAGGGCGGCCTGACCCAGGAGGAGGTCGCCCAGGCCCTCGAGCGGGACCGCAAGACGATCCGCAAGCGCCTGGCCGACGCCCACGCGCTGATCGACGAGCTCCTCGGCGGGCGCTAACCCCTTGCTGCGCAGTTGCTCGAAAGGCGCTCCCCACGGCGCGCCCGTCGGGCAGACAATGAGTGTGGTGACCATCGACGCCGACCGCCCCGGGGCGGACACCCACCCTCCCGCCTACGGCGCCCCGGGCGCCCGGTCCGAAGACGACGGCCGCGAGCCGCGCCGCCGCGACGTCGACCGGCTCTTCCAGGCGGAGGACTTCCCCCTGCCCGCCGAGCTGCGCTCGGTCGTCCACGACGCCGCCGAACGGCTGTTCGGCGCGCCGGCCGAGGCCCCCTACCGCCCGGGCGACCGCCTCGGCCCCTTCCGCATCGTGCGCCTCCTGGGCGCCGGCGGGCAGGCCTGGGTCTACGAGGCCACGCAGGAGCAGCTCCAGCGCCGGGTCGCGCTCAAGGTGCCCCGCCCCGACGTGGCCGAGCGCGTCGTGCGCGAGGCGCGCCTCACCGCGCCGCTCGAGCACCCGCACATCGTGCGCGTCGAGCAGGTCGCCGACGACGGCGAGGCGCCGTTCCTGGTCATGGAGTGCTGCCAGGGCGGCAGCCTCGACCACCTGCTCGAGCGCTACCCGGGCGGGCTGCCGGTGGCCGACGTGCGCGCGGTCGCCCGCGGCGTCCTCGAGGCGCTGGCGTTCGCGCACGGCCGCGGCGTCGTCCACCGCGACGTCAAGCCGGGCAACGTGCTGTTCGACGCGCGCGGCACGCCCAAGCTGGCCGACCTGGGGATCGGCACGATCAGCGCCGGCGCCCCCGACCTCGTCCAGTCGGGGACCCTCTCGCGGGCCACGCTCGACGGCCCCATGGGCACGCCCCTGTTCGTCGCGCCCGAGCAGGAGGACCCGTCGCGCCTCCGGGGGGCCGCGATCGACGGCCGCGCGGACCTGTTCAGCTTCGGCAAGACGCTCTTCGTCATGCTCACGGGCGCCAGCCCGCGGACGATCCGCCCGCCCTCGCGCCTGCGCCCGGACCTGCACCCCGCCTGGGACGACCTGGTCTTCCGGCTGGTCGAGGAGGACCGAGAGCGCCGCTTCCGCGATGCGGGCGAGGTCCTCGCCGCCCTGGCCCGCGTCCCCGACCTCGAGCCGCCGGCGGCGCCGCCGGCGCCGGCGCCGCGCCCCGCGCACCACGCCGGGAGGATCTTCCTCCTCGGCGCGCTGGCGTCGGCCGCCTTCGCCGCCTTCCTCGAGGCGCAGCACACGACCGTGCGCCTGGGGCCGGAGGCCTGGCTCGAGCTCGCGCCCCTCAAGGTGGGCGCGCTCCTCGGCGCGGCCTTCCTCCTCTGGTTCCGCCGCCTGGAGCGCCGGGCCCGGACGACGACCTCGACCGCCGCGGCGCTGGCCCTGTCGGCCCTCCTCGCCGGCTGGGCGCCCGCGCTCTACGGCCTCGCCGGCGCGCTCCCCGCCCACGCCTTCGAGCTGACGGCGCAGGTGGCCGCCGGGTGCGCCGCCGTCCTCGGCGCCGGCTGCGCCGTGACGCTCTTCCCGCCCCGTCGCCGCCACGCGCCCGCCGTGCGCGTGCGCGCCCGCCCGCGCGGCCCCGTCGGCCGGGCGCTCGCGGTCGTCGGGCAGGTCGTCGGCGCGGTCGCCGGCCTCCTCACCGCCGCCGGCGCCATGGTCCTGGCCGCGCTCGGCTTCGTGCTCGTGTTCCTCACGGCCACGGTCAAGGGCTGCGCCGAGGCGCTCGGGGTGCAGGTGCACGGCGCCGGCGGCGGCGTCGACCCCGGCGCCGCGGCGGTCGTCCTGGCGATCGTCGCCAGCGTCGGCGCCACGCTGGCCGTGTTCATGGTCGTCGGGCTCCTGCGGCGGATCTTCGCCGGGCCGTCCGAGGACTGATCGGGTCTCGTCAGCCCCACCTCGACACGAGCGCCAGCGCGCGCCGCAGGCGCGAGAGCGCCGGGCCGGCGCACAGGTGCACGGCGGCGCGGGCGACCGAGCGCACGCCGGGCGGGCGCGCCCGGAGCGGGGCGAGCGCGCCGTCGAGCCCGCCGGCGACGAGGCGGCCGTCGCGGAACACGGCCACGGGCCGACGGAGCGCCTCGATCGACGCCAGCGGGTCCTCGTCGTAGAGGACGAGGTCGGCGCGCGCGCCGGGGGCGATCGCCCCGAGGTCGTGGCGGCCGAGGAGGCGCGCCGCGTCGACGGTCGCCGCGCGCAGGGCCGCCGCCGGCGTCAGGCCCGCGCGGGTCATGTGCACGAGCTCGTCGGGGAGGCTGCCGAAGGTCAGGTTCGTGCCCGCGTCCGTGGCGGCGCCGATGAGCACGCCGCGCTCGGCCAGGCGGGCGAGGTTGCGCCCCTGGCGCGTCGTCGCCCCGCGCAGCCCGTCGACGAAGAAGTGCGGGTGCGGGCTGCCGCCGCCGGTGATCGCCCGCAGGGCCTCGTCGATGATCCGCCGCGGCTCGGGCAGGAAGGCGCCGCGGCCGGCCTCGAGGCGCGCGAGGTGCTCCTGGGCCTGGTCGATGAACCCGAACACCTCGAGGTTCGTGGTCACGGGGGCCCGGCGCGCCGCGACGGCGTCGGCCAGGGCGTCGTCGAGCTCCTCGTCGAGGGTCAGGTGCTCGAGCGTGTCGAACGGCAGCTCGACCAGCCGGCGCAGGTCGGCGGCCCACGTGTGGTGGACCGCGACGGGCAGGTTGTGGCGGTGCGCGGCGTCGGCGATCGCCGTCATCAGCTCGCGCGACGGCGCCGCCATGGGCGTGCGCCCGCGGTCGTAGGCGCGGCTGGAGAAGCCGACCTTGATCAGGTCGACGCGCGCCGCCGCCAGCCGGTCGACCCAGCGCCGCGCCTCGCGCGGCGAGCGCAGGTCGATGCGGAGCGGCCCGAGCACGGCGCGGCTGGCCGGCGTGTCGGGGGGGACGAAGTCCGGGTAGCCGCCCGGCACGGTGAGCATGGGCCCCGAGCACACGATCCGCGGCCAGCCCGACGCCGGGTCGCGCGCGCGGTCGCGCAGGCGCAGGACGGGGCGCAGCGGCGCCATGAGGTCGCGCACGGTCGTGACGCCGCTCTCGAGCGACGCGCGCAGGTTGAGCGCCACCTGCGCCGGCATCCAGGGCACGTCGCGCGCGCGCGGCAGGTCGGGCAGGAACACGCCCGTCACGTGGACGTGGCAGTCGATCAGGCCCGGGAGCGCGAAGCGCCCGCGCGCGTCGAGCGCCTCGCCCGCCAGGGTCCCGGTCGGCGCGATCGCCGTGAAGCGGCCGCGCTCGAGCCGCAGGTCGACCGGCGCCGGGGCCGTCTCTCCCCGCGTCGGATCGACCAGGCGCACGTTGCGCAGGACGAGCACGCTCAGAAGGGGTCGTCCTTGACCACGGTCGGCTTGCGGATGCCCACCTCGAGCGAGCTCCACTCCCACGCCTTCCAGGCGCCCTTGTCGTTCACCTTGAGCGCGATCGGGCGCGCCGTGTCGGCGCCGCTGCAGTAGACGAAGACCTTGGACCGGTCGCCGTGGTCCTCCTCGGTCTTGAAGCGGATCTTCAGCGGGCCCGACGGCAGCGCGTAGCCGTTGTCGGGGGAGGTCCCGTCGACGTAGGAGTTCGGCAGGTAGGGGCGCGGGCCCAGGTTGCTCTTGAGGCTGCTCAGGGCCGCGTTGCGCAGCTGCTTGTTGCGGTAGCCCTTGTCGCCGTCCACGAGCATGTCCTGGTCGACCGAGATCGTCAGGCACTCGAGGCCGAGCTTCTCGTTCTGCACGTAGAGGATCATGGCCGTGACGAACATGGCCGCGCCCCCGCGCGGGGTCCCGGCGAGCTGGTCGCGCAGGGCGATGAACTCCTCGGCGCTGCGGGGCAGGGCCGGAATCTCGATGCTCGTGTCGGTGAAGGCCGAGGGCACCCCGGCGCGCGGCACCGGGGCGCCGGCCGAGCGCGCCGCGGCGCAGCCGCCGGCGAGCGGGAGGGCGAGGGCAAAGACGACGGCCGCAGGGCTCCGGATCACGGTTCACCTCCTCGGGGGGTCCCGTCTTAACCCCCCGGGCCGGCAGGATCCAGCCCGATCGACTACGGCCCGGGGAGGAGCCCCGAGAGCCCGCTCACGGGGGCGGCCGGCGCGCCGCCGGTCGTCGCCGGTGTGGCCCCGGCGGTCGTCACCGGGGCGGCCGGGGTCACGCGCACGCGGACCGTGGCCGTCGTGCGCAGGGCGGAGTCGTCGGGGTCGACGCCCGTGAGCGTCACGTCCCACGTGCCGGCGGGGAGGTCGCGCACCTCGACGCGGGTGCCCCGCCCGAGCGCGCGCTCGGCGCCGTCCTCGACGCGGCGCGCCGACCACGACATCTCGGCGTTCTCGAGCAGGCGGGCGCGGTCGGGGTCCTGGCCGTAGCCCGAGCAGAGGAGCACGCCGCCGGCGGTGAAGGTCGTGCCGGCCGTCGGGTTGCCGATGCGCACCTCGGGCGCGCGGTTCTGCACGGTCAGCGCGACCGTCGCCGCCGGGCTGGCCGCGCCGTCGCGGTCGGTGGCCACGAGGCGCAGCTCGTAGCGGCCGAAGCCCAGCCGCTCGACCAGCGCGCTCACGCGCTGGGTCAGGCGCTCGCCCGAGCCCAGGCCGTGGCTGCGGCCGGTCTCGACCCGGACGGCGGTCCACTCCAGGCGGTCGCCGCGCAGGCGGCCGTCCTCGCGGTCCTC
The DNA here is from genome assembly GCA_019636275.1 of Planctomycetota bacterium. Classification (GTDB taxonomy): domain Bacteria; phylum Planctomycetota; class J058; order J058; family J058; genus JAMLIC01. Next base: position 5,314 of record JAHBXY010000056.1, on the reverse strand, counting down.
GCCGCGACCCTCGAGCGTCAGCGTGTCGCTGAACAGCACGGTCGTCCCGGCGGCCGGCGACGTGATGCGCGCCGTCGGCGCCTGGTTCGTGATCACGACGCGCACGCGGGCGCTGCCGCTGGCGCCGTGGCGGTCGGTCGCCGTGCAGGTGACCTGGTGCTCGCCGATCGACAGCTTGTCGGTCTTGAGGCTGCGGCCCTTGCCGAGCGTGCCGTCGCGGCTGCTGCGCCAGACGACGTCGCCCTCGTCGAGCCCGCCCTCGGGGTCGTGGGCCTCGGCCACGAAGCGGACCTCGGCGCGCGCCGAGAAGCTCCGCCCGTCGCCGGGCTCGCGGATGCGCACGGTCGGCGCCTCGTTGTGGACGCGCAGGCGCACCGTCTTCTTGCCGATGGCGCCGAACTCGTCGGTCGCCGTGAGCTCGAGGCGGTGGGCGCCGGGGCTGAGCGAGTCGATCGTCAGGTCCTCGCCCACGCCCAGGCGGCCGTCGCGGTCGGAGCGCCACTCGAGCCGGGCGCCCGGCACCCGCTGCGGCTGCGTGCGCGCGTCGGGGTCGTGCGCCGACCCGCGCAGGCGCATCTGCATGCCGGCCGGGACGGTCATCCCGTCGGCCGGGTAGCTGATCGTGACGATCGGCGGGGCGTTCGTGACCTCCACGCGCACGCGCGCCCGCCCGTCGGCGCCGGCGCGGTCGCGCGCCGTCAGCGTCAGCTCGTGCGTGCCCGGCCGCAGGTGGCTCACCTCGACCACGGCCCCGCCGCCGAGGGCGCCGTCGAGCGAGCTCGTCCAGCTCAGCGCCTCTGCCGGGACGACGCCGTCCTCGGTGTCGGTCGCCGCGCCGCGCAGGCGCAGGGCCGTGCCGACGCCCACCCGGCGGTTCGGCGCGGGCTCGAGGATCGACACGGCCGGCGCGTCGTTCACGATCCGGATCGTGCGCTTCTTCTTCCCCTTCTTGCCGCCCTGGCGCACCTCGACCTCGATCGAGTGCTTGCCCGGCTGCAGGTGGCTGATCGTGAGGCTCGCCCCGGAGCCGAGGTCGCCCTGGCGGTCCGAGCGCCAGCGCACGGTGGCGTCGCCGCCGACCGCCGCGCCCTTGAACGTGACCCACAGGTGCACCGGGCTGGCGAAGCGGAACTCGCTCTTGTTGCCGTCGGTCTGGATGTCGAGGTCCTTGCAGCCGACCAGCCCGAGGACCAGCCCGCAGAGGAGGAGCTGCTTGAGGCGCGCACCGGAGGTCATCGTCCGCTCGCTTTCGGCCACCCTGGACGGGGCGGCGCCTGAGACAGAGCAGACCCCGGGCCGCGCCGCAGCAAGAGGCGCAAGTGGCATGCCTGCAATGTCACGCGCGAGGCAAGAGGCGATCCTGGGACGATCGCGAGACGGTCGATTCGGCCGCCGTGCGCCGCATATGCGCCAGTGAAAGGATCGGCGAAAAGGACGGCCTACTCGGGCTCTGGCGGGGCCCATGCCAGGCGCCGCCCGCCGCGCAGGCGCTTGACGGCCCGCTCGGCCCGGAGCGCCGCCCCGCGATCGGGGAACGGCCCGTAGACGGTGCCCACGCGCCAGGGCCGCCCGGCGCGGGTGCTGCGCGCCCCGCCGGGCGCCGCGCCGTTGTGCTGGCCGAGGCGCCGCTCGACGTCGAGGGCGATCCCCACGTAGGTGCGCCGGCCGGAGGCCGCGACGAGGACGTAGACGAACCAGCCGGGGCCGCTCAGGCGCGCGCCTCGACCACGAGCGACTGCAGGCCGCGCCCGATCGGTCCGCGCGGGTCGTGCAGCGTCGACCCGGTCGAGCCGATGCCGCTCTCCCAGGCGACGGTGGTCGCGTCGACGCCCACCCACTCGCCCTCGAGAGGGCGGTGCAGGTGCACGGTGAGGTCGGCGTTGACGAACGTGTAGCGCTCCGTGTCGAGCGCCAGGCCCACGCCGCTGCCCGCGTCGGCCGCGACGAGCACGCGCTGCAGGGGGCTCGGCGCCTCGCCGGCGACGAGCGGCTGGCGCATGCGCATCCACGCCGCCATGGCGCCCCGCCCGAACTCGCCCGCGGCCAGGCGCAGGTCCATGGCCGTGTGGTAGCCGACCGGCGCGCGGAAGAAGGGGAACTCCCACGCCGGGCAGCCCTCCGGCGCGGGCAGCGTCGGCCCGGGCGGCTCGCGCGGCGGCAGCGGCACGTCGGCCATGCGCAGGCGCACGGCCGTGGCGCGGAAGCAGGGCTTGCCGCCGGCGGTGAGCGTGGCCTCGAGCACCTGCGCCGCGCGCCCGGCGCGCACGACCGACGCGGCGACCTCGACGCGGCCGAGCGGCACCGGCCGCAGCAGGTCGACCGTGAAGCGGACGACCTGCCCCGGGCCGTCGGCCGGCAGGCGCTCGACCGCGCGCGCGAGGAGCGCCGCCGGCGGACCGCCGTGCGCGAGGTCCGGGTGCCAGGGCCCGCGCGCCAACGGCGTGGCGACGAAGCCGTCGCCGTCCGGGAGGAAGAACGCCTCGTGCATGGGCGGAGCCTGCCTGCAGAGAGGGCCGCAGGCAAGCCCCCGTCAGCTACAGGCCGTCCACGTGCGCGCGCCAGGCGCGCTGCAGGTCCGGCCAGCGGACGCCCTTCCAGGCGGCCTCGAACGCCTCGTCGGCGGCCGCGCCCTCGCGGAGCTTCGCCACGTAGCGGCGGAAACGGCCGCGCGCGTCCTCGTCGGGGCCCTCCTCGAAGAAGTGGACCATGGCCCAGGCCTGGGCGTACTTCGCCCACACCGCGCCCGAGTAGAACTCGCGCGGGGTCTCCTTCATCAGCTTGTCGAAGGGGAACGGCCCGCCGGCGCGCAGGAACGCGCGCAGGTCGCGCAGGCGGCCCTGGAGGACCTGCCCCTGCGCCACGACCTTGCCGTCCTTGACCGTGCAGGCCGACAGGTACTCGGCGAGCCCCTCGTTGAGCCAGTAGGGCACCAGGTTGTCGGGGACGAGCTGGTGGAGGAACTGGTGGAAGCCCTCGTGGAAGAGGGTCTGCCGCGTCTCCTCGAGCGTCGTGTCGTCCTTGTCCTCGAAGAGGAGGAGCTGGCGGTAGCGCGGCAGGTAGCAGCCGAGCGTCGACTCGACGCGGTCGTCCATCGTCAGCGCGGCGTAGGAGTGGTAGCCCTCCTCGGCGTCGAACACGAGCACCCGCGACTTGCGGGCGGGCGGCGCGCCGCCCGCCACGCCGAAGCGCTGGGCGTAGATCTGCCGCACCGCCTCGAGGTCGCGCGCGTAGTCGTCGGCGCGCTTCTGCGAGATGTTCGTCTCGAGCACGTAGTGGGCGGTCTCGACGCGGAAGCGGCGCGACCAGGGCGGCCCGGCGAGCACGTGGCGCACGTTGCGCACGAGCCCCCGCGCGCCGTCGTCCCACGGGTCGAGCGCCAGCGCGACCTCGAGGTCGCCGAGCGCACCCTCGAACTCCTCGCGCAGGAACCGCGCCGCGCCGCGCGCCGCCCAGGCGTCGGCGGCGTCGGGGCGCAGGGCCAGCGCGGCGTCGGCGCGCGACAGCGCCTCGTCCAGCCGCCCGAGCGCCGCCAGGGCCGCCGCCTCGAGCGCCACGGCCTCGTGGAAGCGCGGGGCCAGGGCCTGCGCCCGGGCGAGGTCCAGGAGCGCGACGCCCGGCAGCCCGGCGGCCAGGCTGATCCGCGCCCGCTGGTAGTAGGCCGGCGCCAGCCCGCGCGCGCGCTCGACCACCCGGTTGAGCCCCTGCAGGGCGACCGTCAGCGCCGCGAGGTCGTCCTCCTCGGCGGCCTCGACCTGCGCCGCCGCCGCGCGGTAGTCGCGGAGGACGGCCGCGTCCACGCCCTCGAGCGCCCAGGCGTCCTCGGCCGAGAGCGGGGCCTCCGGGCGCGCGCCCTGGGGTCGGGCCAGGAGCGGCACCTCGTCGGCGCGGGCCAGGGCGGCCGCCAGCGCGGCGTCGAACTCGCCGAACGACTTGCGCAGCCAGTCGGTGCGGACGCGGCCCTTCACGGTGAGGTCGTCGAAGCTCGCCGGGCCGCCGTTGCCGCCGAGGAGCACCCGGCACTTCTCCCACAGCGGCTGGATCGGCTGGCTGGCCTGCGTGCGCCCGCGCGCCATGACCTCGACGCGGTCGCGGCGCACGACCATGCGCAGCTTGCCGCCCGCCCCGCGCGCGGCGGCGGGCTTGCGCTGCACGACCTCGACGTCGCCGCCGCCGCGCCAGCGCGCCAGGAGCAGGTCGCCCGTGCGCGGGAAGACGACGGCGATCCACGTCTCCTCGCGCTCGGTGCCGGCGGCGAACGAGAGCCCGAGGACCGCGCCGACCGCTTCGCCGCCGGTCGGGCCCAGCGTGACCGACACGTCGGCCAGGCCGTTGAAGCCCATCTCGAGCTGGACCAGCGCCAGCCCGCGGCCGTGGACCTCGAGGTGGCCGCCGCGGACGACGGCGCGCGCGCCGGAGAGGGCCGGGGCGAAGTCGCCGGCCTCGTCCTCGCGGTCGAAGCCGTAGCGCAGCGTGATCGACGTGCCCCTGCGCTCGAGCTCGCCCTGGAACACGGCCGCCGCGCGCTCGAGCAGGTCGACGTCGGGCAGCCGGCCGGCGAGCGCGGCGTCGAGCGTGGCCGCCTGGCGGAAGGCCCGGCGCGCCTCGCGGAACAGGCGCCGGCGGACGGCCCACAGCCCGAGGCGCACGTGGTCCTCGGCCGAGTCGGCGCGCACGCCGAAGCGCCGCACCTTGAGCGCGGTGTCCAGCCGCGCGGCGTCCCAGGCCCAGCGCACGTCGTCGCCCGAGGCGCCGCGCAGGGCGAACCCCTGCTCGTCGTAGTCCTCGAGCACGGCGTCGGCCAGCGTGAAGCCCGGGACGAGCTCGAGTGACATGGGCTTCGCGCGCGACGCGACCCGCGCCCGCTCGACCTCCTCGCGCAGGGCCGCCGCGGCGAGCCCCTTCTGCTCGTCGAGCGTCCGGCGCAGCGCCTCGACGCGCGCCTGGCCCTCGCGGGCGCGCTCGGCGTGCGCCGCCGCCCGCGCCGGCGGCTCGTCGCGCGCGGGGAGCGTCGGGTCGACGCCCGCGGCCGCGCAGGCGCGCGTGGCCTCGTCGGCGGCGGCGAGCACGGCCCGGCCGATCGCCACGTCGGGGACGGTCTGCTTGCGCGGGGCGAGGAAGGCCTCGAGGCGCCGCCAGGCGCGGGCGAGCTCGCCCGCGGCGCGCAGCGCGGCGACCTCGTCGAGGAGCGCCTGCGCCTCGGCGCGGAACGCCTCCAGCTCGCCCCAGCGCCGCTCGCGGTCGACGAGCGCGCGCTCGCCCTGGCGGCGCACGTCCGGCGCCACGTCGCGCAGCCGCGCCAGCGCGGCGGTCCAGT
>JAHBXY010000055.1 GCA_019636275.1 Planctomycetota bacterium | reverse complement strand
CCCCGGCGGCCGGAAGGGGAGTCCGGCTCGTCGGGCGGAGCTGTGGCTCCGGTCGCCATCGGCATCCGCGAGGCGGGGCGCGTGATGGCGGCGGCGTGGTACGTGGTGGAGACGCAGCGGCATCGCGAGCTGGTGGCGCGCGCGGTGCTCGCCGACCGCGGCATCACCAGCTACCTGCCGCGCGTGCGGCAGTGGCCGCGGCCCGCCGTCGGGTCGGCGGTGGCGCCGCTCTTCCCCGGCTATCTCTTCGTGCGGGTCGCCTTCGGTGAGCAGGGGCACCAGGTGCTGCGCAGCAACGGGGTCAAGGCGTTCGTCGCCTTCGGCGGCGAGCCGGTTCCGGTGCGGGACGAGGTCGTCGCCTTCCTGCAGACGCGCGAGGGCGCGGACGGCGTCATCCGCTGCGGCGAGCCGAGCGGCGGCGCCGCGGTGCGCATCGTCGACGGTCCGTTCCGCGGCCTCACCGCGGTGGTCACCGAGCGGCTCGCCGCCGGCGACCGGGTGCGGGTGCTGATGGAGCTGCTGCAACGCCAGACGTCGGTCGAGCTGCCGGAGCGCTGGGTCAGGAGGCTGTGATGACGATCATTCGTTGGCCGCGCGGCGCCGCGCCGCGCCCGCTGCGCCGCGCCGCGCGCGTCGCCGTGCTCGTGGGCCTGCTCCCCGGCTCCGCGAGCGCGCCGCCGGCGGCGCCGCCGCCGCCGCCGCCGCCCGCCGCCGCCGCCGAGGTCGCGCCGCCCGAGCCGGCGGGGCTCCAGGGCAGCGCGGTCGTCGTGGGCGGCGAGACGCTCGGCTTCGTGGCGCTCACGGGCAAGCGCACCTGGTCGGTCTACGACCCCCGCCAGCAGCAGATCGCCGTCCTCTCCAGCGAGGCGGGCAAGTTCACGATCTTCTGGCTCGGCGCCCGCCCGGAGGACTCGCTCGAGTACCTGCTGGCCGACTCCTTCCCGGCGGCGCTCGCGGCCGCCTTCGATCTCGACCAGCCGCCGCAGCTCCGCACGGCGCTCATCTCGCCCCAGCAGCGGGCCGAGGCGCCGCCCGCGCGCCCGGCCACGCAGCGCCTCTCGGCGGTCCGCGTGATCTACCGCCATCGGCCCGTCGGGCTGGTGCGGCCCGGCGAGATCGCGGGGACCTGGAGCGTCCTCGGCCGCGACAAGGAGCAGGTGGCCATGATCGCCCCGGCGAGCGGCCGGTGGCGCGTGCTCATGCTCGGCGCCAGCCCCGAGGACTCCCTCGACTTCGACGACCACGCCGACTTCGTCGAGGCCGTGCAGGTGGCCTTCGAGCTGCCCGAGCGCCCGACGCTCGACCCGCCGATCGCGCCGACCGCCCCGCAGGACCGTTGATCACGTCCCGCTCGAACAAGGGCTCGGACGGCTGAGCGGCGCGCCGGCGAGGCCCTCGACCAGGGCCTCGAGCGCGGCCAGGTTCGGGGCGCGGAGGAGCGCCGTGCGCGCGGCGGCGTCGAGCGGCAGCCCGACCTCGAGGCGTCGGTAGAGCTGCTTGAGCTGGCCGACGAGGCCCAGCTCGGTCGCGCCGCCGCGGAGCATGTCGTCGCGGTAGCGGGCGTGGAAGGCGAGCACCTGCGCGGCGCCGACCTCGGGCGCGGGCGCCCCGCGGGCGCGGGCGCGCATGCGCGCGAGGACCCAGGGGTCGCGCAGCGCGCCGCGCCCGACCATCACGCCGTCGACCCCGCACTCGCGCATCATGCGCACGGCGTCGTCCCAGCCGAGGACGTCGCCGTTGCCGATCAGCGGCAGGCGCGTCCACGCCCGCGCGCGGGCGAGGTGCTCCCAGCGGGCGGGGTGCGCGTACTGGTCGGCGCGCGTGCGCGCGTGGACCGTGAGCGCCGCCGCCCCGGCCTCGTCGACGGCCCGCACGACGTCCTCGAAGCGCGAGGCGTCGCGCGTGCCGAGGCGCACCTTGGCGGTGACGGGCACCTCGACCGCGCGCGCCACGGCGGCCACGAGCGCGTGCAGGCGGTCCGGGTGGTCGAGCATGGCCGAGCCGGCGCACTTGTTGAACACGACCGGCGCCGGGCAGCCGAAGTTGAGGTCGATCATGGGCGCCCCGGCCGCCACGGCGTTCTTCGCCGTCTCGGCGACGACGTCGGGGTCGGTCCCCATGAGCTGCACGCCCACGGGGACGTCCGCCCGCGGCGGGCCGAGCTCGCGGCGGATCGCCGCCGCCCGCAGCGGCACCTGCGAGACGCGCAGGAACTCGGTCCAGGCGGCCCCGGGCCCGCCCGCGTCCAGCAGGAGGTCGCGGAACACCCGGTGCGTCACGCCCTCCATGGGGGCGAGCACGAACGGCGGGTCGAAGCGCACCCCGCGCCCGAGGTCCAGCGGCCTGACCTCCACGCCTTCGATGTCCACGCGCCCGACTTCCACGCGCGACGATGATAGCCCGGGCCGTAGAATCTCGACCCCCGCGCCGCCGGAGGGCCGCGGCGGTGTGTGCGGAGGGGGAGGGCGCTGGTGATCCGGGTCGAGGAGCTGCGGGCGGGCTACCGGGCCGGGTTCCGGCGGGCGTGGCGGGAGGTGCTCCAGGGCGTCTCGTTCCACGTGCCGCGCGGGGCGATCGCCGGGTACCTGGGCGTCAACGGCGCCGGCAAGACCACGACGATCAAGGTGCTCGTGGGCGTCAACGCCCCCACGGGCGGCCGGGCGTCGATCGCCGGCCACCCCGTCGGCACGCCCGCGGCGCAGCGCGCCCTGGGCTACGCGCAGGAGGCGCCGTTCTTCTACGAGGGGCTGACCGCGCGCGAGCTCCTGGGCTTCTACGCCCGGCTGAGCGGCGTCCCGCGCCCCGAGCGCGCCCCGCGCGCCGAGGCCCTCCTCGAGGAGGTCCAGCTCTCGGACGCCGGCGACCGGCCGGTGCGCGGCTTCTCCAAGGGCATGCGCCAGCGCCTCGCCCTGGCGCAGGCGCTCGTCCACGACCCGGAGCTCCTGGTCCTCGACGAGCCGCTCGACGGCCTCGACTCCATGGGTCGGCTGCACCTGCGCGAGCTGATCGCGCGCCAGCGCGACCGCGGGCGCACGGTGTTCTTCTCCAGCCACGTGCTGTCCGACGTCGAGGCCGTGTGCGACCACCTCGTCGTGCTCGACGGGGCCAAGGTCGCCTACGAGGGGCCGACGGCCGGCTTCATGGCGCAGGGCGACCTGACGATCGAGGTGCGCCTCGCCGGCGCGCTGACCGCCGACGCGACGGCCGCCCTGGCCGCGGCCGCGGGCGACCCGCCGGCGACGAGCGGCGAGGTGCACGTGGTCCGCTGCGCGACGCAGGCCCAGGCCGACGCCGTCGTCGACGCGGCGCGCGCCGCGGGGCTGCAGGTGGTGGCCCTCACGCCGGCCCGGCACAGCCTCGAGGAGCGCTTCCTCGAGGCCTTCGGACGGCCGCGCCAGGCGGCGGGGGGTGCGGCGTGAGCTGGCTCGGCCCCGTGCTCGCCGTCGCCGGGCTGGCGTTCCGCGAGTCGGCGCGCAACCGCGTCCTCCACGCCCTGGTGGGCGCCACGCTCCTCATGACGGGCGCGTCGGTCGTCTTCGGCTGGGTCTCGGGCGACGAGCAGGCGCGGCAGCTCAAGATCGTCGCCGACCTGTCGCTCTCGGCGATCGCCCTCCTGGGGACGATCGCCTCGATCTTCCTGGGCACGAACCTCGTCTACCAGGAGGTCGAGCGGCGCACCGTCTACACCGTGCTCGCCCGGCCGATCGACCGCGGCGGGTTCATCGTCGGCAAGTACCTCGGCCTGGCCGGGGTCATGGCCGTGGCGGTCGCCGCCATGAGCGCCGGCTTCCTCCTCGTCTACGGCCTCGCCGGCGGCCGGCCGTCGGTCGGGCTCCTGGTGGCGCTGGCGCTCACCTACGTGGAGCTGGCGGTCGTCATCGGCGTCGCGGTGTTCTTCTCGGTGGCGGCGCACCCGATCGAGGGCGCCGTGTTCGCCTTCGTCGTGGCCCTCGCCGGCCACGTGACGGCCGACCTGCAGCGGCTCGGGGCGGACCTGGCGCGCGACGCGAGCGGGGTCGGCGTCGTCGTGCTCGAGAAGGTCCTCTACGGCGCCTACGTGCTCCTGCCGAACCTCGAGAACTTCAACGTGCGCCCGCACGCGGCCCACGGCGTGGCGATCGACCCCGCGCACGCCGGCCTGGCGCTCGTTTACGCGGTCGTCTACGTGGCGATCCTCCTGGGCCTGGCCACGGTCGTCTTCCGCCGGAAGGTCCTCTAGTGGGCCTCGCCCGGCGCGCCCCGGTCGTCGTCGCCCTCGCGGGGGCCGCCCTGCTCTTCCCGCTGCAGGCGCGGCTCGACGCGCGGCGCACGCCGCCGCCCGACGTGCTCGAGGTCCTGCCGCCGCGCGCGATCCTGCCGGTCCTCACCTTCGGCCACGCGCAGACGGCGTCGAACCTGCTCGAGATCCGCGCGACCAACTTCCTCATGCGCTGGCTGGAGGGGATGGACCGCCTGCGGCACGAGCACATCTCGCGCCTCTACGACGCGATCCTCACCCTCGACCCGCGCGACGCGGGCGCCTACCGGCGGGCGTCGACCTACTTCTTCTCGGTCGCCGACCGCTCCGACCTGGCGCGCGAGTATCTGGAGCGCGGGGTCGACCCCGCCCGCGGCGTGCCGGCCGACCACCCGGAGCGGTGGACGCTGTTCGTGGAGCTGGCGTCCATCGAGCTCATGGGCGGGCTCGGGGCCCCCGAGGCGGAGCGCCTCGAGCGCGTGCGGCGTGGGGGGGAGCTCCTCATGCGCGCCGTCGGCCTGCCCGGCGCGCCGCCGGAGCTGGAGACGTTCGCGCAGCGCCTGGCCACGCGCGGCCTGTCGCCGCTCGAGGCCCTGCGCTACGACGAGCAGCGCTGGCTCGAGGCGGCGAAGCACGGCGAGCCGGCCATGCGGGCCCAGGCGGAGCGGCGCCTCATCGAGGCGCGCGCCGCGCTCATCGCCCAGGCGCTGCAGCTGATCGCCGACGACGTGGCCCGGCAGGCGGGCGCCCCGCCCGCCGACCTGGACGCCTTGTGGCGCTTCGTCGACGCCGCCATGCGCAACCAGGAGCGCAACGGGGGCCCGGTGCCCGCGCCGCTGGCGGTGCTGCGCGAGCACGGCGTCGAGGACCCGCTCGGCGTCGGCTTCCGGCTGGAGGAGGGGCGCGTCGTGGCCCCGGGCGTCGACGCGCGGCGGCTGCAGCGGCTGCTCGAGGAGCGCTTCCTCCGCTGGCGGCAGGCGCGGCCGGGCGAGGTGCCGACGGCCGAGCACCTCGGGCTCGAGCGCGCGGCGCCGCACCTCGAGGTGCTCATCGACGAGGCCGGGGTCCGCGTCGTCCCGCGCTGAGGGGCGCCGCGGTAAGCTCGGGGCATGACCTCGAGCGAGGCGGAGCCGGCGGACGTGCGCGAGGTCGCCCTGCGGGTGGTGCGCCGCCTGCGCGAGGGCGGGCACCAGGCGCTGTGGGCCGGCGGCTCGGTGCGCGACCGCCTGCTCGGGCGCGAGGCGAGCGACATCGACGTGGCCACGAGCGCCAGACCCGACGAGGTCCAGGCCGCCTTCCGCCGCTCGATCCCGGTCGGCGTGCAGTTCGGCGTCGTGCGCGTGCGCGAGCGCGCGCGCGAGGGGGTCATGGTCGAGGTCGAGGTGGCGACCTTCCGGGTCGACGCGGAGTACGAGGACGGCCGGCGGCCCGCCTCGGTGCGCTTCACCGGCCCCGAGGAGGACGCGCGGCGGCGCGACTTCACCATCAACGGGCTGTTCTACGACCCGATCGACGACGAGGTGCTCGACTTCGTCGGCGGCCGCGACGACCTCGTGCGCGGCGTCGTGCGGGCGATCGGCGACGCCCACGCGCGCTTCCTCGAGGACCGGCTGCGGATCCTCCGCGCGCCGCGCTTCGCCGCCGCGCTGGGCTTCCGCCTCGACGAGGCCACCGTCGCCGCCGGCCGGGGGCACGCGGCGGAGGTCCCCGCCTGCGTCTCGCCCGAGCGCGTCCACACCGAGCTGCAGAAGGTCCTCGACGCGGCGACGCGGGCCCGCGGGCTGGCCCTGTGCGAGGAGGTCGGCGTGCTCGCGCACGTCCTGCCCGAGGCGCGGGTCGACCTGCCGCGCGCCCTGCGCGCGCTCGCCGCCCTGCCCGCCGACGCCCCGGTCGACGCGGCGTGGGCCGCCGCCCTGCACCTCGCGGGCCCGGCCGCCGCCGAGGCGGCGCTCGCGCGCCTCAGGGCCAGCAACGCGCAGCGCGAGCGGGTGCGGGCGACGCTCGAGGCCCTCGACGTCGCTGGCCGCCTGTGGGAGCTGGGCGTCGCCGAGCAGAAGCGCTTCCTGCGCCGGCCGGAGGTCACGCGCTGGGCCGTCGGCGCCGACCCGGTCTTCGACGAGGTCCTGCGCGCCGTGCTCCTGGCGGGCGACGGCGACCTCGAGCCGCACCGCTACCTCACGGCCCGCGCGCGCGCCTTCGCCGCTGACCCCACGCCGGCGCGCTTCGACGCCCCGCCGCTCGTGCGCGGCGCCGACCTGCAGGCGGCCGGGCTGAAGCCGGGGAAGCACTTCGGCCCCGCCCTGGCCGCCGCCGAGGAGGCGCAGCTCGAGGGGCGCGCCGCGACGCGCGAGGACGCGCTCGCGATCGCCCTGGCCGCCGCCGGGGCGTGACAGGCGCGCGGGCCGGCCGGGTCGAGTGCCCGTCAGGCGAATGCAGGAGGGACTCCATCCCTACGAAGGACGAGGTTGCGGGTTCGAGTCCCGCCCCCGCCGCTCCGTGGCGGGGTAGCTCAACGGATAGAGCGCGACAAAGGTCTCTCCACCCCTCGTCGCCTGACCCACTCTCACAGCCGCCGTCGCTCGTTCTGATGTCCACCACGTCCGGGCGCGCGGCTCGATGCTCCGATCCGCAGTGAGGCACCTGTCGCCCTCGCTCCGGCCGCTTCGCGGCCTTCGCTCGGGGATGCGCGCCACCGCTCGATCTGCTCGCTTCGCTCTCACAGCGGCCGTCGCTTGTTCTCGCGATGTCCACGTCCGGGCGCGCGGCTCGATGCTCCGATCCGCAGTGAGGCACCTGTCGCCCTCGCTCCGGCCGCTACGCGGCCTCCGCTCGGGGATGCGCGCCACCGGTCACTCGCCCGAGACGACGCGCAGCGCGCCGGGCAGCACGACCAGGTCGAGGTCCCCGGGCGGCAGGAGGTCGCCGTCGGCGTTGAAGGGCATCGTCGGCCGCGCGCTCAGGCGGACCCGCCGCGCGCGGCGGTGCACGACGAGGTCGCTCGCGAGCACGTTGCCGGCGACGAGGCGCGCGCCGACGCCGGCCAGCGCGAGCGCAGAGCCGGCGCGCACGACGACGACGTCGAGGAGGCCGTCGCCCGGGTCGGCGTCCGGCGCCACCCGCACGCCGCCGCCGACCGTCTTGCCGTTGGCCACGACGACGTTGACCGCGTCCAGGCGCTCGGGCGCCGCGTCGTCGAGCGCGAGCGTGACCGCGTAGGCGGTCAGGTCGGGGAGCGTCGACAGCGCCGCCCGCACGTAGGCCAGCGGCCCCCAGGCGGCCTTGGTCTCCTCGTCGAGGCCCTCGTCCACCTGACCCGAGAAGCCGCCCTGGGCCGCGTTGACGCACAGGCGCGGCGCGCCGCCGCCCACGCGCACCTCGATCAGGTCCAGGCGCCGCTCCGCTCCGCCGCCGAGCGCGAGGTCGAGCGCCGCGAGCGGGTCGGGCGGCAGCCCCAGGGTGCGCGCCAGGTCGTTGCCGGTGCCGAGCGGTAGGAGGCCCAGGACCACCCGCTCCCGCCAGGGGCCCAGGCCGGCGACCACGCGGGCCACGGTCCCGTCGCCGCCGGCCGCGACGATGCGGTCGAAGCCCTCGCGGGCGGCGCGCTCCGCCAGGGTGGCCGTCGCCTGCGCGTCGCTCGCGCGCCAGACCGTGACCGGGCGCAGCGCCTCGAGGCGCTCGAGCGCGTCGGCGTTGCCGGCGGAGGGGTTGGCGACGACGCAGACCCGCACGGCCTGCTCCCGGCCCCCACCCCAGCGTAGCGGAGTCCCGCCGATCGGGGCGGCTCAGAGGGCATGAAGCATCGACGCTCGCCGGCGAGTCCTGATGACCAGCCTTCGATCGGAGCAGCCTCGCGAGGCGAGGCCGTCGAGCACACCTCAGGCCCGGCGGGTGCCTGCCCAGTCCGGGTCGCGCTCGCCGACGACGCCCAGGACGGCCCGCCGCAGGAGGTCGAGGGCGCCGGCGCTGGCCCGGGCCTGGACCTGGTCGCGGTCGCCCGGGTAGCGCCGCTCGACGTGGTGGATCGCGCCGTCGCGCCCGGCCACGGCGAGGTGCACGAGGCCCACCGGCTTCTCGGCCGACCCGCCGCCGGGACCTGCCACGCCGGTCGTGGCGACGGCCCAGTCGGCGCCGGCGCGCTCGCGCGCGCCCTGGGCCATGGCGCGGGCGACCTCCGCCGAGACGGCGCCGCGGTCGGCGATGACCTCTGCGGGCACGCCGAGGAGGCGCGTCTTGGCCTCGTTGCTGTAGGTGACCAGGCCCTCGAGGAAGGCCCCCGAGATGCCGGGGATCGCCGTGAGCGCGGCGGCGATGCGCCCGCCGGTGCACGACTCGGCGGTGGCCACCGTCAGGCCGCGCCCGAGGAGCAGGCGGCCGACGCCCTCGGCGAGCGAGTCCTCGCCGGTGGCGCACACGTGGTGCGCGCCGACGAGCGCGTGGGCGCGCGCGGCCAGGGCCTCGGCGTCGACGTCGGGCGGCGTGAGGAGGCGGACCTCGATCGTGCCGGCCGCCTCCTCGACCGCGTAGCGCACCTCGACCCCGGCGGTCGCCTCGACCTCGCGCAGGCGCTCGCCCAGCGCGCTCTCGGCGATCCCCACGCAGCGGAACGCGCGCACGGCGCGCGCCGCGCCGCCGAGGGCGCGCAGGTCGGGCTCGAGGTAGCGCTCCCACATCCAGCGCATCTCTCGCGGCACGCCCGGGACGGCGTAGATCGGGACGCCGCGGCGCTCGACGACGAAGCCGGCGGCCGTGCCGACGTCGGTCGCCAGGACCCGCGCGCCGCGGGGGAACTCGGCCTGGCGGCGGTTGCTCTCCGACGGCGTGCGGCCGAAGGCGGCGAAGCGCGCCTCGATCGCCTCCCACGAGGGCGCGTCGAAGACGAGGTCCACGCCGAGGAGCCGGGCCAGCGCGTCGCGCGTCAGGTCGTCGGAGGTGGGCCCGAGGCCGCCGGTGCTGATGACCACCTGCGCCTGGGCGACGGTCTCGTCGAAGGCGCGGGCGATCGCCTCGAGGTCGTCGGGGACGGAGCGGTGCACCCAGGCCTCGATGCCGAGCGGCGCCAGGCGCTTGGCCAGCCAGGGGGAGTTGGTGTCGAACCGGGTGCCGGAGGTCAGCTCGGAGCCGATCGTGACGATCCCGGCGCGGAGGGGGGTGGGCATCCGCCCGAGTATCTCACGCGTCCTCGGCCGGGTCGGGCTGCTTCCACACCCAGAAGCCGCCCAGCAGGCCGACGGTCCCGAACACGAGCGACCAGGAGTCGTCGACCACGGCGAAGCGGATCGCCTCGAGCAGGCCCAGGTTCGGCTGCTCGAGCCCCAGGAGCGACCCGAGGCGCCCGTGCAGGAGGAGCAGCAGGAGCGTCTCGCCGAGGACGATCCCGCCGAGCGTCGCCCCCGAGGCGATCGCCTGGTAGAGCCACCCGCGGCCGAAGCTGAAGTGCACCACCGCGCCGCTCACGGCCACGCCGAAGAACATGCCGAACCAGATCGCCTGCACGCCGGTCAGCCAGCCGACCACCCCCCAGGCGAGGGCCAGGCCGAGGGCCACGGCCGCGCCGGCCGCCAGGGCGGCGCCGATCGACCCGAGCGGCTCGCCGCACAGGATGCAGTCGCCGCCGACGACGTTGCGCGCCCCGCAGGGGCAGACCACGACCTTCATGGCGCCAGCGTGCCTCGTCGTGGCGACGATCGCAAGCACCTGGCAACCAGGCCAGACGACGGCTACCCTCCTCGGGTGACCTCCTGCCCCATGTGCGCGGAGACGATCGAGGACGGCGCCGAGCGCTGTGTCCACTGCGGCGAGGCGCTCACCCGGGATCCGTCTCCCGCCCGCGTCCCGGGCGGCCTCAGCTACGACGTCATGCAGGACAAGGTGGGCCTGGTCCCCAACCTCCGCGTCAAGGACAACGTCATCCAGGCGATCGTCACCGTCGTGGCGCTCGTCCTGGGCGTGGCGATCGGCGGCGTGCTGGGCGGTGCCGAGGGCGCGCTGGTCGGCGCGCTCGCGGGCCTCGTCGTGGGCGGCCTGGGCAGCGGCTTCGTGCTGATGATCCTGGGGCTCGTGCGGCGGTGACCCGGGCGGGTCAGCCCTTGACGCCGGCGACCACGGCCGCCGGCGGCGCCGCGCGGACGAGGTCGCGGGCGGCGGCGACGATGTGCTCCTCCTGCGGGAGGACGGTCTGCATGGCCGGGCCGAGCGGGATGTAGGTGTCCTCGGCCGCGAGCAGCGCCGCGCGCACGGCGTCGCCCGCGCGCAGGGCCACGCCGGCGACGATCGCCTCGCCCAGGCCGCCGGCGCGGCGGCACTCGTCGACGACGAGCAGGCGCCCGGTGGCGCGGGCCTCGCGCTCGATCAGGTCGAGGTTCAGCGGCTGCAGCCAGCGCAGGTCGACGACGCGGGCGCGGAGGCCGTGCTCGCGCTCGAGCGTCCGCGCGGCGCGCAGCGAGCGCCACAGGCCGTTGGCGTAGCTGACGATCGTCAGGTCGGGGGCGTCCTCGTGGTAGACGCGGCCCTCGCCCGGGGCGATCGCCTCGCCGGGCGCCGGGAAGTCGGACAGCCACAGGCCGTCGCCGTCCTCGTACAGGTCCTTCGTCATGTAGAGGGCGATCGGCTCGCAGAACGACACCACCCGCCCGTCGACCTTCGCCAGCGCCAGGCAGGTGCGCAGGAGGCGCACGGCGTCGTCGCCGCGCGCGGGCGCGCACACGATCATGCCGGGGATGTCGCGCAGGACGGCCAGGCTGTTGTCGTTGTGGAAGTGGCCGCCGAAGCCCTTCTGGTAGGCGAACGAGGCGATCCTCACGACGGTCGGGTTGCGGAACTGGTCGCTCGAGAAGAACTGCAGCGAGCAGGCCTCGCCGCGGAGCTGATCCTCGGCGTTGTGGACGTAGGCCAGGTACTGGATCTCGGGCAGGGGCAGGAGGCCCACGTGCGCGGCGCCGAGCGCCAGGCCCAGGATCGCCTGCTCGTCGAGCAGCGTGTTGAACACGCGCCCGGCGCCGAACTCCTTCCATAGGCCGGCCGTGACGTGGTACACGCCGCCCTTCTTGGCCACGTCCTCGCCGAACAGGAGCGCCTCGGGGTACTTGCGCAGGGCCTCCTGCAGGCCCTGGTTGATCATGGCGGCGAGGTGCCGCTGGCGGCCCTGGGGCGCGCGGCGGCTCTCGGCCGGTAGGGGCGCGGGGCGGCGCGCCTCGACGTCGACCTCGGCGGGATGGAGCGGCGCGAGCGTGGCCATGACGTCGCGCGCCGTGCGCAGCTTGGGGCGCGTGACGACCTCGGCGGCGCCGGCGCGGATGCGGGCGCGCAGGGCCTCGTAGCGCTCGAGCACCTGCGCCGGCGCGAGCAGGCCCGCCTCGACGACGAGCGCGGCGCTCCTCAGGAGCGGGTCGCGGCGCTCGGCGGCCTCGATCTCCTCGAGCGTGTGGTACTCGGTCTCGATGTCGCTGCCCGCGTGCGCGAGGAGGCGCACCGTGCGCAGGTGCAGGAGCACGGGGCGCCGCTCGCGCCGGCACGTCTCGACCGCCCGCGCGGCGCCTTCCCAGGCGTCGACGAGGTCCAGGCCGTCGGCCTGCACGTAGGCGATCCCCGGCCGCTGGCGCATCGACGCCTCGACCCAGCCGTCGGGCGTCGGCACGCTGATGCCGATCCCGTTGTCCTCGCACACGAAGAGCACCGGCACCGGCAGCTTCTGGCTGGCCATCCAGCCGGCGGCGTTGAAGGCGCCCTGGGCGGTGCTGTGGTTCAGCGAGGCGTCGCCGAAGCTGCAGATCGCGATGCTGTCGCCAGGCACCGGGCAGGGGAGCTTCAGGCGCCGGGCGCGGTCGATCCCCACGGCGCAGCCGACGGCCTTGGGCAGGTGCGAGGCGATCGTGCTCGTCTGCGGCGGGACCCACAGCGGTCGGCTGCCCCACACCTTGTGGCGGCCGCCCGAGATCGGGTCGTCGGACGAGGCCACGAGCGAGAGGAGCGCGTCGCGGACCGGGTCGAGCCCCGCGACGTGCCGGCTGCGCTCGGCCATGAGCGCGCCGCTGCGGTAGTGCAGGAACGCGGGGTCGGTGTGGCGGGCCAGCCGCCCGACGACGACGTTGCCCTCGTGGCCGGCGCTGCCGATCGTGTAGTAGCCCTGGTCGCGCGCGCGCAGCTCGCGGGCGGCGAGGTCGAGGAGCCGGCAGATGAGCTGCGACTCGAACAGGTCGAGCAGCGCGGCGCCCGTGAGCGTCGAGCCCGGGCGGACGGGCAGGGCGGGGTCGCGGGGCGCGCGCGCCTCGAGGGCGCGGACGTGCTCCTGGAACTGGCGGTCGAGCGCCTCGGCGCGGTTCGCGGTCATGCTGCTCCGTGGACGTGGCGTCGCGCGTCAGCCGCCGCGCGCCTCGTCCTCGAGGCGACGGATCTTCTCCACGCGCTCCGCGTGGCGGCCGCCCTCGAAGTTCGTCGTCAGCCACACGTCGAGCATGCGCACGGCGTCGTTCACGCTGAACAGGCGGCCGCCGATGGCCAGGACGTTGGCGTCGTTGTGCTCGCGCGACAGCCGCGCGGTGGCCTCGTCCCAGACCACCGCGCAGCGCACGCCGGGCACCTTGTTGGCGGCGATGCACACGCCGATGCCCGTGCCGCAGCAGATCAGCCCGCGCGACCCCGGGTCGCCGGCCACGGCCCGCCCGACCGCCGCGGCGAAGTCCGGGTAGTCCACCCGCTGCTCGTCGTCGGGGCCGAGGTCGGTGACCTCGTGCCCGAAGCGGCGGGCCTCGGTGACGAGGGCCTTCTTGAGGCTGAAGCCGGCGTGGTCGCTGGCGGCGTAGATGCGCATCGTGTCCACCTTCCGAGCGGCGCGGAGGCGACCGGCGCGGAGGTGACCTCCGCGCCGGGGCGAGCGAGGGGCCTCAGCCCTTCTTCAGCTTGCGCACCTCCTCGGTCATCTTCGGCACGACCTCGAACAGGTCGCCGACGATGCCGTAGGAGGCCACCTTGAAGATCGGGGCGTCGGCGTCCTTGTTGACGGCGACGATGACCTTCGAGGTGGACATGCCGGCGAGGTGCTGGATCGCGCCGGAGATGCCGATGGCGAAGTAGAGGTTCGGCGCCACGGTCTTGCCCGTCTGGCCGACCTGGTCGCCGTGCGGGCGCCAGCCGGCGTCGACGACGGCGCGCGAGGCGCCGACCGTGGCCCCGATCTCCTTGGCGAACTCCTCGAGCAGCGGGAAGTTCTCCGGGCCCTTCAGGCCGCGGCCGCCCGAGACGATGATCTCGGCCTCGGACAGGTCGGCCTTCTCGGTCTTGGCCGCCTCGACCTCGACCACCTTCGAGCGCACGTCGGCGGCCGAGATGCTCAGCGCCACGTCGCTCACGGCCGCGTCGCCCTTCTCCTGCTCGAGCAGGGGGTAGCTGTTCGGGCGGATCGAGACGAGCTGCGGGCTCGAGTTCAGCTTCACCGTCGCGTAGGCCTTGCCGGCGTAGAGCGGCCGGACCAGCTTCAGCCGCCCGCCCTCGGCCTCGACCTTGGTGCAGTCGGGCGCGTAGCCCACGTCGAGGTGCGCGGCCAGGCGCGGGGCCACGTCCTTGCCGTCGAGCGTGGCGGCGAGGAGCACGGCGTCGGGCTTCTCGGCCTTGACGACGTCGGCGGCGATGCGCGCGTAGGCGTCGCCGTTGAAGCGCTCGAGCCAGTCGGCCGTGGCCGCGAGCACGCGGGCCGCGCCCTGCTTGCCCAGGCTGGCGGCGCCGGCCTTGGCGTCCGGGCCGCCGATGACCAGGGCCACGACCTCGCCGCCCAGGCGCGTCGCCTGCGCGATGCACTCGAGCGCGCCCTTCTTGAACTTCCCGCCGCGATGCTCGGCGATGACCAGGATCTTCATGGTGGGGGACCTCTGCGGCTGGGTGGGGTTAGAAGGTCAGGACCTTGGCCTCGGACTGCAGGAGCTTGAACAGCTCCGGCACCGCCTCCGGCCCCTTGCCGACGATCTTGCCGGCGATCGGCTCGGGCGGCGGGCTCAGCGACACGACGTGGTAGGCCGGCGTCGCGGGCCAGTCGAACTTGAAGTCCGCGATGGGCTTCTTGCCGGCGGCCAGGATCTCCTTCAGCTTGGGGTACTGCTCGTCGGCGAGGTCGCGCTGGCCGGTGATCACGGCCGGGAGCTGGACCTCGACCACCTCGGTGCGGCCCTCGGCGGCGCGGCGCACGCGCGCGGTCGAGCCCTGGACCTCCATGCCCACGGCGTCGGTCACGCAGGGGACGCCCAGCAGCGTCGCGAGCATGGGGCCGACCGAGAGCGCCTGGTCGTCGACGGCCTGGCGGCCGCAGAAGACGAGGTCGAAGCCGTCGAGGCCCTTGATCGCGGCCGCGAGCGCCTTGGCGGTCGCCAGCGGGTCGCGGTTCTCGGGCGTCGGGTCGGCGATGAACACGCCGCGGTCGGCGCCGAGGGCCAGGGCGTCCTTGATGCGCTTCTTGGCCTCGGCCTCGCCCGACGCCGCGCCGGCCGAGATCGCTACGACCTCGTTGCCGCCGCCCGCGGCGCCGCGCAGCTCGATCGCCTTGGCGATCGTCCGCGCGTCGTAGGGGCCGAGGACGAACTTCACGCCCTCCGGATCGACGCGGGTGCCGTCCTTGTGGACCTTGATGCGGGCCGCGGTGTCGGGGACGGGCTTGAGGCAGACGACGATGCGCATGGCTCTCCTCGTGGTTCGTTCGGCGCGGCGCGGCCGGGGGGGACCCGCCGCCGCCGCGCAGGGGTGGTGGGCTCAGCCGCGGAAGGCGGCGTGGCCGGTCAGGTGCTGGCCGAGGACCAGCGTGTGGATGTCGTGCGTCCCCTCGTAGGTGTAGACGCTCTCGATGTTCATCAGGTGGCGCATGACCTGGTACTCGTCGCACACGCCGTTGGCGCCGAGCAGCTCGCGGCCGAGCTTGGCCACCTCGCGCGCCGCCCAGCAGTTGTTGCGCTTGCCGAAGGACACGTGGTGGGGCTTGCACTTGCCCTGGTCCTTGAGGCGCCCCAGGCGCAGGCTCACGAGCTGCGCCTTGGTCAGCTCGGTGTGCATCCACACGAGCTTCTCCTGCACGAGCTGGAAGCCGGCCAGCGGCCGGTCGAACTGCGTGCGCTGCTGCGTGTAGCGCAGGGCCTCGTCGAACACGGCCATCATCGACCCGACGACGCCCCACACGATCCCGTAGCGCGCCTGCGTCAGGCACATGAGCGGGCTCTTGAGGCCCTCGGGGACCACGGTGCCCGGGAGGAGGGCGTCCGGGCCGACGTGGCAGTCCTCCATGATGAGCTCGCTCGTCACGGAGGCGCGGAGCGAGAACTTGCCCTCGATCAGCGGGGCCGAGAAGCCGGGCGTCTTCGTGGGGACGATGAAGCCGCGGATCCCGTCGGGGGTCTTCGCCCACACGATCGCCAGGTCGGCGATCGAGCCGTTGGTGATCCAGCGCTTGGTGCCGTTGAGCACCCAGCCGCCCTTGCCGTCGGGCGTGGCCTTGGTCTCCATGCCGGACGGGTCCGAGCCGTGGTCGGGCTCGGAGAGGCCGAAGCAGCCGATCAGCTCGCCCTTGGCCATGCCGGGCAGCCAGCGCTGCTTCTGCTCGTCGCTGCCGAAGGTGTAGATCGGATACATGCACAGCGAGCTCTGGACGGAGCAGAACGAGCGCACGCCCGAGTCGCCGCGCTCGAGCTCCTGCATGATCAGGCCGTAGGTGACCTGGTTCAGGCCCAGGCAGCCGTAGCCCTCGATCGTGGGGCCGAGGTAGCCCTGCTCGCCCATCTTGAGGGCCAGGTCGCGCGGGAACTCGCCGTGGCGGTGGCACTCCTCGATGCGGCGGTTGTCGATGAGCTCGCGGTCGACGAACTCGCGCGTCGAGTCGCGGATCGCCCGCTCCTCGTCGGAGAGCAGGTCGTCGAGCTGAAAGAAGTCGACGCCGCGGAAGTCGCTCATGGGGACTGGACGCCTCGATGCGTTGGGGGGCGCGGATCGTAGGGCTGGGCCAGCCGGAGGTCAACGGTGACTGGTTCGACCCGGATCGCCCGGACCGCCGGCGCGCCGGGGCGCGGGAGGGTAGCTTGATCGCCCCCCGCCATGCCCGCGCCCCATCTTCAGTCCGTCGTGCTCATCGCCAACCCGCGCGCCGGGGGCGGCCGCGGCGAGGCCGCCGCCCTCGCCGCCCAGGCCGCCCTCGAGGCCCGGGGCGTGCAGCCGCGCCTCGAGCGCACGGCCGGCCCCGGCGACGCGGCCCGCCTGGCCGCGGCGGCCGCGCGCCAGGGGGCGACCCTGGTCGTGGCGGTCGGCGGCGACGGGACGCTGCACGAGGCCCTCGACGGCCTGCTCTCCGACACACCGGCCGGCGACCGGCCGGCGCTGGGGGTGATCCCCGTCGGCGGCGGCAACGACTACGCCCGCACGCTCGGCGTCGCCGGCCTGGACGCGGCCGCGGCGGCGCGGGCCCTGGCCGAGGGCCTCCCGCGGCCGGTGGACGTGGCCCGCATGGACGGCGGCGACCGCGGCACGGAGCACGTGCTCAACAACGTCGGCCTGGGCTTCGCGGCCCTGGCCAACCTCACGCGCGAGCGGGCGCGCTGGCTCGGCGGGCCGCTCTCCTACCTCGTGGGCGGCGTCCTGGCCGTGGCCACCTTCCGGCCCGACCCGCTGGTCGTGGCCGTCGACGACGTGTCGATCGAGGGCCGCTTCCTCCTCGGCCACCTGGCGCTCGGGCGCTTCTGCGGGGCCGGGATCGACTTCACCCCGGGCGCCCGCCACGACGACGGGCTCATCGACGTGGCGCTCGTCACCGAGCGCACGCGCCTGCGGGCGATCGCCGAGTGGCCGCGCCTCACCCGCGGCGCCCAGCGCGACGACGTCGCCTTCCTCAGGGGCCGGCGCGTGCGCGTCTTCGGCCCGCGCGGCCTCCTCCTGCACGTCGACGGCGAGGTGCGCCGCGTGCCGCTCGGCGTGCTCGAGCTTCGGGTCCTGCCGGGCGCCGTCCGCGTCGTTCATGCGCCCCACGCGCGCCCTTGACGGCGACCCCGCGTCGCCGTCGGATGGGCGCCCTCACCTCGGAGGTCCGGATGACCCGCTTCGTCGTCGCCCTCTCGCTCGCCGCGGCCCTCGTCGGCTGCGACAGCCAGCCCGCCGCCACGCCCGCGCCGCCGCAGGCGCCGGCCTCTCGCCCGGCCGAGCCGCCGAAGGACGCGCCCCCGCCGAAGCCGGCGCCGAAGCCGTTCGACCGCGCCAGCGCCAAGACGCCCTGGGTGCGCACCAAGGTCGGCGACTGGGCCACCTACCGCACGGCCGCCGGCCGCGTGAAGCAGGTGAAGTTCGAGGTCACGGCCGTGACCGACACGAGCGTCACGTTCGTGCGCAAGAACGCGGAGACCGGCGCCGTGCTGGGCGACGCCACGATCGACATCGCCGACGAGGACCAGCGCTACAAGCCCTGGGACACCTACGACGCGCTCGTCGAGCCGCCCTACAAGGACAAGCACACCGTCGGCGGCAAGGAGCTCGAGGTCCTCATCATCAAGCGCGCGGCGTCGGGCAACTCGACCGAGCTGTGGGTGGCGGAGCAGGACGTGCCGCCGTTCAACCAGTGCGCGGTGAAGTCGATCCGCAACGGCGACCTCGAGCTCGAGCTGCTCGACTGGGGGCGGGCGGAGTAGGCCGCGCCGCGCGTCAGGAGCGCTCCAGCGGGCGTCCTCCCGCTCCGGTGTCCTCCTGGCGCGGCGCAGGCGCTTCCTGCCCGGCTCGGCTGCGCGCGCCTCGAGGTTCGTGTTCGCCCAGGCCCTGCACGGCCACGTGGATCAGCGGGAAGGCGAACCCCGCGGCGACCCAGACCACCACGCCTGGCATGGGATATCCGGCCACCGGGACGGCGAATCCGACGAGCAGGACGAACCAGAGCCAACGCAAGACGATCGGCTTCAGCCGAGCGTGCAGGCGCCGCGCCGGCGCGGCGGCCAGCTCCCCCGGGCGGTGCGCGCACCAGCCCCACGCGAGCGCGTAGGCCGCCACGGCCGTCCAACCGGGCGCGGCGCCCTGCCAGGCGAGGAGCGTGGTCGCCGGCACGAGGCCCACCGTCGACACCCCCACGGGGGTCCAGAACCGGTCGGCGGCGCGCGCCTCGGCCGGGAGGTCGCGGGCGCAGCCGGGGCAAGGGGCATCACCCGCGCTGGCCCCCGCCGCGACGCACCCCGGGCACGTCGCTCCCCCTTCATGCTCCACGGGTTCAACGTACGCTCGACCCGCCGGGAGAGGCAAGCGCCTGGGCGCCGCAGCGCGTGGGCGGCGCCCATCGCGCGAGCGCGCTCGCGACCGTCCGCTTGACGCGCGGGGCGGCCTTGTAAGACTCGGGCCATGAACGACGCTCCGGCAGACCCGCTCGCGCCGCCCGCCGCGCCCGACCCTCTGCCCGCGCCCCGGACGCCGGAGGAGGTCCCGGGGCCGCTCGAGGCGTCCCCCGCGCTCGACCCTCCGCCAGTGTCGTCGGCGGCCGAGGAGGTCCCGGGGCCGCTCGAGGCGTCCCCCGCGGCCGACCCTCCGCCCGCGTCGTCGGCGGCCGAGGAGGTCCCGGGGCCGCTCGAGGCGTCCCCCGCCCCTGACGCCGCGCCGACGGCGGCCGCGGTGGACCCGCGCCAGGGCCCGCTCGGCCGCGTGCGGGCGTGGATCAAGGCGCGCAACGACGCCACGCAGGCGCGGTGGGACGCCGTCCTCGAGATCCCGCCCATCAAGCGCACGCGCTTCCTGGCCAAGGTCGTGGCCATCCACGTGCGCTACGCCTCCGGCTACCTCATGGCCGGCTTCCTCGTCTCGGCCCCGATCCAGCTCGTCCGCGCGCACGAGGGCCCCGACCCGATCTTCAAGTCGATCGCCCTGGGCCTCCTGTTCCTCATCCCGTTCGTGGTCCTCATCCCGTTCACGCGCATGGCCTGGGAGAACATGCGCCTGCCCGAGTTCAAGAACCTGGAGCTCGGCCTGACCCTGTGGGCCTCGATCGGCTGCGCGGCGTTCCTCGTGCTCACGTGGATCGTGCAGCTCGCCGCCCCGGCCGGCGGCGCGGCCCGCTGGCTGTTCGACCCGCACATCGCCTGGGTGAACCTGGGCCTGATGATCTTCGCGTGGCTGCGTGTGCGCTTCGACGCCTGGCTGTTCAAGGAGTTCTACACCCTGCATCCGGGCGACGAGTCGCTCGTCCTCTTCCGCGCGCCGCGCGCCGCGCCGCCGGCAAACAAGGCGACCGAGGCGATCAAGGCGACCGAAGCGACCCCGGCGACCCCGGCGACCGCTCAGAGCGACTGAAGAGCTCGGCGCTACCACGTTTCGGTGGTGACCAGCCTTCGATCGGAGCAGCACGTGACCGCGGCGGCGAGGCGCGCGGGCGACGACGTAGCGACCTACTTCGAGCCCGCGCGCGCGCCGCCGCGGCCAGCATCGTCGCCCGCAGCCGTCGATCACACCACCCCGCCCAGCCGCCGGGCCAGCGGGTCCTCGTAGCCGAGCGTCCAGGGGACCAGCGCGTCGCGCACCGCCCCGCGCACGGCCACGACCCCCGCCACGCGGGTGGCCGACATCACCGCCGCCTCGAGCAGCGGCAGGACGTCGTCTCCGACGGCGCAGGTCGCCTGCACGGCGGCCCACACCGCGGTGCCCGCGTCGCCGCTCGCCAGCGCGTCGGCCTGCTCGGCGGCGGCCGCGGCCCGGCGGCCGTGGGGCTCGCACGGGCACACCACGCACGCCTCGCCGGCGCGCAGGGCGCGGCGCGGCCGCGGGTCCGGGTTCAGCCCGCGGTCGAACACCGGCAGGACGAGCCGCGCCGCGGCGAGCGCCGCCCGCGCCGGCACGTGGCCCTTCCAGGCGCCGAGGGCCGTCGTCCAGGCGCGCTGCCCGGAGGTCGCCGCTTCGGCGCCGAGCCCCAGCGCCTCGCGCGCGCCGGGGTCGCCGAGGTGCGCGGCGAGCAGCACCTGCTCGGGCTCGACCTCCCCGGCGCGCAGGCGCTCGACGAGGAAGCGGGCGTGGTCGCTGCCGGCGCCGCTCTCGCGCCACCGCCGCTCGAGGGACCGCCGCCGCGCATCGGACATCCGCTCCATGATCGCCCGGCGGGCGCCCGGCGAGGAGTGGGTGGACGCGACGGCCACCACGCGGGCGCGGCGCCGGACGCCGAGGTAACCTCGGGCCGGCATGCACCAGGGTCCGCGCCCCTCCACCTGGCCAGGCGACAGCGACCCCGGCCCGCGCGGGCCCGGCTCGTCGAGCGGGGACCCCGCCCGCTCGCCGGCGCTCGGGGGCGCGCCGTTCGAGGTCCTGCGCACGCTCGGCAAGGGCGGCATGGGCGCCGTCTACGAGGTGCGCCGCCCGGGCGACCCCAGGCGCCTCGCCGCCAAGCTGCTGACGCTCTCCAGCCCGCAGGCCCGGGCCCGCTTCGAGCGCGAGGGGCAGGTCGTGGCCCGCCTCGAGCACCCGGGGATCATCCCCGTGCTCGGCTCCGGGACGACCGGGAGCGGCGCCCCCTACCTGCTGTTCGAGTTCGTCGATGGCCGCTCGCTCCAGCAGGTCCTGCAGGCGGCCACCGGGCCCTTCCCGGAGGCCACCGTCCTCGACTGGGGCGAGCAGCTCGCGCGCGCCCTCGGCCACGCCCACGCCCAGGGGATCGTGCACCGCGACGTCAAGCCGGCCAACGTGATGATCGACGCCGCCGGGCGCGTGCGCGTCGCCGACTTCGGGATCGCCCTCGCGGCCGACCTCGACCGGCTGACCCGCACCGGCCAGATGGCCGGCACGCCGCTCTACATGGCGCCCGAGCAGTTCAGCGCCGCGCTGCCGATCGGGCCCTGGACCGACGTCCACGCCGTGGGCTCGGTCCTGTACGAGGCCCTCGCCGGCCAGGCCCCCTACGACGCGCCGACCGCCGCCAACATGGTCGCATCGATCCTCCACGGCGAGCCGCCGCCCCTGCGCCAGGCGCGCCGCGACGCGAGCCCGGGCGTCGCCGCGGTCATCGCGCGCTGCCTGGAGAAGGACCCCGAGGCGCGCTACCCCGACGGCGCCGCGCTCGCCGACGACCTGGCCCGGCTGCGCCGCGGCGAGCGCGTGTCGGCGGTCTCGACCTTCCTGCGGGCCGCGCGCCGCCGCACCCTCCGGCGGGGGGCGCTCGTGGCCGGCGCGGTCGCGCTCGTCGTCGGCGTGCCGCTGACCGTCGCGCTCGTCGTCCGCGGCGAGCGGCAGGCGCGCGCACAGGCCGAGGCCCTCGCCCGCGCCGTGAGCGACCTCGACGGGCTCGCCGCGCAGGTGCGCCCGGAGGCCGGCGAGCGGGCGCTCGAGCTGGTCGGGCGCGAGCTCCAGCGGGCCGAGGCGCTCCTCGTCGACGCGCCCCCGGGTCCCGCCCGCGAGCGGCTGGCGGAGGCCGCCGCGGCCCTGGCGGCGCGGCGCGACCTGGTCCAGGCGACGCAGCGCTCGCGCGTGGCGATGAAGGTCGGGGCGCACGACCCCGCGGCGCTGGCGGCGGCGCTCGAGGCGCTGGGCCGCGTGCCGCCGCCGCAGGGCGAGGGCCTGGACCTCGACGCGACGCAGCGCGAGGAGGCCCGCGCGTGGCTCCTGTTCCAGGGCGGCCGCCTCGCCGACGCGCGGGCGGCCGCCCTCCGCCTGGCCGCGCGCGACGTCGTCGCCGACAGCGACGACGTCGACGCGTGGCTGGCCGACCCCGGGCACCGCGCCGCGTGGCTCCTGGCCTGGTGCGCCCTGCGCGAGGGGGGGGCGGTCGGCGAGGACGGCCTCCGCCTCCCGCTTCCGCCCTGCAGGCCCACCTGGCCGCGGCGGCCCTCGCCACCCAGCTCCCCCAGCGTACGCGCGGGCAACGGTGACGCGCGCGCGGGCGGCCTTGCCCGCGGGGCTGACGCCGCCCTCCTCGACGCCGCCCTGGCGGTCGACGACCTCCTCCGCGCCCCCGGCGCGGTCGAGCTCCCGGCGGCCCTCGAGGCGCTCGCGCGCGTGCGGCTGGTCTCCGACCCGCCGTCGCCGGGGCGCGTGCCGGATGCGGCGCAGGCCCAGGCCGCCCTCCTCGAGGGCGAGCTGCACCTCGCGATCGGCTGGCCGGCGGCCGCCGCCGAGGCCTTCGCCCGGGCCGCGCGCCTGCTGACCGGTCCGCCGAGCGGCTGACCGGCTGCGCCGCTGGACCGGCGGCGCCCGCCCGCTCCTGGCCCCCGATACGGCCGCGCTGACTCGGCGGGCGCTCGGACTGCGCGCTCGAGCCCGACCCCGAAGACCTTCGCCGGGCGCAGCGACCTGGCCCGCGCGCGCCGCCGCCCGCGACGACCGCGCCGCCGCGGCGCGCGCCCAGGCGACCTCGCGCCGGCGGCCGCCGCCCTGCAGCGCGACGCTGTGGGCCCTGGACGCCGCGGATCGAGGACCTGAGGCTCGCCTCGGGCGAAGACCACGACCTGTCGGCGGCGGCCGGCCGGCGCGCTTCGCGGCGATCGCGCGCAGGGCGACGGGTCGACGGCCCCGCTCCTGGCGCGCGCGGCCCGCCCTGCGCTGGCCTCCGCGCTGGTGGGCGCGGGCGGCCCGACGCCACGGCGCGCGCCGCCGCCGGCGGGCTCGCTGGGCCGAGGCCCGGCTCCGGCCGCCTTCGAGCCCGCCGCGGCGCTCGACGGCCGGCGCCTCGACCCCGCGGCTGGCGCACACACGCTCCGCGGCCGCCGCCGTGGCGGCGGCGCGGGCGCAGCCCGACGAGGCGGTCGCCGCCGCGGAGGCCGCCGTCGAGGCCCTGGTCGCCGCCGCGCCGCGCTCGATCGAGCGCGGCGAGCTCACGGGCGACCTGCTCCTGCCGCTGATCGACGCCCTCGAGGCGGGCGGCTACGCGGTCGACGCCCTGCGCCTCCTCGACCTCGCCTCGCGCTGCGCCGAGCGCGACCGGCTCACCTTCGAGGCCCGCGCCGCGCTCCATCAGCGCCTCGAGCGGCAGGCCGAGGCCCTGCGCCGGGCGGACCTCGCGCGGGCGGCCGCCGAGCGCGTCGAGCGCCTCAAGGCGCTCGGGGCGCGCCTCAACGCGGCCAACCGCCTGATCGCCTCGCAGACCGCCGGCGCCGGCGGCCAGTTCGCCGACACGCCCGAGCTGCGCGACGCCTACGCGCTGCTCCTCACCGAGAGCCCGCAGCAGGCCTCGACCTACATCAGCCACCACGTGTTCTATGGCCGCCTCCGCGCCGAGGGCTTCGACAACCTGGCCCTGGGCTTCGAGTGCAGCGCGGCCTCGGTGATCGACTACCTCAACGACCCGTCGTTCGCCCTGCGACGCATGACGAAGACCGAGGCCGACGCGGCGGCGGCCAGCATCTTCCTCCTGCTCGAGGACATGCCCCCTGACCCGACGATCCCGGTCGCGCGCGACGCCGCGCTCCGGCGCGCCCTCGTGGGGCTCTACTGCGCCGACCTGCGCATCCCGCTCGACCCGGCGCGCATGGCCGCCTGCCTGCGCGCGGCGCGCGACTTCTGGGGCCGCCGCCCCATGTCGGAGCCCGCGGCCCTGGCCCTCGGCCGCTTGCTCCAGGAGGCCGGCGCGCCGGCCGAGGCGCTCCCGCACCTGCGCCGCGGCGACGACCTGCGCGCGCTCGGCGTCCCCGATCGCGGGCGTCGGGGCGCCTGGACCGCCCTCTACGAGGCGCTGGCGCTCGCCGCCTCGCGTCGCTGGGACGAGGCCCGGCAGGCGCTCACCCGCGCGCGGGAGCGCGGGCTGTCGCTCTCCCACCGCATCCGCGAGGAGCCGCTCCTGCGCGAGGACCGCGCGCTCGTCGGGACGCTCGTCCCCTGGGCCACCGACGAGGCCAAGGCGGTGGAAGCGCGCTTCGGCGCGCGGTAGCCGGCGGACGACCGCCGGAGTGATCACCGCAGAGGAGCAGAGGAAGCAGAGGGCGTGCGGTCGATCCACCCGTCTTCGACGTGATGCGCTCGCGAGTGGCGCCCGGCGGCCTGCCCCGTTGCGAAGGAGTGATCACCGCAGAGGAGCAGAGGAAGCAGAGGGCGTGCGGTCAGTCCACTCGCCTCCCGACCTCGTGCGCTCACGAGCGGCGCAGGGACCCCGAGAATCGCGCCCATGCCCCTTCGCCCGTTCTGCGGTCAACGAACGTGGCGCTCGCTGGGGGCAGCAACAAGGGGGAACGTGAGCAGGTGCGGGGAAGGATGGGCGCCCCCCCCTCTCGGAAGGCGGGGAGCCCGCTTCGCCCCGTCCAAGGCGACCTCTGCTCCCTCTGCTCCTCTGTTGTGAACCTCGATCGGGACCGTCTCGACGACGGTCCGGTTCATTCCACTTCCGGTCGGCCGAAGTCGGGCGAGAAGGATCCGAGCAGGCCAAGTCGTGCCGCCGCAGCGGCGAGCGGGAACGGAACGCTGGTTGCCCTGCCCGAACGCGAGGGAGGTCCCGTGGGACGAGGGCATGCCGTGGCCGCGCTGTCGGTCGCGCTGGCGGTCGGGCTCCTGGTGGCGCCGGCGGCGGCCGACCCCCCGGCCGACTACGGCCTGCTCGACGGGGCCCGACGGGCCGCGCCGTCGCTGCGCCGGGGCGACACCGGCCCGGCCGTGCGGGCGCTCCAGAACGCGCTCGTGGCCGCCGGGCACCCGGTCGCCGTCGACGGCGTCTTCGGCGGCGAGACCGACCGCGGCGTGCGCGCCTTCCAGACCGCGCAGCGCTGCTCGGTCGACGGCGTCGTCGGGCCCGAGACCGTCCGCGCGCTCGACCGCGTCCTCGGCGCGCCCGGCACGCCCCCCACGACGACGACCCGGCCCCCTGCGACGCCGCCGCCGGCGACCCCGCCCCCGGCGACCCCGCCCCCGGCCGGCGCCCGCCGCGGCGGGGCCGAGGTGCTGGCGAGCGTGCGCGGCCTCTCGCGCACGGCCCGGGAGGCGGCCCTCCTGCGCGAGGTCCGCGCCGGCAACGTGCCCGCCTTCCTGCGCGGCTACGTCCCCGTCACCGCCAGCGCCGGCGGCCGGACGCTCGTCTACCGCGTCTCGCCCGACTACCTGTCGGTCGGGCATGACGCCGACTTCGTCCGCATCCCGCTCTCGGGCGATGCCGCCCAGGCGGCCGCCGACGCGCTCGGGGCGCTCCTGCCGACCACGCGCATGGTCGACCAGGTGTTCGCGCAGGCGGCCCTGCGTTTGACCCCGCAGCCCCTGCCGCCCGGCGCCGCGATGGTCACGCCCGACTACTTCCTCCTCCACCACCGGCGCGTCGAGGCGCAGCGCGCCGGCCGCGCGCTCGGGCCGCTCACGGCCGGCCACAAGAAGGACGTCGTGGTGACGAACCGCCTCGTGGCCCGCCCCGACCGCGTGGCGATCTACGGCTGGCACCAGCCGAGCGGGCAGCCGATCCAGCCGCTGAGCCTCGTCCACGAGCGCGGCTACGCCGACTACAGCCACGGCGTGCGCCTGGTCCTGCCGGACGCCGTGCTCGACGGACGCGCCGTGCGCCTGGCCGACGTCCTGCGCGACCCGGCGCTGGCCGGCCTCGTCAGCGCCGAGGGGGCCCTCCGCACGCTCCGCGTCGCGCCGTGACCTGAGGTGTGCTCGACGGCTGCGGCCGCGGATGCTGGGCGGGGCGGCGCGCGCGCGGGCTCGAAGTATGCCGATACGACGTCGCCCGCGCGCGCGCCGCGTCGCCTCAGCCTCCGCGGCCTCGCCTCGCTGGAGGGCCGGCCGGAAAGCCGCTTCGCGGCCTTCCTGCCGGTCCTCTAGCCTCATCGCTGATGCCGGGGGATCCGTGTGCTCGGCCGCTGCGGTCTCACACTTCGAGGACTTACGGGTGGATCGGCGGCCGAGCACAGGGACCCCCGGCCGGAGTCGGCCCGGCCCGGCCCGTCCGAGGCAGCTGCCTGGCGCCTTTCCGGCCGGGCCTCTGGCTGCTCCGATCGAAGGCTGGTCACCAGGACTCGCCGACGAGCGTCGATTGCTTCATCGCTCTGACTCCCGTCTACAATCCGGCCCGCGTGACCGCGCTGGCCGTGGCGATCTTCTGCCTCACCTACGTGCTCATCGCGGCGCGTCGCCTGCGCGTCCTGCCGATCGGCCGCCCCGCCGGCGCCCTCCTCGGCGCCGTGCTCATGGTCGGCGCGCGGGTCATCACCCCGGAGGCGAGCTTCAAGGCGATCGACCACGACACGATCGTCCTGCTCCTCGGGATGATGCTCATCACCGCCTACATGGACCAGGCGGCGTTCTTCGACTGGCTGGTGACGAAGGTCCTGGCCGTGTGCGCCACGCCCTGGTCGCTGCTGGTGGTCGTCGCGCTGCTCGCCGGCGGCCTCTCGGCCGTCCTCGTCAACGACACGGTGTGCCTGTTCATGACGCCCGTCGTCGTGGCCACGTGCGCGCGGGCGCGCCTGCCCCTGGGCCCCTACCTGATCGCGCTGGCGACCTCGGCGAACATCGGCTCGGCGGCGACCCTCGTCGGCAACCCGCAGAACATGATCATCGGCAGCCTGAGCCGCATGCCGTTCGGCGAGTTCCTGCTCCGCTGCGGGCCGGCCGCCCTGGTCGGCCTCCTGGTCAACGTGGCCCTCCTGCGCGCCTACTACGGGCGGTCCCTGCCGGCGCTCATGCCGCCGCTCGAGGCGGCGCCCCCCCGGGCCGGCCCGCCGGGGCTCCTGCGCCGCGTGTCGGTCGTGCTGCTCCTCGTCGTCGTGGCCTTCTTCGCCGGCGCCCACCTGGGCTACGCGGCGCTGGCCGGGGCCGTGGCCCTGATCGTCCTCGAGCGCGCGGAGCCCCGCGAGGCCTTCGCCCGCGTGGACTGGGCGCTGCTCGTGTTCTTCTGCGCCCTGTTCGTCGTCGTGCACGGCCTGGCGAGCACCGGCCTGGTCGAGGCGGTCTGGACGCGCGCCGCGCCCTGGCTCGACCTCGAGCGCGCGCAGGGCGTCTCGCTGTTCACGGGCCTGGTCGTCGTCGGGTCGAACCTCGTGTCGAACGTCCCGCTCGTGCTCCTCGCCGGGCCGCACCTCCAGGCGCTCGGCGGCCCGTCGCCGGCGCTCGGCTGGGCGCTCCTGGCCTTCATCTCGACGGTGGCCGGCAACCTGACGCTCATCGGCTCGGTCGCCAACATCATCGTGGCCGAGGGGGCCAAGGACCACTACACGCTCGGGTTCGTCGAGTACCTGCGCTTCGGCCTCGTCTCGACGCTCGTCGTGCTCGCGGCCGGCGTGCCGGTGATCGTCCTCGCCTCCCGCGCGCTCGGCTGATCGGAGCGCATGAAGCAATCGACGCTCGCCGGCGAGTCCTGGTGACCAGCCTTCGATCGGAGCAGCGGGAGAGGCGAGGCCGCGGAGGCTGAGGCGAGGCGGCGCGCGCGCGGGCGACGTCGTATCGGCATACTTCGAGCCCGCGCGCGCGCCGCCCCGCCCAGCATCCGCGGCCGCAGCCGTCGAGCACACCTCGAGGGCGCTTGACGGCGGCGACGTCAGCCGCTCCGGGCGGCGGCCCTGGCCCCGGCCTTTCGTGCGAGACTGGCGCGACCCGCGGAGGGACCGCTCGATGACGCTCGACACGTCGCTCGCCGGCCGCCACGCCCTCGTGTGCGGCGCCAGCGCCGGCATCGGCCGGGCCGCGGCGCTGGCCCTGGCGGGCCTGGGCGCGCGCGTCACGGCCCTGGCCCGCTCGGCCGAGCGCCTCGAGGCGCTCACGGGCGACCTGCGCCAGGCCGGCGCGCCCGAGGCCTGGGCGCTGACCGCCGACCTTGATGACCGGCCCGCGCTCGAGCGGGCCGTGAGCGAGCACCTCGCGCGGCGCGGGCCCGCGCACGTGCTCGTCAACAACACGGGCGGCCCGCGGCCCGGGCCGCTGCTCGAGGCCGACGAGGCCGCGCTCCTCGAGGCCTTCGGGCGCCACGTCCTCGGCGCGCACCTGCTCGTGCGCCTGGTCCTGCCCGGGATGAAGGCGGCCGGCTACGGGCGGATCGTGAACGTCGTGTCGACGTCGGTCCGCGAGCCGATCCCCAACCTCGGCGTGAGCAACACGGTGCGCGCGGCCATGGCCGCCTGGGCCAAGACGCTCTCCAAGGAGCTGCCGCCGGGCGTGACGATCAACACCGTGCTCCCCGGCTACACCGACACCGAGCGCCTGGCGTCGCTGGCCGAGGGGGCGGCGGCCCGCACCGGCAAGGCGGTCGAGGACGTGCGCAAGGGCTGGCTGGCGACCATCCCCGAGGGCCGGCTCGGCCGGCCCGAGGAGCTGGGGGCCGTGATCGCCTTCCTGGCCTCGCCGGCGGCCGCCTACGTGCGCGGGGTGGCCCTGCCGGTCGACGGCGGGCGGCTGAACGGGATCTGACCGAGCGGGGCCTGCGATGAACTACGACATCTTCTTCTCGATCAGCCAGACCCCGGTCGACGGCGTGACGCCGAGCGAGCGGGAGATGTTCGCCAACTTCTTCGAGCAGGTGCAGGCGGCCGACGAGCTCGGCTACGGCACGGCCTGGGTGGCCGAGTCGCACCTGTCGAGCGAGGTGCAGAAGCGGAACCGGAACCCCGTGATCCCCCACTGGCAGGGCGAGGTGGGGCTCAACTGCGACATCCTGCAGCTCAGCCACCAGGTCTTCCGCCGCACGCGGCGCATCGAGACCGGCTCGGCGGTGATGAACATCCTCTGCGGCGGCGGGCCGGTCGCCCACGCCGAGCGGGTCGCGGCCTTCTGCGCCCTCCACGGCGTCGACCCGGCCGAGCGCCGGCGCATCAACATCGGCTTCGCCGCCGGCCGCTTCGAGTTCATGAACCGGGCCATGGGCATCGTCCCGCGCGACGCGGTCGAGGAGGCCGCCTGGCCGGTCCTCAAGGGCAAGGTGTTCGAGGAGGCGGCCGAGGTCTTCTGCCGGCTCCTGCGCGGCGACGTCCTCTCGAGCGACGACGTCGCGCCGCCCAGCCTCACGGCCGGCGAGTTCAAGACGCCGGCGGACTGGGAGAAGGTCTGCAAGGCGGCCGGCCACGACCCGGGCGGGCCGCTCACGCTCCGGCGGCGCTGGGAGTTCGAGGCCCTGAAGGTCGTCCCGCAGGACTGGCGGCGCGAGCTCCTGCAGCTCGTCATCGGCAGCCACCACGGCCCCCTGCAGGAGCGCGTGAACGGGTTCCAGCCGGTGCAGGTGTTCAACCTCTCGATCACGCAGCCCGCCGTCATCGAGGACACGCACCGGCGCATGACGGCCGCCTACCACCCTTCGGGCGGCCCCTGGCGGCGGAGCTACATGCCCCGGACCGTCTTCGTGTTCCTGAACGAGCAGCCCGGCCTCTCGCCCGACGAGCGCCGGGCGCGGGCCCGCGCCGAGGCCGACAAGGCCCTGGCCGCCTACTGGACGGCGCTCGAGGGCACGCTCGACCCGAAGAAGGTCACGAACGCGGCCAACAACGCCCTCATCGGCAACGCCGACGACGTGGCCGACCAGATGGTCGAGCGCTTCCACCCCGACGACCGGCTCATGCTCTGGTTCGACTTCTTCAACCACGACAGCGCCCGCGTCGTGGCGAACATGGAGGCGTTCATGCGCGAGGTGGCGCCGCGCGTGCAGGAGCGGCTCGCGGCGCGCGCGCCGGCCGGAGGCGGGGCGTGAGCGACCGCGCGCAGGCGGCCCTGCCGCAGTTCGGCCGGCCCGGGGCCCGGATCTACCCGACGAGCCCGCTGGGCGAGAAGGACCCGCGCATCCCCACCGGCCGGGAGGTGGCCTGGGAGCCGCTCGTCGACTACCGGCGCCACGGCGTGTCCGAGACGACGATCCACGGCGCCGTGGCCTGGGCCAGCGGCAAGCGGATCGTCCACTCGTTCGGCGGCGACGTGCTCTGCTACGGCCGGAGCATGATGAAGCCGCTCATGATGAAGGTCTTCACGGAGGTCCTCGACCCCGTGCTCGACTGGCGGCAGAAGGCGATCGCGGTGTCGTCGCACAACGGCGACACCGAGCACGTCGCGGCGGCGCAGTCGATCCTCCCCGAGGAGGAGTGGGGGCTCATGCAGACCCCGCTCGACGTGCCGCTGGTGCAGTTCGGCCGGCAGGTGCGGCGCCCGCGGCGCTGGTATCACACCTGCTCGGGCGAGCACGCGGCGATCCTCCGCGGCTGCCGGCTGCGCGGCTGGAGCCGCGCCGGCTACACGCTGCCGTCGCACCCGTTCACGCAGGGCTACCTGGAGGTCCTGCGCCGGTTCCTCGGCCCGCGCTGGGAGCCCGTGCGCGTGGCCCGCGACGGCTGCGGCCTGCCGACCGTGAGCAACACGGTCTCGGAGCTGGCGACGCTCTACGCGTCGCTCGTGACCACGCGGCGCGAGGACTGGATCTGGGAGGCGATGATGCGTCACCCCGACGTCGTCGGCGGCTTCAACCGCCTCGACAGCACGATCCTCAAGCGCTGCGAGGGGCGCGTCCTCGCCAAGGAGGGCGCCGACGGCCTCCTCGGCCTGGCGATCGAGCACCCCGACTACCCCGACGGCCTGGGCGTCGTCATCAAGATCGCCCACGGCTGGAACCCGCGGGCCACGTGGTACGTGGCCCGCGGCGTCCTGGGCGTGCTCGGCTTCGAGCTCAGGAACCCCTACTCGCTCCACCGGCAGAAGGCGTTCCTCGTCCCCGGGATCGTGCCCCCCGAGCGGCTCGGGGCGCTCGAGCGCGTGGCGACCTGGGACGACTGGGACCCGGACCGCGACCGGTACGAGTACCCCTACTTCGACGAGCCGCGCGGGCCCTGACGGCGCGCGTCCCCGGGCCGTGACGTCTCGACGCGGCCTCTCGACGCCGGAGCGATCGGGTAGGGTCGGGACAGCGAAGGGAGCGCGATGCCCTGGACGTGTCCGGCGTGCGGCGCCGAGGTGACGCTCGACAGCGTCCTGGTCTGCCCCGGCTGCAAGCGGTCGAAGACCTCGTGGACGCTGGCGGCCGAGCGCACGCGGACGCTGGTCATCCCCACGAAGAAGCGCCTCGAGGGCCGGCGCGGCCGCCTCCTCGCCACGGCCGCGGCGTCGCCCGCGCCGCACCTCGCGACCGCCTGGCCGCTGACGACCGAGGCGTCGGTCCTGACCAAGGACGAGGCGCGCGCCCTCGCGGCGGCGCGGCTCCAGCCCCGGCCGGAGGACCTCCTGTGCGTGCGGCTCCGCCCGGCGAAGACCGCGCGGCAGTGGCGGCTGCGCCTGACGACCCTCTTCGAGGCGCGGCGCGCCGAGGAGCTCACGCTCGACTACGACCCCGCGCCCGAGCGCCTCGGGCCCGACGAGGCCTTCGACGCGCACTTCGTGTGCGTGCACGGGCCCGGCGACCTCGCCGGCCTGCGCTTCCCGGGCGTCCACGTCCTCGACGTCACGGACGACACGCCCCTCGGGCACGCGCCGCGGCTCGAGGTGGCCGCGCAGGGCAAGCCCACGCCGATCGACCTCGTGGCGCGGCGGGAGCGGCTCGAGTGCCTGCGCGGGCGCCTCCTGCCCACGACGGCGACCTCGCCCGCGCCGCACCTCGCCGTCGCCTGGCGGCGGACGGCCGGGGCGGCCGCGCTCACGAAGGCCGCCGCGCGCGACCTGGCCGCGCGCCGCCTGCTCCCCCGCCCCGAGGACCTCCTCCGCGTGCGCCTGACGCCGGACGACGGCGCGCCGGCCTGGAGCCTGCGCCTCGCCGTCCCGTTCGCGACCCGGCCGCCCGCCGACCTCACGCTCGAGTACGAGGCCGCGCCCGGGCGGCTCGACGAGGCGGGCGCCTTCACGGCCGACTTCGTGTGCGTGCACGGCCCCGGCGGCCTCGAGGGCATCGCCTTCCCGACGATCTTCGTGCTCGACGTCACCGACGACGCCCCGCCGGGGCACGCGCCGCGGCTCGAGGTCTCCGCGCCTGGCGCGCGGCCGGTCTTTGTCGCGCTCGGCGGCGACGCCCCGTGAGAGGGCGCGACGGACTCCGCAGGAAGAAGGAGCGGCCATGACGACCCTCACCGGGCCCGGCGTCGACTGTCGCCGCGGGCAGACGATCCCGGCCGCGGCCACGAGCCCCGTCCCCCACCCGGGCGGCGTGGCGTGGCTCCCGACGACCGAGGGCAGGGCGCTGCCCAAGGCCGAGGTCCTGGCCCTCCACGCCGCGGGCGAGCTGCCGGCGCCGGAGGACCAGCTCGTCGCGCGCCTGACGCCCGCCACGTCGGGCTGGGCGCTCGACCTGACCGTCCGGTTCGCGTCACGCCCGCCGGCCACGCGCCGCTTCGACTTCGCGGCGGACCCGGGCGCCCTCGACGAGGAGGGTCGCGCCGCCGCGGCCTTCGTGTTCGTCCAGGGGCCGGAGGCGCTCCCCGACGGCTTCAGCTTCCCGCTCATCCACGTCGTCGACGTGACCGAGCCGGGCGCGCCGGGCCACGCGCCCGCCGTCGACCTCGCCGCCGGCGGGGCGGCGACGACGATCACGCTCGGCGGGGCCGCGCCGCCGCCGCAGGAGCTGTTCGAGTGCGTGTGCCTGCCGGGCGTCACGTTCGAGTTCGACCGCTCGTTCATCCGGCCGTCGGTCGTCGAGCACCTGAAGCGGGTCGACGAGGTGCTCGCGGCCCATCCGCAGGCGAAGCTGTTCATCACCGGCCACACCGACCGCGTCGGGCCGGAGGCCTACAACAAGCGCCTCTCCGACCGGCGGGCCTACAGCACCTACGCGTTCATCACCGACGACGCGCACGCCTGGGAGCTGCTCTACAACGAGGAGCAGTGGGGGCTCAGGACGGTGCAGGTGATCCTCGCCGACCTCGGCCACGACCCGGGCCCGGCCGACGGCCTCATGGGCCCGCGCACCCAGGCGGCGATGGCCGCCTTCCTCGGCCTGCCGGCCGGGACGCCCGTGGCCAACGACGCCCCCTTCCGCGCGAAGCTGTTCCTGGCCTACATGACGGGCAAGCACGACGTGCGCGCCGACGACGCGCAGTTCCTGCCGCCCAAGTTCACGGGCTGCGGCGAGTTCAACCCGCTCGTCCCTCCCAACGCGGCCGAGCTCGCCAACGCGGCCCCGGGCAACGAGC
The DNA here is from genome assembly GCA_019636275.1 of Planctomycetota bacterium. Taxonomy (GTDB): domain Bacteria; phylum Planctomycetota; class J058; order J058; family J058; genus JAMLIC01. The sequence continues at coordinate 17,903 of JAHBXY010000055.1, read as the reverse complement.
CCAACCGACGCGTCGTCATCTACATGCTCGGCCGCGCCCCCGGCCCGATCCCCTGCGCGCTCGACGACATGGGCCCGTGCAAGGCGGAGATCGGCAAGCCCGGCGCGCGGGCGCGCTTCGCCTGCGCCTTCTACGACGGCCTCGCCGCGCGCTGCGGCTGCGAGGGGGGCAAGAAGGAGGTCCCGCCCCCGCCGCCGCCCGCCGGCGACGTGGCGACGCTGACGGTCAAGGTCGTCAAGGGGACGACACCCCCCGAGCCGTTCGTCGGCGCGCAGGTGGCGCTGCTCAAGCTGCCCGAGAAGGTCCCGGCCGGCGCGTTCAACGCCGGGCCCGGCGGGGTCGTCTCGGGGCTGAAGCTCGCGCCCGGCGAGTACTCCGTGCAGGTGTCCAGCCCCGATCCGGTCTGGGGCAAGGCGTCGGAGCGCGTCGTCCTCGCCGCCGGCGAGGCGCGCACGGTCGTGGTCACGCTCCACCGGCAGGGGCAGACGGTGCCCGTGGGCTACCTGAAGGCCACCGTGACCCGGAACGGGCAGCCGGTCGAGGGCAAGAAGGTCTTCGTCCACTCCGACGACGGGAAGGGGCACCAGGCCGTCCAGTACACCGGCGCCGACGGGCACGCGCACTTCGTCCTCGAGGCCGGCGAGTACGTGGTGAACGCCAGCGTCGCGCCGTTCGCGTTCGGGGTGGCGCTCCCGGCCGGGGGGCAGCGGTCGGTGGTGTTCGACGGCAAGGCGCCGAAGGTCATCACGGTGGACCCGGTCGCGTGGGACACGTACTTCAACCAGCAGTTCCCGCTGTGCTTGAACGAGTACATGTTCCTCAAGGCCGGGGGGGCCCTCCTCCCGTGGTTCGCCGAGCTGCCGATGCGCAAGGGCAGGGACTACGTCCTCGAGTGCATGGCGTCCCACGTGCAAGCGCGCGTCGCGGCCGAGGACAAGGCGTCGGGGCGTCCGCCGCAGTCCAGTCGCACGCGCGACGAGCTGCGCCGCTGGTACCAGGCCAACAAGGACAAGTTCGACGGCCTCGACTAGGGCCTGTCCTCGCCCGACTCGCTGCGCCGGCGCGCCCGAGGCCTGGGTTCGTCGAGGGCGCGCCGTCGGCTCGAGCGCGGCGGGCGGCGTGGCGTCTCGCCGCGCGCGCCTGTAGCCTCGACGCGTGACCCTCCCCGACGACGAGGCCGCGGCCCGGGCGCTGGCGCAGGGCCTCGTCACCCCGGCGCAGGTCGAGGCGGCGCGCCGACGGGTGGCGATGCTGCGGCAGGCCGGCATGCCCGCCGATCTGCTCGGGGCCCTGGCGGCGGGCCTGCCGCCGGCGCAGGTCGCCGCCCTGCGCGGGCTGGCCGGCGCGCGCCCGGCGGGGGGCGCGGGCGCGACCGTCGCCCCCGCGCGCGCCGTGACCTTCGGTCCGGGCACCGGTCCGGGCGGCGGTCCGGGAGCAGGTCCGGTCCCGACGTCGCCGGGCCCACGTCCGGTCGCCGGCCTGCCCGGGCCCGGCGACCGCGTCGGGCCCTACGTGGTCGAGCGCGAGCTGGGCCGGGGCGGCATGGGGGTCGTCTACGTCGCTCGCCACGCCGCGCTCGGCCGGCAGGTGGCGCTCAAGCTGCGCCTCCCCGGCCACCCGCGCGCCGACGAGCGCTTCCTGCGCGAGGGGCAGGCGGCGGCCAGCCTGCGGCATGCGGCGATCGTCGCCGTCCACGACGCGGGGCGCGACGACGCGGGCCGGCTGTTCATCGCCATGGACCTCGTCGAGGGCGAGGCGCTCGACGCCCGGCTCGAGCGCGCGGGGCCGCTCGAGCCGCGCGCGGCGGCGCGCCTGGCCGCCGCCGTCGCCCGCGGCCTCGAGCACGCGCACGCCCGCGGCGTGCTGCACCGCGACCTCAAGCCGGCGAACATCCTCGTCCGCCCCGACGGCGCGCCGCTCATCCTCGACTTCGGCCTGGCGAAGGTCGTGGCGGGCGCCGAGTCGCTCACGCGCACCGGGGAGATCCTGGGCACGCCGGCCTACATGCCGCCCGAGCAGGCGAACGCCCGGGAGGCCGAGCCACGCGGCGACGTCTGGTCCCTCGGCGCGACGCTCTACCACCTCCTCGTCGGCGCGCCGCCGTTCGAGGGCGTGAACCTGGTCGGCGTCCTCGCCGCCGTGATGCGCGCGGACGTCGTGCCCCCGCGGCGGACGCGGCCGGAGGTCCCGGCGGCCCTCGACGCGATCGTCCTCCGCTGCCTGCGCCGGGCGCCCGACGAGCGCTACCCGTCGGCGGCGGCCCTGGCCGAGGACCTGGAGCGCTTCCTGGAGCAGGGCGGGTCGGCCGCCGCCGACGCGGCGCGGGCGCGTCGCCTGCGCCTGGCGCTCGGGGCGGGCCTCGGCGCGGTCAACCAGTCACTCCGTCTGCCGCTGTGCCGCTGTCGTCTCCGCGCTCGCGACGTCGCCGCCGGCAGAAACGCCGTGGCGCCCGACGCCGGGAGCCGTGGTGCCGCCTCCGACGCTCGCGCCCCCGCCGCCGCCAGCGCCCGGCCGGCCGACCGAACCGGCCCCGGAGGTCGTCGCGAGGCCGGAGGACGGGTTCGTGGCGCCGGGCGTGTGGGTCCCCTGGCGCGCCGACCACGCGGCGCCCCGCCCGCGCGCGCGCTGGAGCCACGCGATGGTCTGGGACGTGCGGCGCCGGGTCGTCGTCGTGATCGGCGGGCGCGACAAGGAGGAGGTCTTCGACGACCAGTGGGCCTGGGACGGGGCCGCCTGGCGCGAGGAGACGCCGCGCCGCCGGCCGCCCCCGCGCTACGCGGCGGCCGCGGGCTACGACGAGGCGCGCGGGCGGCTCGTCCTCCACGGCGGCGGCGCGTCGAAGGACGACCGGGCGGGCCACGCCGACACGTGGGAGTTCGACGGGGAGCGCTGGGAGCCGCGGCCGGACGCCGGCGGGCCGGGCCTGCGCGGCTGGCACCGGATGGCCTGGGACCCCGCGCGCCGGCGCCTCGTCCTCCTCGGCGGGGCCGACCCCCGCTGGCGCGCGCACGCCGACCTGTGGACGTGGGACGGCGCGCGCTGGGCGGCCCTCCCCGCGGGGCCGGCGCCGGCGCCCCCCGGGCGGCACCTGTTCGGCATGTGCTGGGACGCGCGGCGCGACGTGCTCGTCGTCTACGGCGCCCAGAGCGGCCCGGGGATGGACGAGCACTGGGAGTGGCACCCCGAGCGCGGGTGGACCCGGCGCGACGACGTCGAGGGCGGCCCCGGCAAGCGCCACGACCCTGGCCTGGTGGCCTACCCCGGGGGCGTGCTGTTCTTCGGCGGCTGGGACGACCGGCGCGCGCGCAACGACACCTGGAGCTTCGACGGCGCCCGCTGGACCCGGCTCCTCGAGGGGGTCACGGGCGACGCGTTCCTGCCGCCGGGACGCAACTGGCAGGCGCTCGTGTGGGACGCGGGCCGCGGCTGCGCCGTCCTCCACGGCGGCGCTGCCAGCGGCCGCGGCCACGGCGACCTGTGGGAGCTGCGCCCGTGACCGCCGCCGACCCCTGGCTCGGGCGGCGCTGCTCGGGCCTCGTGCTCGAGCGCCTCCTCGGGCGTGGCGGGATGGGCGCCGCCTACCTGGCGCGCGGGGCCGATGGCGCGCCCGCGGTCGTCAAGCTGCTCGCCCCGGGGGCCGGCGCCGATGCGAGCCTCCTGCGCCGCCTGCGCCGCGAGGCCGACGCGCTGCGGCGCGTGCGCCGGCATCCGAACCTCGTGGCCGTGCTGGGGGCGGCCATCGACGGACCGGAGCCGCCGCACCTCGTGCTCGAGCTCGTCCCCGGGCGCCCCCTCGGCGCGTGGATCGCCGAGGCGGGCCGGCTGGCCCCGGCCGACGCCGCGCGCGTGGCCCGCGACGTCGCGCGCGGCCTGGCGGTGCTCCACGGCCACGGGATCATCCACCGCGACGTGAAGCCCGACAACGTCGTCGTCACGCCCGAGGGGCGCGCGCGGCTGATCGACTTCGGGGTGGCCAAGGACGCCTTCATGAGCGCGCTCACGGCCCCGGGCCAGCTCGTGGGCACGGCCGAGTACATGGCGCCCGAGCAGTGGACGGGCGCCCCGCTCGACGCGCGCTGCGACCTGTTCGCGCTGGGGGCGACGCTCTACCACGCGCTCACCGGGCAGCCGCCCTTCGCCGGCGACACGCTGGAGGAGCTCATGGACCTGGCGACGTCGGGCGAGGTCGCGCCGCCGTCCGAGCTCGCGCCGGGCCTGCCGCCCGACCTCGAGCGCGTCACGCTGCACCTGCTCGAGGCGACGCCCCGCTTCCGCTACGCGCGCGCCGAGCGCGCGGCGCAGGACCTCGACCGCGTGCTCCGCGGCGAGCCGCCGGAGGGGCCGCCCTGCCTGGTCGAGCTCGACGGCGGCGCGCGCCACCCGCTGCTCCCCGGGCGGCACTTCCTCGTCGGCGCGGGGCCGGGCGCGCAGGTGCGCCTGCCGCATCCGAGCGTCGCGCCGGAGCACGCCGAGCTGCGCCGGACCGAGGACGAGCTCGTCCTCCACGACCTGCGCAGCCCCACGGGGACCTGGGTGGGGGACGAGCGCGTCGCCCGCGCGCGCGCGGTCGAGGATGGCGACGTCCTCCGCGTGGGCGACGTGCGCCTGGCCTTGCGCGACCCCGACGGGCGCCGGGCGCCGCCCGGCTGGCTCGAGGACCTCGAGCGCGAGGAGCGCCCCGACGCCGTCGTCGGCGCCCTGGCGCGGACCGGCGACGCGCGGGCGCTGGCGGCGCTCCTCGAGCTGCTCGAGCCCGACCCGCTGGTCGAGCGCGCCGCCGAGGAGGCGCTGCGCGCGATCGACCTGGCCGCGTGGCGCCGGCGCTGCTCGCCTGCGGGCGCGGCTCGCCGCCGACGCCCGCGCCGCCGTCCCCGCCCTGCTCCAGGCGGCCAGCGGCGAGGCGCTCGGCCTCGACCCGGTGGCCTGGCTCTCCTGGTGGTGGCAGGCGCGCGGCGCGTTCACCCGGCAGGTCGGCCCCGCCCGGCCGCCCCGGGCGCTGCGCCTCGTGCCGGCGCCGGGCGAGCCGGTGGCGCTCGTGGCCCTGGGCCCCGAGCCGGGGCTCCTGCTCATCGGGCGCGACGCGCGCTGCCAGGTGCGGCTCGAGCATCCGACCGTCTCGCGCCTGCACGCCGCCGCCCTGCGCCTGCACCGGCGGCTGGTCCTCCGCGACGAGGGCGGCGCGGCGGGCACGCGCCTCGACGGCGTCCCGCTGCACGTGGGCCTGCTCGACCCCGGCGCCGCGCTGCGCCTGGGCGAGGCCTCGCTGGTGGTCGAGGGCCGGGACCTGCCCGCCGAGGGCCCGCGGGGCGCGCGCCTGGTCGACGCGGCCACCTTCCACGCGCTCGACGAGGCCGGGCATCCCGCCACGCTCGTCGGCCACCTGGCCGTGCTCGAGGCCGCGGCGCGCCTCGGCGCCGCGCCGGCCGAGTCGCTGGCCCACGACCTGCACCCGGGCGACGCCGCCCGCGCGGCAGCGGTGGCGCACCACGTGCGACGCCTGGCGCGCGCGGCAAACGGTCGGGCGCGCCAGGCGCTTCGCAGGCCCTGCTCGGCCGCGACGCCGGGCCCGAGCCGGCCGCCTGGGCCGACCTGGCGAGCCGGGCGGGGCCGCTCCCGCCGCAGGTGGCCCCCGCCGGCTGGGTGTGACCGCGCCCGGTCCTCTGTGCACGCGGGCGACCTCCGTGTCCAATGTGCGGCGGCCTCGTCGGCCTCTCCGTGGCGCCCGGCGAGGCGGCCGGGGCGCAGGGACGAGCAGGAGGGGCGCGCGACGTGAGGACGCTCAGCCAGTTCATCGCCGGGCGCGAGCACGCGCCGCGCTCGGGCGAGCACCTCGACGACGTGGCCCCGGCCACGGGCGAGGTCGTGGCCCGGGTCCCGCGCGGGGGCGAGGCCGACGTGGCCGCGGCGGTCGAGGCGGCGCGGGCCGCGCTCGACGGCGCCTGGGGCAAGACCTCGACCGAGGAGCGCGCGCGCCTGCTCGACGCGATCGCCGACCGGATCGAGGCGCGGAAGGACGACCTCGCCGCCCTGGAGAGCCTCGACACGGGCAAGCCGCTCCGCCTGGCGGCGACGATCGACATCCCGCGCGCGGTCGCGAACTTCAGGTTCTTCGCCGGCGCGATCCGCCACGACCGGACCGACTGCCACCTGACCGACGGGCCCCCCGGGCCCGCGCTCAACTACACGCTCCGGCGCCCGCTCGGCGTCGTGGGCCTGATCTCGCCCTGGAACCTGCCGCTCTACCTGCTGAGCTGGAAGGTGGCCCCGGCCCTCGGCATGGGCAACGCCGTGGTCGCCAAGCCGAGCGAGCTGACGCCGCTGACGGCGTCGGCGCTGGCGGAGATCACGGCCGAGGTGGGCCTCCCGCCGGGCGCGTTCAACCTCGTCCACGGGCTCGGCCCCGAGGCGGGGCAGGCGCTCGTCGAGCACCCGGGCGTGGCGGCGATCTCGTTCACGGGCGGCACGGCCACGGGCGCCCGGGTCGCGGCCACGGCCGCGCCCGTGTTCAAGAAGCTCTCGCTCGAGCTGGGCGGCAAGAACCCGACGCTCGTCTTCGCCGACGCCGACCTCGAGCAGGCCGTCGAGGGCGCCGTGCGGGCCGGCTTCACGAACCAGGGGCAGGTGTGCCTGTGCGGCTCGCGCCTGCTCGTCGAGCGGAGCGTGCACGACCGCTTCCTCGAGGCCTTCGTCGCCCGCGTGAAGGCCCTGCGTCTGGGCGACCCGAAGGACCCCGCGACCGACCTGGGCGCCCTGATCTCGCTCGCGCATCGCGACAAGGTCGAGGGCTACCTGCGGCTGGCGCGCGAGGAGGGCGGCCGCGTGCTCTGCGGCGGCGAGCGGCCGGCGCTGCCGGCGCCGCTCGACCGGGGCGCGTTCCTCGCGCCGGCGGTCGTCGCCGGCCTGCCGGCCACCTGCCGCACGGCGACCGAGGAGATCTTCGGCCCGGTCGTCACCGTGCACCCGTTCGACACGGAGGCCGAGGCGCTGGCCATGGCCAACGGCGTCCGCTACGGCCTCTCGGCCTCGGTGTGGACGCGCGACCTGTCCCGCGCGCATCGCGTCTCGGCCGCGCTGGACACGGGCATGGTGTGGGTGAACACCTGGCTCCTGCGCGACCTGCGCACGCCGTTCGGCGGCGTGAAGGACAGCGGGGTCGGCCGCGAGGGCGGGGCCTACTCGCTCGAGTTCTTCAGCGAGGCCCGCAACGTGTGCGTGAAGCTGTGAGCGGAGGAGGGTCCGATGGCCCGCGGTGAGATCGTCCTGGGCGCGCTCGCGCCGCACCCCCCGCACCTCGTCTACGCGGAGAACCCGCCGCAGAACGAGCCGCGCGCCGAGTGCGGCTGGGAGGAGCTGCGCTGGGGCTACGAGCGACTGCGGAGGAACCTGGCGAAGAAGGACTACGACGTCCTCATCGTCCACTCGCCGCACTGGCGCACGCACGTGGGGCACCACTTCCTCGGCGTGCCGCACTTCGAGAGCCTGTCGGTCGACCCGATCTTCCCCAACCTGTTCCGGTTCCACTACACGCTCGACGTGGACGTGGGCCTGGCCGAGGCGATCCACGACGAGGCGAAGGCGGCCGGCCTCGTGACGAAGATGATGCGGAACCCGAACTTCCGCGTCGACTACGGGACGATCATCTCCTGCCACCTGACGAACCCGGCCTGGGACAAGCCGATCGTCGGCATCAGCTCGAACGGCGCGTTCTTCTACTACAGCGACGAGGTCGGCCAGGCGGAGATGATCGCCCTCGGCCAGGCCACGCGCCGCGCCGTCGAGCGCAGCGGCAAGCGCGCCGTGCTCCTGGCGAGCAACTCGCTCAGCCACCGCCACTTCACCGAGGAGCCCGAGGTCCCCGAGGACATGACGCACGAGCACGTCTATCACCACGGCCAGTACCTGTGGGACATGCGCGTGCTCGACCTCATGCGCAACGGCAAGACGCGCCAGCTCGTGGACGAGCTGCCCGACTTCATCGAGCAGGCGGTCAGCGAGGCCAAGGCGGGCTGCCTCACGTGGCTCCTGTCCGCGCTCGACTATCCGGAGTACCCGGCCGAGGTCCACGCGTACGGCAGCGTGATCGGCACGGGCAACGCGATCGTCGAGTGGGACCCGGCCTCGGCCGGGGTCGCCGGGGGGCGGGCGTGAGCGGCGGCAAGGTCGTGCGCGGCTACATCGTCGCGGGCATGCCGCACCCGCTGCTGGCGCCCGAGCGCTCGCCCGCCTGGCAGAAGCTGCGCGCCGGCTACGAGCGCGTGCGGGCCGAGCTCGAGGCCACCGACGCCGACCTGCTCGTGCTCTACAGCACGCAGTGGCCGAGCGTGATCGGTCATCAGCTCCAGGCCGACCCCGAGCCCGAGTGGGTCCACGTCGACCCCGAGTGGCACGACCTCGGCGACATGCCCTACCGGTTCCGCATCGACGCCCCGTTCGCGAAGGCCTACGAGGCCTGCGCGCGCGCCCGCGGCCTGCACGCGCGGACGGTCGCCTACAGGGGCTTCCCGATCGATACGGGCTCGATCGTGGCGCTGAAGCTGCTGAACCCCGACAACCGGCTGCCGGCGACGATCGTCTCCTGCAACATGTACGCGGACCGGGCCGAGACCCTGGTCCTCGGCAAGGCGGCGCGCGACGCGATCGAGCGCGGCGGCCGCCGCGCCGTGGCGGTCGCCGTGACCTCGCTCTCGAACCGGCTGTTCACCCACGAGATCGACCCGCGCGAGGACCGCATCTCCTCGCTCAAGGACGACGAGTGGAACCGGAAGCTCCTCGAGCTCCTGGCCGAGGGGCGCCTCGAGGACGTGGCCCAGCTCGCGCGCGAGTTCAGCGCCCAGGCCAACGCCGACAGCAAGCTCAAGGCGGTGTGGTGGCTGGCGGCCACGCTCGGCCAGCACAACGACTACGAGGGGACGGTCTTCGAGTACCAGCCGGTGTGGGGCACCGGCGCCGCGCTCGTCGGCCTGGCCCCCAGCCGGCGGGCGGCGGCGAGCAAGGAGTTCGACGAGGAGGACGTGGAGGTCTTCAGGGGCGACCGCAGCGTCCTCTCGTCGGGCGCGACGCCGGTCGCCGCCGGGCCGGCCGAGCCGCCGCCCGCTCCTCGGGCGCAGGCCACGAGCGACCTCGTCATGGCCAAGGGCGCCCCGGCGCCGGTGGGCGCGTACCCGCACGCGCGCCGCGTGGGCGACCTGCTCTACCTCTCGGGCGTCGGTCCCCGGCAGCCGGGGACGAACGCGATCCCCGGCGGCCCGGTGCGCGACGCCCAGGGCCGGCCGCAGGCCTACGACGTCAAGGCGCAGACCCGGGCCACGATCGAGAACGTGAAGGCGATCCTCGAGGCGGCCGGCTCGTCGCTCGACAAGGTCGTGGACGTGACCGCCTTCCTCATCGACATGGACCGTGACTTCGCCGCCTACAACGAGGTCTACAAGGACTACTTCGCCCCCGTCGGCGCCACGCGCACGACCCTGGCGATCTCGGCCCTGCCCACGCCGATCGCGGTGGAGCTGAAGGTCATCGCGCGGGCGTAGGCCGCGCAGCGTGACGCGGGTCACGCCCGCGTGACCCCGTCACGCCCGCGCGACGCGCCGCTTGCCGCTGCGCGCCCTGCGCGCGGACCCCCGCTTGCGGGAGGTGGCGCCGGGAGGCGCCGTGGCCGGTTCGATCCAGGTGATGCCCGAGGAGGCGAGCTGCGAGGGGCCGGCCGGCGAGGGTGACGGTCACGTCCCGCCGCCGCTGGACGCCGCCGCGCCGCTGTGGCGGCGCGAGCCGTACCGCGTGCTCTTCCCGCTGGGCGTGGTGCTCGGGTGGGTCGGGGTCGCCAAGTGGCTGCTCCTGGCTACCGCCGGCGTGGGGACGTTCTCGTCCGCCGACCACGCCATCGCCCAGGTCCAGGGCTTCATGATGTGCTTCGCGGCCGGGTTCCTCCTCACGGCGATCCCCCGGCGGACCGCCAGCGCCCCGGCCTCGGTCGGCGTCGTCGTCGTCGCGGCGCTCGCCCCCACCCTCACGACGATCGCGGCCGTCTTCGAGCGGTTCGCCTGGTCGCAGGCCGCCTGGCTCGTCCTCGTGGCCACGCTGGTCGGCTTCGTCGTCCGGCGCCTGCGCGGCGGGGCGGCCGCCCGGCGGCGCCCGCCCGTGGCGTTCGTGTGGGTCCCGCTGTCGTTCCTCATGGGCCTGGCCGGCTCGCTCCTCATGGCCTTCCGCGCGCTCGGCCCCGAGTGGCGCCCCCTGCACACCGTCGGCAAGGGCCTCCTCGTGCAGGGCATGTTCGTGGGCCTGATCCTGGGCGTCGGGAGCATGGTCATCCCGCTCATCACGCGCGGGACCGCCCCGCCCGACGCCAGCCCGCGCGACCACCTCGCCCTCGGCGGGCATCTCCTGGGCGCGCTGCTCCTCGCCGGGAGCTTCGTGATCGAGGAGTACGTCGACGCCCGCGCGGGCCTGACCCTCCGCGGCCTGATCGCCCTCGCCGTGCTCGTCGCGGCGGCCGGCCTGGCGCGCCGGCCGACGACGCCGGGCCTGCACCGCTGGCTCGTGTGGCTGGGCGCCTGGTGCGTGCCGCTCGGCCTGCTGCTCGCGGCGGCCTTCCCCGCCCAGCGCGCCGGCGCGCTGCACGTCCTGTTCCTGGGCGGGTTCGCGACGCTGGCCCTGGCCGTCGGCGTCCACGTGACCCTGGCCCACGCCGGCGACGAGCGCCGCCTCCTCGGGCGCCCCTGGCCGGTGGCCGCGCTCGGGGTGCTGCTCGTCGTCGCGCTGGCGCTCCGGCTCGCGGTCAGCTTCGACCCCGCGCGGCTGTGGCTGTGGCTCGGCGCCTCGTCGGCCGCGTTCCTGCTCGCGACGGCGGCCTGGGCCGCGCTCGCCGCGCCGCGCCTCCTGCGCGAGGCGTGACCGCGGCGTATCCTGGCGCCATGGCGCGGATCATCGACATCTCGCCCCTCGTCAGCGAGCGCATCGCCGTGTGGCCGGGCGACGTGCCCTACCGCCGCCGCGCGTCGCTGAGCATCGCCCAGGGCGCGAACATCGACCTGAGCGCGGTCGAGACGACCGTCCACCTGGGCGCGCACGCCGACGCCCGGTCGCACTACGCGGCCGGCGGGGAGGGCATCGCCGCCCACGCGCTCGAGGTCTACTACGGTCCGTGCCAGGTCATGTGGGTCGACGTGCCGCGCGGCGCGCGCGTCCTCCCCGAGCACCTGCCGGGCGAGGTCGTGGCCCCGCGCCTGCTCCTGCGCACGGGCACGTTCCCCGACCCCGACGCCTGGAACGACGACTTCGCCAGCCTGTCGCCGGCGCTGGTCGAGCACGTGGCGGCGCGCGGCGGCGTCCTCGTGGGGATCGACACGCCCTCGGTCGACCCGTTCGACGACCGGGCGCTGCTCACGCACCAGGCGCTCCTCGCCCGCCGCATCGCCAACCTCGAGGGCCTCGTCCTCGACGGGGCGCCGCCCGGGCTCTACACGCTCATCGCCCTGCCGCTGCGCCTCGAGGGCGCCGACGCCTCGCCGGTGCGGGCCGCGCTCGTCGCCGAGGGCTGACGCGGCCGGCCGGCGCTTGCGCCGGGCTCGCCCGGCGGCAAGAATTCCCCCGTGGCGACCTGCGGGAGATGCGGCGGCGACAACGCGCCCGGCGTGACGCGCTGCCAGTACTGTGACCAGCCGCTCCAGACGACGCGGGCCCTCGAGGTCCACTGGCAGGTGCGCACCGGCGGCGGGGCCGTCGGACGCGGCGTCCTGCGCGTGAGCGCGCCGGCGTCGGCCGGCGCCGAGCCCGCGCGCGTGGCGGCGGAGGCGGCGTTCGGCGCGGCGCTGACCGCCCTGGGCCCGGGCGCCACCCCCGAGCAGGTGCAGCCGCTCATGGCCCAGCGCCTGCCGGCGCTCCTGCCGGCGGGGCACACCCTCGAGGCGCTCACGGTCGAGGAGGTGAGCGCCTTCGTCCCGGTGGCCCGCGGCGTCGACGCGCCCCACGCCGCCCCGTTCGGCGCGCCGGCTGCAGCGGGCAGCGGCTGCGCGCCGCTGGCCTGCCTGGCCCTGGCCATGGGGCTGTGCTGCGTGAGCTCCGGGCTCCTCGGGCTGCTCGGCGGCGAGGCGGCCGCCGAGGACGCGGCGCGCCTGCGGACCGCGACGGTGATGACCGCCGACGAGGCGCGGCGGACCACGGGCTACGTGGTTGTCGAGAACGTGCTCCCGACGGCCGGTGACGACGCGCCAGTCACCTCGGACGGCACGGTGTGCCTGTGGCTCTCGGAGCCGCTGCCCGGCAAGGCGGTCCAGCGCTGGGCCACGTCGTTCCGCGTCGGCGACCTCGAGGTCCGACCCGACGGTCAGACGCGCTGGGACGAGCCCGTGTCGCTCGTGGCCGCGGTCGGGACGCGGACGCCCGCGGGCGCCACCGCGGTGCGGGCCGATCGGCCGGTGACGGTCGCGGGCGACGCCGCCAACGGGGTCATCGCCGGCGGCCGGGGCAGCATCGTCTCGACCCGACCGTCGCGCGACGCCATCCTGCGCGACCTCGAGCACCAGGCACGATCCGGCAGGATCGCCATGATCGTGCTCACGGGCCTTGGGGCCCTGCTGCTGGTGGCGGCTTGGTTCCTGCGCCGACGCCGCTGAGCCCGGGCGGCGCCAGCGCCCGCGCGACGAGCCCGAGCAGGGCGAAGCCGACCGCGTTCAGCGGCCCGTGCGTGGCGAGCATGAGCTCGAGCGAGGGCCAGGGGAGCGTGAACGCGCGGGCCAGGCCGTAGAGCGCGGCCAGCAGCATGCCCGCGCCCAGGCTCAGGCCCGAGAGCAGGAGCAGCAGGCGCGCCGTCCGGGGGGCGCGCGCGTCGAGGGCCTCCCTGACCTGCAGCCACACGAGCCCGGCCGCGCCGGCGGCGAGGAGCCAGCTGGCCCACCACTCGATCAGGCGCGAGGCGACGATCCCGAGCGCCACGGCCGGGACCCCGCCGAGGATGAGCGCGACGAGCGGGCGCGGGGCGGCCCCGCGCGCCCGCCCGGCCAGGCCGAGCAGCAGCGGCAGGGCCAGCCCGGCGTGGTGGAAGTGGACGGCCGTGAGGGCGACGATCGTGTCGTCGAAGCCCAGCGGCCGGAGCCCGGCGCGACTGATCACGGTCCAGGCGCCGCCCACGGCGAGGAGGAGGCACGCGGCGTCGACCGCGAGCTCGTGCGAGGGCGCGAGGCCGCGCGCCCGGAGCCGCAGGGCGCCGCCCAGGGCGACGACCCCGCACAGGCCCAGCCACGGGAGCGCGCACACCGCCGCGGCCGGACCGGGCCAGAGCGCCAGCGACACGACGAGCGCGCCGGCCGCCCAGGGCCAGGCGCGCCAGGCCAGGCTCCGCATGCGGGCGGCCGGGTCGTGGATCGGGTCCTCGGGGCCGCGCAGGAGGCCGAGCGCGAGCGGCACGAGCACGAGCGCGGCGAGGAGCAGCGCCGCGGCCGGGATCGAGGGCCAGATGGCCCCCGCGGCGAGGAGGGCCGCGACGCCGCCGAGGACGGCGCGCCGGCGGGCGGGCCCAGGGGTCAGGTCGGGGGCGTCGTCCGCTGGCGGCATGTGCATCGCGCCGAGGACGTCGGCCACCCGGCGCGCGTCGTCGGGGGTCAGGCGGGGGAGGCGGATGACGCCGCCGGTGGAGAGCACGTCCACGCCGCCGGACTGCTCCAGCACCACCGCCCACTCTCCAGCCGCGACCCACCGCGTCCTCCGGGCGAGGACGCCCTCCTGTGCGAGGAGCCGCGCGCGCGTGAGCACCACCCGCCGCGCGCGCCACCGCGTGACCCGCACGAGCTCGACCGCCCCCAGGAAGACCAGCGCGACGGCGAGGACCGGCACCCGGCCGTCGAAGAGCGGGTTGGGGAGGCTCGCCCCGGGGCCCGGGTAGATGAGCAGGGTCGGCGACTCGCCCGTGAGCGGGCGCTCGACGCGCAGGGTGACCTCGTCCCAGCCGAGGTGCACCTGCACGTCGCCGCCCCAGCGCGTCGCCCGCGCGGCCATGGCCAGCCCGGCGATCGCCAGCCAGAGCGTCGCCCCCACGAGCACGCCGTAGAAGAGGCGCCCGCCCTCCGCCGCCAGCGGCGGCCACCCGCGCGGGCGCACCTCGAGCAGCGCCCCGCCGTCCTCGAGCGCCAGCGCGTCGATCGGCTCGTCGCCCGGCCCCCCGCCCAGGGCGGTCACTCCCCGTCGAGCGCCGCCGCGACCGCCTCGAGGTCGGCGGGCGCGAGCGAGACGCTGTTCTGGCGCACCTTCTCGAGCAGGTCGGGGTCGGCCTCGGCGTGCTCCTTCGCGCAGGCGGGGTGCAGGTAGCCGGCGCCGCGCGAGACGAAGCTGCCCGTGTCCACCTCGCGCTCGACGGCCACGCGCAGCTCGCCCTTGGCGATCGGCTCCTCGCACACCATGCACCGCGAGTGGCCGGTCGGGGCCTTCTCGGCGTAGGGGAGCGTCGTCGCCCTGGCCTTGCCCTTGTGCTCGGCGATCGCCTGCTCGAGGGCCGCGCGGTCCGGCACGTCGCCCGCGAAGGCGCCGAGCGCCTGCTCGAGCTGCGCCGGCTTCTTCTTCGCCGCGCAGGCCAGGTGGTGCCACTGATACGACGGCCCCTCGGCGAACTGGTTGGGGACCTCCTCGCCGAAGCGCAGGACGCCCTTCTCGATCTTCTCCTTGCAGGTGCGGCAGGCGGCCCGGCCGGACTTGGCCTCCTCGATCGTGTGCGGCATGGCGCTCCTCCTCTCGAGCCGCGGATCATGCCGCCGCGCCGGCCGCCTCGCCAGGCGGTCGGGTGGGCGTATAGTCGCGGTCGTGTGCCTCCTCGCCGTGCTGTTCCACGTCCACCCCGACGCGCCGCTCGTCGTCGCCGCCAACCGCGACGAGTGGCTGGCGCGCCCGTCCGAGCCGCTCGGCGTGCTGCGCCGCGTCCCGCGCACGCTCGGCGGCCGCGACGCCCAGGCGGGCGGCACGTGGCTGGCGGTCAACGGCGACGGCGTCGTCGCCGGGCTGACGAACCAGCCGTCGCAGGCCGGTCCCGACCCGGCGCGCCGCACGCGCGGCGAGCTGCCGGTCCTGTTCACGGCCGAGGCCGACGCCGAGGTCGGCGTGCGCCTGAGCGTCGGCCGGCTGCGCAGCGAGGACTACAACCCCTGCTGGCTGCTCGTGGGCGACCGCCAGGCCCTGTGGTTCGTGGCCGTCGAGGGCCGCGGCCCGCCGCGGGCGCAGCCGCTCGCGCCCGGCATCCACGTGCTCGAGAACCGGCCGCTCCTCCCGGCGTCGCCCAAGGCCTCGCGCGTCGCGGCCGCCCTGGCCGACGCCGTGGCCTGGCGCGGCGACGCCCTGGTCGAGGGGCTGGCGCGGGTCCTGCGCGGCCACGACGTGCCCGACGGCCCGGCCGACGAGGCGCGCCCGCTGGCGCTGGGGGCGCCCTGCGTGCACGCCGGGCCCTACGGCACGCGGTCATCGAGCATCACGGTCGTCCCGCCGGCGGGGCGGCCGCGCGTGCTCTTCGCCGACGGCCCGCCCTGCCAGGCCGCCTTCGAGGACCGCTCGGCCCTGTGGAGCGCCGCGTGAGCCAGGCCGAGCGCGCCGACCGCTTCGCCCTCTACGAGCGCGCCGTGCAGGAGCCGGCCGTGCAGGTGCGGGTCGTCGAGGACCTGTTCCGGGCCGCGCACGGCCGCCCCCCCGCCGACCTGCGCGAGGACTTCGCCGGGACGGCCCTGTTCGCGCGCACGTTCGTCGAGGGCGACCCGGCGCGCCGCGCCTGGGCCGTGGACCTCGACCCGGCGCCGCTGGCCTGGGCCCGCGCCCGCGGCGCCCTCGAGCGCGTGACGCTCGTCGAGGGCGACGTGCTCGACGTGGGCCCCCCGGCGGTGCCGGCGGTCGACGTGGTCGTGGCGCTGAACTACTCCTTCTTCCTGCTCGCCGAGCGGGCCCACCTGCGCGCCTACCTGGCGCGCGCGCGCGAGGGCCTGCGGCCCGGCGGCGCGCTGGTCCTCGAGGTCGCCGGCGGCCCCGAGCTGCAGGAGCGCGGCGAGGAGGCCACCGACCACGGCGACTTCACCTTCGTGTGGGACCAGGTCGCGTTCGACCCGATCCACTCGCGCGCCCGCTGCGCGATCCACTTCGCCTTCCCCGACGGCAGCGAGCTGCGCGACGCGTTCACCTACGAGTGGCGCGTGTGGTCGATCGTCGAGCTGCGCGAGCTCCTGGCCGAGGTCGGCTTCGCGCGCTCGGTCGTGCTCTGGGAGGGCCCGGGCGCGGACGGCGAGGGCGATCGCACGTTCGTCCCCTGCGAGCGCGCCCCGGCCGAGGAGGCCTGGATCGCCTACGTCGTCGGCTGGCGGGCGCCGTGAGGACGCTCCGCGCGGGCGGGCTGTCGTTCGGGGTCCACGTGCGCGGCGACGGCCCGCGGCTGGCGCTCCTGCTCCACGGCTTCCCCGACGACGCCGGCTCCATGCTGCCGCTGGCGGAGCGCCTTGCGGCCGCCGGCTGGACGGCCGCGGCGCCCTACCTGCGCGGCTACCCGCCGAGCGACGCGGCGCCCGACGGCCGCTACGGGGCGGCGGCCCTGGCGCAGGACGTCCTCGGCCTGATCGAGGCCCTGGGCCGCCGGCGGGCGCTGGTCGTCGGCCACGACTGGGGCGCCGTCGCCGGCTACGCGGCGGCGATCGCCGATCCCGACCGCGTGGCCCGGCTCGTGACCCTGTCGGTGCCGCCGCCGCGCGTCTTCGTGAAGAACCTCGTCCGGCATCCGACCCAGCTCGCGCGCAGCGCCTACATGGGCTTCTTCCAGCTCCGCGGGCTCGCCGAGCGCGCCGTCCGCGCGCGCGACATGGCCTTCGTCGACGGCCTGTGGACGCGCTGGGCGTCCTCGTTCACGCCGCCCCCGGGGCGCCTCGACGAGGTCAAGCGGACGCTCTCGGCGCCCGGCGCGCTCGAGGCGGCGCTGGGCTACTACCGGGCGCTCACCTGGCCCGCGCGCGCCGACCTGCCGCTGGCCCTCGGCCGCGTCCCGGTCTCGACGCTCGTGATCACCGGCGAGGCCGACGGCTGCATCGCGCCGGCGGCCTTCGACCGACTCGACGACGGCTTCGTGGCCCCGCGCCGGCTCGTCGTCCTCCCGGGCAAGGGCCACTTCCTGCCGCTCGAGGCCACCGACGACGTGGCCCGGCTCGTCCTCGAGCACGCCAGCAGCGCCAAGGGGTTGTGACGGATCCGGGTCGGGCGTCAGGTCGCTCGCCGGCGCCGTGTCAAACCTCCCGTGAGCGCGACCCTGACCCGCGATGAGGAGGTCCCCGTGACGACGCCCGACGTGGCGACGCCCGAGGGCTTCCGCGCGGCGGCCGAGGGCTGTCACGCCGCGCTCCTGCGCGTCGCCGCGCGGATGGTCGGCGACGCGCACGCGGCCGAGGACCTGGTGCAGGAGACGTTCGTGCGCGCCTTCGCCGCCCGCGGGCGCTTCCGCGGCGACGCGCGGCCGTTCACCTGGTTCTGCGCGATCCTGCTGAACCTGGCGAAGAACGAGCTGAGACGCCGGGCGGTCCGGCGCCTCTTCAGCCTCGGCCTCCTGGTCGAGGCGGGCGGCGAGCCGGCCGCGCCCGGCGCGGGCCCGGCCGCCCGGGCCGAAGGCGACGACGAGGGGCGCGCCCTGCGCGCGGCGATCGCCCGGCTGCCGCACATGCAGCGGGCGGCGCTCGTGCTCGTGAGCCTCGAGGGGCTCCCGGCGGCGGACGCCGCGCGCGCGCTGCGGACGACCGAGGCGGCGGTGTGGCAGGCGCTCTCGCGCGGCCGCGCCGCCCTGAGGAGGGACCACCGTGACTGACTGCAGGCACGTCCTCGACGACCTGGCCGCCTGGCGGGCGGGCGCCCTCGACGACGCGCGCGCGGCCGCCGTCGACGCGCACCTCGGCGCCTGCGGCGCCTGCGCG
>JAHBXY010000054.1 GCA_019636275.1 Planctomycetota bacterium | reverse complement strand
GTCGACGACGAGCGCGTGGCGGCCCGCCCGGCCGTCGGTGACGGCGACCGCGTCGCCCTCGTCGAGCGCCAGCCGGCGCGCGGCCGCCCGCACGTGGGCGAGCGTCTCTTCGGCCGTCCTGCGCTCGGTCATCGGGAAGGCATCGAGGTCGCGCAGGAGCGCCGCGAGGTCGGTCTCGCGCACGGCGAGGTCGGCCCGCGTCGCTGCGAGCGTCGCGCCCGGGGCCACGCCCAGCCCCCAGGGGTCGAGGACCTCGGCCTCCCAGCGGGCGTGCTCGCGCGCGCGAGAGACGAGGTGGTCGAGCCGCTGCCGGGCGGACCAGGCCCACAGCGCGGCGAGCGCCAGGACCACGAACACCGCCGCGACGCCGAGGCCGCGCCAGGGCCGCCGCGCGGCATCGGGCGCCTCGCCCTGGAGGAAGCGGTCGAGGTCGTCGCCCAGCGCCGCGGCGCTCGGGTAGCGGTCGGCCGGGTCCTTCGCCAGGCAGCGGGCGCAGATCGCGTCGAGGGCCGCGGGAACGCCCGGCGCGAGCGACGACGGCGCGGGCGCGGCCTCACGGAGCACGCTCGCCAGCACGGCCATCGCCACGCTGCCCTGGAACGGCGGCGCCCCGGCGAGCATGTGGAAGAGCGTGGCGCCGAGGCCGTAGACGTCGGTGCGCGCGTCGGCCTCGGCGCTGCGGCCGTCGGCCTGCTCGGGCGCGAGGTAGCCCGGCGTGCCCAGGACGTCGCCCGTGCGCGTGAGGCTCTCGGCGCGGAGCGCGTCCTTCGCCAGCCCGAAGTCGACGACGAGCGGCGTGCCGTCGGGGCGCAAGAGGACGTTGTCCGGCTTGAGGTCGCGGTGGAGCACGCCCAGCCCGTGCGCGTGGGCCACGCCCGCCGCGAGCGCCCGGGCCAGCCGCGCCGCCTCGCGCGGCGGGAGCGGCCCCTCGCGCAGGAGGCGGGCGGCGAGCGGCTCGCCCTCGACGAGGTCCATGGCGATCCAGTGGCGGCCCGCCTCGTCCTGCCCGGCGTCGTGCACGGCCACGACGTTGTCGTGCCGCAGGCGCGCCGCCGCCTGCGCCTCGGTGTGGAAGCGCCGCACGCGCGACCCGAGGGCGAGCGCCGGGAGGACCTTGAGGGCCACGCGCCGCCCGAGGTCGCGGTGGCGCGCCACGTAGACCACGCCCATCCCTCCGCGCCCCAGCTCGCGCTCGACCTCGTAGGGGCCGACGCGCTCGAGGCCGCCGGGGGCGCGCGGTCCCCCGGCGCCGGCGGCCGTCTGGATCCCGGCCAGCCCCGCCGACGTGATCGTCGGGGCGGCGCCGCCGCCGGGCGGCAGCGTCGGCGCCGGGCCCGCCCTGGTGATCGTCGAGTCGCCGCCGCCCGACGGCAGCGTCGGCGTCCGCCCGCCAGCTTCGTCAGGCGGCAACGTCGCGGCGGCCGGCGCCGCGAGCGCCCGGGCCAGCCGCTCGACGAGCTCGGGCGGCGGGGCGGCCCCGACCTCGGCGGCGAGCGCCGGGTCGAGCCAGCCCCTGGCCACCGCCGCCCGCAGCACCTCGTGCGGCTCCACGCGCTCGCCTCCGCTCGGGACGGGCCCCTCGTTGCCACCCCGGTGGCGAGGCGCTAGTCTAGCCGGCCGCCCGTCGCGGCCATCGCGCCCGCTCGGCGGCCTCGCAGGCCGCCGAGGGCGGGGTGGCCGTCGACGCGCGCCGCGGGGGTGGCGACGTGGGGGGATTCTGGGCGGAGATCTTCGCGCTCCCGACCGTCGTCTACACGACCCTCCTCGTGATCGCGTCGCTCTACTGGCTGTCGGTGGTCATCGGGGGCCTCGAGATCGACGTCCTCGACGTGGATGCGGACGTCGACGTGGACGTGGACGTGGGGGATACGGCCGACGGCGAGGGCGCCGGCGGCTTCCTCGGCCTCCTCTCCGCGCTGGGCCTGCGCGGCGTGCCGCTGACCTTCAGCCTCAGCGTGCTCGTCCTCTGGTCGTGGGCGCTGTGCTTCCTCGGCATGCACCACCTCGCCCCGCTGGCGGCGGGCGTCCTGCCCGCCTGGTTGGCGGCGCTCGGCGTGGCCCTGGGCAGCTTCGTCGTGGCGATCTTCGGCACGAACCTGTCGATCCGGCCCTTCCAGCGCGTGTTCAAGACGCACCACGCGCCGTCGAAGCTGGCCTTCATCGGCCGGCCGTGCACGATCACCACGGCGACCGTCGACGCCCGCTTCGGCCAGGCGCTGTGCGAGGACGGCGGCGCCGGCCTGGTGATCGCCGTCCGCTACGAGGGCCCGGCGACGCTGGTCAAGGGCCAGAAGGCGGTCCTGGCCGACTACGACCCCAAACGCGACGTGTTCATCGTCGAGCCGCTCGACCTGCCCGACGACGGGGAGCAGGACCGCGACGCCGAACCCGAGCGCCGCGACCGCGGTCCGCGCGAGCCGGCGTCTTGACGGGAAGAGCACGCTTCGCGGCCGGATCCGTGCGCCATGGCAGGGCGCCCGCGCCTGCAACCATCGACGCAAAGGCCGCTTGGCGCCTGCGTCAACAATGTTGTCTCTGTTGACGGAATGCTCTTGACTTGCCGCCGGTGCATCGCGTGCAATGGCCCGCGCGTGGTCGTGAGAACCGTGAACCCCCAGCCGCTCAGGAGGTGCCCGTGAGCCCCGAGATCCAGGTCGCCCTCGTCGTCATCGGCTTCGCCATACTGGCCGTCTTCGGCCTGGGCGTCGTCGTGGCCCGCTTCTACCGCAAGGTGAACCAGGGCCAGGCGCTCATCGTGAACAAGCTCACGCAGGAGCCGATCGTCACGTTCACGGGCGCCACCGTGCTGCCGATCATCCACCGCGCCGAGACGATGGACATCTCGCTCAAGACCATCGAGCTCGAGCGGCGCAGCAAGGAAGGCCTGATCTGCAAGGACAACATCCGCGCGGACATCAAGGTCACGTTCTTCGTGCGCGTGAACAAGACGGCCGACGACGTGCTGAAGGTCGCCCAGGCGATCGGCTGCGCGCGCGCCTCCGACCACCGCACCCTCGAGGAGCTGTTCCTGGCCAAGTTCTCCGAGGCGCTGAAGACGGTGGGCAAGCGGCTGGACTTCGTCGAGCTCTACGACAAGCGCGACGTGTTCAAGGACGAGATCATCAAGGTCATCGGCCAGGACCTCAACGGCTACGTGCTCGAGGACGCGGCGATCGACTACCTCGAGCAGACGCCGCTCGAGCACATGGACAAGCACAACATCCTCGACGCCGAGGGCATCAAGAAGATCACCGAGCTCACGGCGGTGCAGTCGATCCTCACCAACGAGTTCCGCCAGAAGGAGCGCAAGGCGCTCAAGAAGGAGGACGTCGAGGCGGCCGAGACGATCCTCGAGCTCGAGCGGCAGCAGGCCGACGCCGAGGCCAAGCAGAAGCGCGAGATCGCGTCGATCAAGGCGCGCGAGGAGGCGCTGGCCCAGCAGATCCAGGCCGAGGAGGCCGCCAAGTCGAACCTGGCGCGCATCAAGGCCGAGGAGGAGGTCAAGATCGCCCAGGAGAACAAGGACCGGCAGGTCGAGGTGGCCCAGAAGAACCGCGAGCGCGTGGTGGCGATCGAGACCGAGCGCGTGGAGAAGGACCGTGACCTCGAGGTGATCGCCCGCCAGCGCGAGGTGGAGCTGAACCGGATCGCCAAGGAGAAGGAGCTCGAGGTCAAGCGCAAGGAGATCGCCGAGGTGATCCGCGGGCGCATCACCGTCGACAAGACGGTGGCCCACGAGGAGGAGGCCATCAAGGACCTGCGGGCCACGGCCGAGGCCAAGCGCGACCGCGAGGTGCTGGTGATCGGCGCCGAGGCCGAGGCGCAGGAGAAGCTGGTCAAGGAGATCCAGGCGGCGAAGGCCCAGGAGGAGGCCGCGCAGCACAAGATCCGCGAGCAGCTGGCCATGGCCGAGGCGCAGCTCGAGGTCTCGGACAAGCAGGCCAAGGCGAAGATCCGCATGGCGGAGGCCGTGCAGGCCGAGACGGCGGCCAAGGGCCTCGCCGAGGCGCGCGTCCAGGAGGCGCAGGCGGTGGCGCGCGAGAAGCAGGGCCTCGTCGAGGCGAAGGTCAAGCTCGAGCAGATGCAGGCCGTCGCCGCGGGCGAGGAGCGGCAGGGCCTGGCCCGCGTGAAGGTCCAGGAGGCCGGCGCCGAGGCCATCCAGAAGCAGGGCCTGGCCGAGGCGCAGGTGGCGCGCGAGAAGCTCCTGGCCGAGGCGGCCGGCGCGCAGGAGAAGGGCCTGGCCGAGATCCGCGTGCGCGAGGCCGAGGCGCAGGCGATCGAGAAGAAGGGCCTGGCCGAGGCGGCCGCGATCCGCGAGGCGCTGGTGGCCGAGGCGGCGGGCCTGGCCGAGAAGGCCGCGGCCATGAAGGCGCTCGACGAGGCGGGCCGGGGCCACGAGGAGTTCCGCCTGCGGCTCGAGAAGGACAAGGAGGTCGAGCTGCGCGCGATCGACACCCGGCGCGGGATCGCCGAGGCGCAGGCGCGGATCCTGCGCGAGGCGTTCGCCCAGGCGAAGATCAACATCGTCGGCGGCGACGGGGCCTTCTTCGACCGGTTCGTCTCGGCGGTCACCATGGGGCAGACGCTCGACGGCGCGGTCGCCAACAGCGACTCGCTCCGGCGCCTCCTCGGCGACTACCTCGACGGCAAGGAGAGCCTGACGAAGGACGTCAAGGACGTCCTCACGCGCCCGGCGCTCGACGCCGACGCGGCGGCCAAGCTCTCGCTCTCGGCCGTCCTCGCCCGCCTCGCCGCGGGCGGCGACGGCGAGGTGAAGGGCGCCGTGCAGACGCTCATGTCGAAGGCCAAGGAGCTGGGCCTCGACAAGGCGCTCTAGCGCCGCGCGGCCCGGCCAGGCGCCCTGCCTGGCCGGGCCGACCGTCCTCGGGACCGCGCGTCGACCCGTCATGGGGCACGGCGCCCTCCCCGGCCGCGCCCCCCGTGAGTGACCAGGACGATCCCCCTCCCCGAGCTTCGAGGAGCACCCGATGGCCACCGACGACGGCCTCGACACCGGCAACTACGACGTGCTGCGCGCGCGCCTCGACGCGCTGGGGCGCGAGCTCGCTGGCCGCGCGGAGGCGCTGAACGCGCGCCGCAAGGCGGTCTTCGGCGGGACCGAGCTGCAGGTCATCGGCAACGAGCGCATCCGCACCGAGAACAACTGCGTCCCGCGCGACATCGTCACGGCCGGCGGCTTCCTGGTGATCGCCTACAACGTGTTCATCGGCATGCGCACCGAGACGCGCGTGCAGGACGTGTTCAGCATCCAGCGCTTCGGCCCCGGCGACGAGGGGGGCTTCCAGCTCGCCGAGGTGCCGCTGGGCACGCTCCCCGGCTTCCTCGACCACGCCGAGTTCCAGCGCGAGTTCGCCGAGCTCTACCGCTACTACAAGGGCGCGCGCCTGGCCCAGCTCCGCAGCCGCGAGGGCAAGGTCCTGGCCGTGTTCCAGACCGGCGCCACGGCCAAGGACCTGCGCGTCTTCCGCTGGAGCCTCGACCGCGCCCAGCGGCCCACCTACATCGACGCGCGCGGCGAGCGCGACCACGTCTACCCGCCGCCGCACGACTTCGTCTGGACGGCCACGACCCGCGAGGACCACGTCAAGGGGCGCCACCCCCACGTGTCGATCCTCGACGAGGTGTTCGTCGAGGCGGTCGGCGGCGACCTGACGATCAAGGTCGAGGACAACACCGAGGACGGCCTCGGCATCTACCGCGAGCCGGTCCAGGACCCGAACCAGTCGCTCGACGACGGCCAGATCCACTACGCGAAGCTCGGCTCGCTGATCCTGCTCAAGGTGCTGCCGTTCGGCGAGCAGCAGTGGCGCTACTTCGTGTTCAACACGCGCACGAAGCACGTCCTGCGCGCCGACGCGATCGGCCAGAGCTGCGTGCAGCTCCCCGAGGACCACGGCGTCGTCTTCCCCGGCGGCTACTACCTGCAGACCGGCGCCCACAAGGTCTACGACCAGGACCCGAGCGACCTGGAGTTCGAGCGCAGCGTCAAGGCGCCCAACGGCGAGGACGTCCTCTACGTCTTCCACCGCCGCGGCGACTGCACCTACCTGCTCTTCCCCTACAACATGATCCGCCGCGAGGTGCAGACGCCGATCCACTGCCACGGCTGGACGCTCCTCGACGACGGCACGCTCCTCAGCCTGCGCCAGCCGACGCCCGAGCCGAGCCGCGTCCACGGCCTGCAGATCTGGCGCACGCCCTTCACCTCGGCCGAGTTCGCCGCCCAGGCGCCGACCGACGGCAGCTACCTGGCCAAGGTCGGCAACGCCGAGCTCGTGCGCGGCATCTCCGACGCCCTGGCGATCGCCCGGCTCCTGGGCGAGCAGCGCGCCTCGCGCGCCCTCTACGAGGACCTGGCCGCGGCGGCCACGCGCACGGTCGACGCCTACCACTGGCTCGGCCACGAGGAGGCCGGCGACCTGCTGGGCGCCGTCCAGGCGGTGCGCCAGAACGCCGAGCTGATCATCGACGAGTTCGAGAAGGTCCTGCTCCTGCGCCGGCGGGCCGACGAGGCCGTCGCCGAGGCGGTCGCGCGCAAGGAGGCGCTCGAGGCCGAGCTCCGGCCCGACGACTGGGCCGCGATCGAGCCGTTCCTCGACGCGCTGACGCGCCTGCGCGGGCAGCGCGGGCAGCTCATCTCGCTCCGCGAGCTCAAGTTCATGGACCTCGCGCGCGTCGACGCGCTCGAGGCCGAGGTGGCGGCGCGCTTCGACGACGTCAGCAAGGCGGCCGTCGAGTTCCTCCTGCGCGAGGGGGCGCTCGGGCCGATCGGCCAGGAGCTCGAGGCGCTCCTGGGCCGTATCGAGGCCGCGAAGCTCTCGACCGAGCTCAGGCCGCTGGGCGAGAGCCTCGAGACGCAGGCCCAGGGCCTGACCGTGCTCACCGAGACGATCGGCGGCCTGCAGGTCGACGACCCGACGCAGCGCACGCGCGTCCTCGAGGTGATCTCGGAGGCGCTCGGCCACGTCAACCGCGTGCGGGCCACCTTCCAGGCCCGCCGCAAGGAGCTGCTCTCGGCCGAGGGGCGCGACGAGTTCGCCGCGCAGTTCCGCCTCTTCGGCCAGGCGGTCGCCAGCGCGCTCGCCGTGTGCGATACCCCCGAGCGCTGCGACGAGCAGCTCTCGCGGCTCATGCTCCAGCTCGAGGAGCTCGAGGGCCGCTTCGGCGAGTTCGACCGCTTCATGGCCGACCTGGCCGAGAAGCGCGAGGAGGTCTACGAGGCCTTCGACGCGCGCCGCCAGGCGCTCACCGACGAGCGGCAGCGCCGGGCACAGACGCTCATGCAGGCGGCCGACCGGATGGCGCAGGGCGTCGCGCGCAAGGCGGCCACGTTCAAGACGCAGGACGAGCTGCACGGCTACTTCGCGTCGGACGCGATGGTCGCCAAGCTCAGGCAGGTCTCGGCGCAGCTCCTGGAGCTCGGCGACAGCGTCAAGGCCGACGAGGTCGCCTCGCGCCTCAAGACGGTCCAGCAGGAGGCCGTGCGCGGCCTGCGCGACAAGCTCGAGCTCTACGACGGCTCGGGCGCGCCGGTGATCCGCCTCGGGCGGCACCGCTTCAACGTCAACACGCAGCCGGTCGAGCTCACGCTCGTCCCGCACGACGCCGGCCTCGGGCTCCACGTCACGGGCACCGACTACCACGAGGCGATCGACGACCCGGCGTTCGCCGACACGAAGCCCTTCTGGAGCCAGCAGGTCGTGTCGGAGACCGAGGAGGTCTACCGGGGCGAGTACCTCGCCTACTGCCTGCTCACGGACGCCGAGGAGGGGAAGGCCGGGCTGTCGCTGGCCGACCTGACGGCGGTGGCCCACGAGCCCGAGCGGCTGCTCGAGCGCGTGCGGGCCTACGCGGCCGACCGCTACGACGAGGGCTACGAGCGCGGGCTCCACGACGCCGACGCGGCGCGGATCCTCGAGAAGCTCCTCTCCATGCGCGCCACGGCCGGGCTCCTGCGCTTCCCCCCCGGCCCGCGGGCGCTGGCCTGTATGTTCTGGGCGCACGGCCAGGACGACGCGCGCGGCGCGTGGCACCGCCGCGCCGTGAGCCTCGGCCGGCTGCGCGAGGCCTTCGGCCAGGCGCCGGCGCTCGACGACCTCGGGCGCGAGCTCGCCCGGGCGCTCGAGGCGTTCGCGGGCGAGCACGGCCTGCCCGTCGACCACGCGGGGATCGCCGGCCGCTACCTGGTCGAGGAGCTCACGTGCGAGGCGCCGCGCTTCACCACCGGCGCGGACGCGGCCGCGCTCGTGCAGGCCTTCGAGCAGCGCCTCGACGACCTCGGCCGCCGGGGCGCGTTCAAGGCCGACCTCGAGGCGCTGGCGGGCCGCCTGGGCGAGCAGCACGCCCTGACCCGCGCCTGGCTCGAGGCCTTCCTGCAGGAGGCCGACGACGCCGCCGACCGCGCGCCCGCCCTGCCGGAGGCGGTGGCGCTCCTCCTCGCCCCGGCCGGCGCCCTGGCGCGCGAGGTCAGCTCGGCCCGCACGCACGACGAGGTCACGGGCCTCCTCGGGCAGCACCCGCGGGTCTCCGAGCGCCGCCTGCCCGTGCGGCTCGACGAGCTCCTGGCGCGCGTGGGCGGGTTCCGGCGCGAGCGCGTGCCTGCGTTCCGCGCCTACCGCCGCCGGGTCAAGGAGCTCCTCGAGCGCGAGCGCGCGCGCCTGCGCCTCGACGAGCTCTCGGCCAAGCCGCTCACGACCTTCGTGCGCAACCGCCTGATCGACGAGGTCTACCTGCCGCTGATCGGCGACAACCTCGCCAAGCAGCTCGGCGCCCTGGGCGAGGGCAAGCGCACCGACCTCATGGGCCTCCTGCTCCTGATCTCGCCGCCGGGCTACGGCAAGACGACGCTCATGGAGTGGGTCGCCAGCCGCCTGGGGCTCGTGTTCGTGAAGGTCAACGGCCCGGCGCTCGGCCACTCGGTGACGTCGCTCGACCCGGCCGAGGCGCCGAGCGCCACGGCGCGCCAGGAGGTGGAGAAGATCGACCTGGCGCTCGAGATGGGCAACAACGTCATGCTGTACCTCGACGACGTGCAGCACACGTCGCCGGAGCTGCTGCAGAAGTTCATCTCGCTCTGCGACGCGCAGCGCCGGATCGAGGGCGTGTGGAAGGGTCGCACGCGGACCTACGACCTGCGGGGCAAGAAGTTCTGCGTGGTCATGGCCGGCAACCCCTACACCGAGACGGGCGGCCGCTTCCAGATCCCCGACATGCTGGCCAACCGCGCCGACACGTACAATCTCGGCGACGTGCTCTCGGGCAAGGAGGAGCTGTTCGCGCTCAGCTACCTGGAGAACTCGCTCACGTCGAACCCGGTGCTCGCCCCGCTCGCCGGCCGCGACCCGCAGGACGTCCACCGGCTCGTGCGCCGCGCCAAGGGCGAGGAGGTGGCGACGACCGACCTCACGCACCCCTACTCGGGCGTGGAGCTGCAGGAGATCGAGGGCGTGATGAGGAAGCTGTTCCGCGTGCAGCAGGTGCTGCTCGAGGTGAACCGCCTCTACATCGCGTCGGCCGCCCAGGAGGACGCCTACCGCACGGAGCCGCCGTTCAAGCTCCAGGGCAGCTACCGCAACATGAACAAGATCTCCGAGAAGGTCGCCTCGGCGATGAACGACGCCGAGCTCGAGCGCCTGATCGAGGACCACTACCAGGGCGAGGCGCAGACGCTGACCACCGGCGCCGAGCAGAACCTGCTCAAGCTGGCCGAGCTGCGCGGCGCGCTGACGGTCGCGCAGCGCGCGCGCTGGGCGGAGGTCAAGCGCGGCTTCGAGCGCGTCAAGCTGGGCGGCGGCGACGACGACCCGGCCGCGCGCCTGGCCGGGCTCCTCGGCGGCGTCGGCGAGCGCCTGGCCGAGCTGCGCGACCTCGCGGCGCGCGTAGCCGAGCGCGGCGGCGAGGACGGCGTGGCGCCGCGCCTCGACGCGATCGCCCGGGCGCTCGCGGCCCCGCAGCCGATCGCCGTCCGGGTCGAGCAGGCCCCCGTGCCGGTCGACGCGCTCGTCGCCCGCTTCGAGGAGCTCACGAAGACCGTCTCCCAGCCGCGGCTCTCGGTGAAGCTCGAGGCGCCGCCGCAGCCGCTCGACGCGCTGGTCGGCCGCCTCGAGCAGCTCGTGGCGACCGTCTCGCGCCCGACGCTCGACGTGCGCGTCGAGCAGCAGCCGCTGCCGGTGGCCGACCTCGTGCGCCAGCAGGCGGCGCTGTTCGAGCAGACGCTCGTCCCCACCGCCGAGCGCATCACCCGCGGGATCGAGGACCAGGGCCGCTTCTTCCAGCGGCTCACCGAGATCGTCGAGCAGCTCACGCTCGAGCTCGGGCGGCGCGTGTTCCTGCGCCCGCCCAAGGCGAAGGCGGACGGGGAAGCGACGGGGTAGCCGACACCGGTCAGGGTCAGTCCCCCTCGACCTGCTGCTCCCCCGCGAACTCGATCCGCGAGACGGCCACGAGCGACGCCAGGACGGCCACGCCGGCGACGACGAGCACGGTGAGCGCCGCCTGCCCGGCGGGGACGAGGTCGAGGACCCCGAGGAGCTCGCGCACCTCCTCCTCGCTCGACAGGCCGTCGGCCACGCGCGACAGGGCCACCGAGCGCAGGTAGTGCATGAGCGTGAGCTGCCGGACGACGGCCGGAATGTTCGCCAGGACGAGCTCGCTGACGAACCCGTAGACGATCCCCAGGACGAGCCCGCGACGGGTGAGGAGGCCGACGAAGGCGAAGAGCGCCCCGTAGCCCGCGACGCCGAGGGCGCCGGCGGCCACGAACGGGAGGAGGTGCGTCGTCACCCCGGCGCCCGACGGGCTGGCGCCGGCGCCGAGGGCGAAGGCGACGTGGAAGGCGAGCATGCCCGCGGCCAGGATCGCGGCCGAGAGCCCGCCCGCGGCCAGGAGCTTGGCCAGGAACACGAGCGGCTTGGGCAGCGGCCGCGTGAACAGGTAGACGAGCGTCCCCTCCTCGAGGTCGTCGCGGACCAGCCCGCTCGTGTGCAGGAGCGGGACGAGGATGCCCAGCGTCTGCAGGAACAGGAACATGAGCAGGAGCACGTAGAGGAAGCCCCAGGCAGCGGGATCGTCCGGGGCCGGGGCGAACCGGCGCACGACGAAGCCCAGCGCCGCCACGCCGAGGGCCAGCGCCCCGAGCACCCACGGCCGCGGGCCGCCGAGCATGCGCCGGAGCTCGAGCTCCGCCACGGCGAGCATGGCGCCGGCCTGCCCGCTCATCGGCGCACCAGGTACTGGAACAGCGCCGACAGGTCGTCGTCCTCGGAGGCGAGCTCCTCGAGCGTCGCGCCGACCTCGAGCAGGGCGCCGGGGATCGCCGCGTAGAAGGCCGCGGGGTCGGTCGTGCGCAGGTGCACGGCGCTGGCCTCGACGTCGACGCCGACGACGTGCGGCATGGCCACGACGGTCCGGGCCAGCTCGCGCGCGCGGTCGCAGCGGATGGCGATCCGGTGCGGGTGCTCGTCGAGGAGCGCGCGCAGCTCCTGCACCTGCCCGGCGGCCAGGACGCGCCCGCGGGCGATGAGCAGCACGGTCGACGTGAGCGCCTCCACCTCGTGCAGGACGTGGCTCGAGACGATGACGTGCTTGCCCGCCGCGGCCAGGCGCTGGATCAGCGCGCGCAGCTCGCGCCGGCCGACGGGGTCGGCGCCGGTGAGGGGCTCGTCGAGCACGAGCAGCGCCGGGTCGTGCACGAGCGCCTGCGCCAGCTTGGTCCGCTGGCGCATGCCCTTCGAGTAGCCGCGGATGCGGCGCCCCATGTGCTCCTTCATCCCCACCTGCTCGAGCACCTCGGCGGCGCGCTCGCGCGCGCGGGCGCGCGGCAGGCCGGAGACGCGCCCGAGCGCCGTCACGAACTCCAGGCCCGAGAGGCCGTCCCAGAAGGCGTCCTCGTCGGGGCAGAAGCCGATCCGCCCGAGCGCCTCGGGCGCGTTCCAGGGCGTCGCGCCCAGGACGCGCACCTCGCCGGCGCTCGGGCGGAGCTGCCCCGAGACCAGGCGCAGGAAGGTCGACTTGCCCGCGCCGTTGGGCCCGAGGAGCCCGGTGATCCCGGGGCCGACCTCGCAGGTGACGTCGTTGAGGCCGATCACGGCGCCGTACCACTTGGAGAGGCCGCGGGCCTCGATGACCGGGCCGCTCACCGGGCGCTCGCCTCCCCCGGCCGGCCGACGCGGACGGCCACGACGGCGAGCGACAGGGCGGCGACGGCGAGGAGCAGGGCGACCGACCACAGCGGGTCGTGCCCGGGGGTGAAGCGCTCGAGCGTGCGCAGGAGGCGCGGGCTGACCTCGGCGGCCGGGCGCAGGAGGCCGTCGATGTCGAACACGCGGAAGGCGATCGCGTCGAAGTTGGCCGACACCGAGACGAGGCCGGTCCAGTCGCCCTCGCGCGTGCCGGGGAACAGCGCCAGCCCGAGGACGCGCGAGGCCACCGACGACATGAGCCACGCGCCGGCCCACAGGAAGGCGAGCAGGCGCGGGTTCGGGAACACGGCCGAGAGGGCCAGCATCGGGGCGCCCGTGCCGACCATGAGGGCGAGCGACACGAGCGTCACGCGCGGGACGACGGCGATCGTGTGCGTCAGCGCCTCGACCGAGGGCGAGAAGGCGATGCTCAGCGCGTAGAGGGCCAGCGCCGGGAGGAGCGTGACCGTCCCCACCCAGAAGCACACGACGGCCAGCTTGCCGACGATGTAGTCG
The DNA here is from genome assembly GCA_019636275.1 of Planctomycetota bacterium. Lineage (GTDB taxonomy): Bacteria > Planctomycetota > J058 > J058 > J058 > JAMLIC01. The sequence continues at coordinate 38,726 of JAHBXY010000054.1, read as the reverse complement.
AGGCGCGTGATCGGTCGGGCCAGGTAGAGCGTCAGCGCGCGGGAGCGCAGGTCCTCGCTCACGAGGCGCGGGCCGACGAGGGCCACGACGATCATCACGCAGAAGATCTGCGTGTAGTGCAGGAACATGTAGATGAGCGCCGACCAGATCGCCGGGCGGTGCCCGGCCGGGTCCTCGATGAAGCGCTCGGCCAGCGGCGTGCCGAACATGCCGCGCAGCACGTCGAACTGCCACATGCCGCGGGCGGCGTCGATCGTGCGCTGCTCGGTGAGCTGGCCGACGACGAAGAACGCCACGCCGTAGTAGAGGAGGGGCAGCCAGGCCATGAGGATGAAGCGGAACAGCCAGCGCGAGCGGCCGGTCAGGCGCACGCCGGCCCGGGCGAGCACGAGCCAGCGCCAGGCGCGCCCGCGGCGCACGCCCTCCCAGCGGCGGTAGCCCGAGGCCACGACGGGCACTAGCCACCCCCCGCCGGGGCGGCCGGCGCGGCGACCGCCTCCATGAACACGTCCTCGAGCGTGGCGCGCACCGGCCGGAAGGCGCGGAGCTGGACCCCGGCCTCGCGCGCGGCCTCGAGCGTGACGCGCGAGAGGTCGGGACCGGTGAGGCGCACGGCGCCGCCCTGCTGGTCGTCGGCGGCGACCCCGGCGGCGGCGAGGCGGGCGCGGAACGCCGCCAGCGCCTCGGCCGGGCCGGCCACGCGCGCGTCGACGGCGCCGCCCTCGCCGCGGCGCAGGTCGGCCAGGCGCCCCTGCGCGATCACGGCGCCGCCGCGGAGGATGACCACGTGGTCGCAGACGCGCTCGACGTCCGAGAGCAGGTGGCTCGAGTAGACGATCGACATGCCGCGCCGCTCGCCGAGGTCGCGGATCAGCTCGAGCATGCGCTCGCGCGACACCGGGTCGAGCGCGTTGGTCGGCTCGTCGAGGAGCAGGAGCTCCGGGTCGTGGACGATCGCCTGGGCCAGCTTGACGCGCTGGCGCATGCCGGCCGAGTAGCCGCCGACGGGGCGGTAGCGCTCCTCCGCGAGGCCGACGTAGTCGAGGACCTCGTGGGCGCGGCGGATCGCGTCGGGCCGCGGCAGGCCGGCGAGCTCGCCCATGAGCGTGACCAGCTCGGCCGCGCTCACGTCGGGCACGTGGCAGTCGACCTCGGGGAAGTAGCCCACGCGCTCGCGCAGGGCCAGCGGACGGCGCGCGATGTCGAAGCCCAGCACCGTCCCGCGACCCGACGTCGGGCGGACGAGCCCCAGGAGGCACTTGATGAGCGTGCTCTTGCCGGCGCCGTTGGGACCGAGGAGGCCGACGCGCCCGGCCGGGACCTCCAGCGTGAGCGGGCCGAGGGCGCGCCGCTGGCCATAGTCCTTGGTCAGGCGGTCGAGGGCGATGACCGGGGGCGCGCTCACCAGGGCGAGCTTACCTCCCAACCGGCTGGGGCGCTGCCGCTTGCGGATTCCGCGTGACGGGGGCCGGGGCCCGAGCGACCAGGTGGCAGAGCGGACGACGAGAGGAGCGACGCACATGACGCGGTTCTTCGGGCTGTGCGCCCTGATCACCCTCCTGGGGACCCCCTGCCTGGCCGAGGGCGGCGACCGGGGCGACGCTCGGCCGGGCGACGCTCGGCCGGGTGACGACCGGCGCGAGAAGCCGGCGGCGGACGACGAGGAGGAGATGCGGCGGCTGATCGATCGGTTCGACATGAACCGCGACGGCAAGCTCGACCGCGAGGAGCGCGAGCACCTGCGGCGGCACCTCGAGGCGGAGGAGCAGGCCCGGCGCGAGCGGGAGCACCGCCGGCTGCTCGAGCTCTACGATGAGGACGGCGACGGCAAGCTCGACGCGCGCGAGATGGCCCGCGCGCGCCGCGAGGAGGCCGAGCGGGCCCGGCGCGAGGCGGCCGAGCGCCGCGCCAAGCGCGAGGGCGACGGCAAGGGCGACGAGCGGGAGCGCCGCGAGCGGGCCGAGCGCGAGCGGCAGGCGCGGGAGCGGGCCGAGCGCGAGCGCCGGGCGCGGGCGACGAGGTCGACGCGGTAGGGTCGGCGCCCGGCCGGGGCGCGGCTCACGCGATAGGCGGTCTGCGGCGGGTCCTCCGGGGGCCCGCCGCAGCGCGTTCCAGGGCTCCGCACGGACGGCAGCCGGCTTCTGGCGGGCCCGTGCCCGTGCCCGGGGACGGAGCGCTGCACCGTGGCCGGGCCCATGAGGCCGTTGTGTTGGCCCGGTAGAGCCTCTCGGGTGCCCGTGCCCGAGCCTGTGCCCGCACGAGTCGCTCTCGTGAGCCTGGCGCGGACGATGTCGCCACCAACGTTCATGCCGGCCTCCGGTGCCCGTAGCCGCTCTTCGGATGGCGGTCGGCGCTCTGGCGGTCTGGCGAGGCGACCTCGGGAAACGGCCTCCCGCATGACCTCTCGATCGACTCCCGTGCAGCTGCCCTCGTCCCCCTCCTCCTCGACGCCGAAGATGCCGAGAACGAGGCGCACCTGGAGAGCGGGCACGGGCACGGGGCACTCCTCGTCATGACGCGGCCAACCAGGAGCCCGCCCTCTGCTCCCTCTGCTCCTCTGTGGTGAACCTCTCCTCCTGCCCGCACGGGCCCCGTTGCGCCGCCCGCCCGCCCGCCGCAGACTCCAGGGACGATGAACCCTGCGCCCAGGCGGATCGCGCTCATCTCGACCGGCGGGACGATCGAGAAGACCTACGACGCGCTCCGCGGCGTCCTCACCAACGAGGTCTCGGTCCTCGACCTGCTCCTGGGCACCTTGCTCCTCGAGGGCGTCGCGCTCACGCGCGTCCCGCTGATGAACAAGGACAGCCTCGACATGAGCGAGGCCGACCACGCCCTGATCGCCGAGACGGTCGAGCTGTTCTCGGCGGCGCACGACGGCGTGGTCGTGGTCCACGGCACCGACCGGCTGGCCCGCACGGGCGACGCGATCGTCGAGCACCTGGGGACGCCGCGCGTGCCGGTGGTGCTCACGGGCGCCATGCGCCCCTACGTCATGCGCAACACCGACGCCTCGCAGAACCTGACCGAGGCGCTCCTGGCCGTGCAGCTCCTCGGGCCGGGCGTCTACGTGGCCATGCACAACAAGGTGCTGCAGTTCCCGGGCGTCGAGAAGGACCCGCAGCGGGGCACGTTCGTGCGCCGGGCCTGACGCGTGGACCGGCTGTTCGCCCGCGCAGGCGAGGCCGTCGCCCGTCGGCCCGGGGCGGCGCTCGCGGTGGCCCTCGCCCTGGCCGCCTGCGGCGCGGCCGGGGCGATGCGGCTCGAGGTCGACAACAGCAACGAGGGCGTCTTCGCGCGAGACGACCCGCTCGTGGCCGACTACCGCGCGCTCAAGCGCGTCTTCGGCAACGACGAGTTCGCCGTGGTCGCCCTCGAGCCCCCCGGCGGCGACGCCTTCGACCCCGACGTCCTCGCCGCCGTGGGCGACCTCGAGGCGGCGATCGTCCGGCTCCCGCACGTCCGCCGCGCGCGGTCGCTCCGGAGCGCCCGCCTCGTCGAGGCGTCGGGCGCCGCCGTCGACGTACGGCCGTTCCTGCCCGCCCTGCCGCCGCCCCCCGGCGCGCGCGACGTCGCCTTGCGCCACCCGCGCTACGTGGGCACCTACGTCGACCCGGCCGGCGCCGTCGCGGCGATCGTCGTCGACACCGACGTCCCCGACACCGACGACCAGGGCAAGCTCGTCCTGGCCGCCCGCCTGCGCGACCTCCTGGCCGCGCCGCGGTTCGCCGCCCTGCGCCCGCGCCTGGCCGGCGCGCCCGTGTTCGAGGCCGACTTCGACGCGCGCACCGCCGCCGAGGGCGGCGCGCTCTTCGGCCTCTCCTGCCTGGTCAGCGGCCTGTTCCTGCTCCTGGCGCTCCGCCGCGCCCGCGCCGCCGCCGTGCCGCTCCTCGTCTCGGTCCTCGCCACGCTCGTCACGCTCGGCGCCGTGGGCCTCACCGGCCAGCCGATCAGCATGTACAGCGTCATCCTGCCCTCGCTCCTGGTGACGGTCGGCGTGGCCGACGCCGTGCACCTCGTCGACGGCGTCCTCGACGGGCCGCCGGGCGAGGCCTACGCGGCGCACGGCCGCGCCTGCCTGTTCACGGCCCTCACGACGGCCGCGGGCTTCGGCGCGTTCGTCACCTCGGACGTGCAGCCGATCCGCACGCTGGGCCTGTTCGCCGCCTTCGGCGTCCTCGTGTGCTTCGCCCTGGCCCTGCTGCTGGCGCCGCTGGCCGGCGCGCCGCGGCCGCCGCAGGCGGCCGGTCCGTCGCGCCTGGCCGCCGTGGCCCGCTGGTCGGTCTCGCGGGCGCCCTGGGTCCTCGGCGGGGCGGCGCTCGTCGCGGGCGTGGCGGTCGTCGGCGTCTCGCGCCTGCGCGTGGACACGTTCTGGCTCGACGCCTTCCGCCCGTCGTCGTCGTTGCGCCAGGACTTCGCCTTCGTCGACGAGCGCCTGGGCGGGGCGTTCGCGCTCGAGGTCGTCGTCGACGGCGGCGCGCCGGGCGCCCTCGAGGACCCGGCCCTCCTGGCCCGGATCGCGGCCTTCGAGGACGCCGTGCGCCGCGACCCCTCGGGGATCGTGGGCCCCGTCTACGGCCCGCCCGACCTCGTGGGCGAGGTCCACGCCGCCTTCGCGGCCGAGGGCGAGGCGGCCGCCGTCACCACGCTGACCCTCCCCGCCACGCGCGAGGCCGTCGCGCAGGAGCTGCTGCTCCTCGACGACGACGACGTGGGCGAGGTCCTCGACCGCGAGCGCCGCCGCGGCCGCGTGCACGTGCGCGTGCGCTCGCGGCCGTCGTCCGAGTACCTGGCGCTCCTCGGCCGCGTCGAGGCCGCCGCCCGCGCCGAGGGCCTCGACGTGCGCACGACGGGCGTCATGAAGCTCTTCTCGGCGCTCGCCGACCGGCTCACGAGCAGCCAGGTCGAGGCCCTGCTCCTGGCGGCCGCCTCGATCGGCCTGCTCCTGACGGCGCTCCTGCGCTCCGTGCGCCTGGGCCTCCTGGCGCTCGTGCCGAACCTGCTCCCGGTGCTGATCACGCTCGGCGCCATGGGCTTCGCCGGCGTGGCGCTCGACATCATCAACGTGCTCGTGGCCTGCGTCGCCCTGGGGATCAGCGACGACGACACGGTCCACTTCTTCCTCGGCTACGAGCGCGCGCGACTGGACGGCCTCGCGCCCCCGGCGGCCGCCGAGCGCGCGGCCGCCGAGCTGGCGCGCCCGGTCGCCGTGATGACCGGGGCGCTGGTCGCGGGCTTCCTCGTCTTCTGCGCCAGCAGCACGGCGCACCTGCCGCGCTTCGGGCTGATCGCGGCCCTGGCGGTCGCCGCCGCCTGGGCCTGCGAGCTCCTGGTCACGCCCGCGCTGCTCGCTCGCGCAGACTCCGCTCGTACATGGCCTCGAGCACGTAATAGAACTGGTGGCACGTAGCCACGCCGAAGTAGAGGATCGCGTCGCGGTCGGCCTGGGTCGTGGCGAAGCGCTCGATCGTCTCGGCGCACTCCTTGCCGTGGCGCGCGTCGAGGTGCGCGTGGGCGACCACGAACTGCATGTGGTCGTCGGGCAGCCCGAAGTGGTAGCGCAGGCGGTCGACGATGTAGCCCGACTCCTCGTTGAAGCCCTCGGCCCAGAACGAGTAGCCGAGGCGGCCGATCGGGTTGTCGCGCATGACGAAGTCGTAGAGGAAGCTGCTGAACGCGGCCGTCTCGGGCAGCGGCCGCGAGGCGAACACCTCCTGGCGCGGCACGCCCAGCTTCTCGAGGTCGCGCAGGCACATCTCGTCGTGGTCGATCTCCTCGAGGGCGTGCTTGAGGTAGCGGATCATGAGCCGCTTCTCGGTCGGGTCGGTGCGCAGGACGGCCAGCGCCTGGTTGATCCCGTTGTGCTTGACGTAGTGGTACGACTCCCACAGGTAGACCCGCCACAGGTCGAGCGGGGCCTTCTCGTCGGACACGAGCGCCTGGAACAGGCGCGAGGAGAACAGGCGCATGCGGGCGGGCAGGAGCGCCTCGCGCAGCTCGTCGACGAAGCTCATGGTGGACCTCACGCGGGGACGAGCGCTCGCTCGGGGGTGATGGAGACGAGGTCCGCCGGGAGCGCGTCCAGGATGCGGGGGACCTTGTGGTGCGCGCCGACCCGCCCCTCGCGGGTCAGCCAGGCGTGGAAGCTGCCGGGGGCGAGGCGGCGGACCGCCGGCGCCTCGAGCGCCAGGCCGTCGCGGCGCGTCCGGTAGGTGGGGCTGAGCGCCTGGAGCGCCTCGTCGAGGGCCCGGGCGAGGGTCGCTTCGTCGCCGCGGGCGGCCTCGACCAGCCACACGTGGCGGGCGCGGCCGCCGCCCGACGGCGGCGGCGTGGCCAGGGCCACCTCGCCCAGGGCGAGGCCCAGGCGCGCGCCGGCGGCCACGGCGGCCGCCTCGACCTGCGAGATGCTCACCTTCTCGCCAGCGACGTTGGCCCAGCGGTGGACGCGCCCGGTGACGACCATCCGCGGCGGCGCGACCGACGTGAAGCGCACCGTGTCGCCGACCGGGTAGGCGAAGAGGCCGGCCCACGAGGTGAGCACGAGGGCGTAGTCGACGCCCACCTCGACCTGGTCGAGGCGCAGGCGCGTCGGCCGAGGCAAGGTCAGCTCGTCGGGCGGGACGAACTCCAGGTAGATCGCGTCCGACAGCGGCAGGTAGCCGGGCGCGGGGCCGTCCTGGATGCCGAAGAAGCCCTCGCTGGCGCTGTACATGGCCCGCGAGGTGACCGGTCCGAAGGTCGCGTCGAGCCCGGCGCGGTAGGGCTCGACGAAGGTCCCGCCGGTGATGACGAGGCCGACGTCCGGCCACAGGTCGCGCAGGCGCTCGACGCCGAGGCGCCGCGCCGCGTGGTCGGCCAGCGACAGGAGCCAGGGGGGCATGCCGATGACCGTGCGCACGTCCTGCCCGCGCGCCAGGTCGAGGAGGCGGTCGAGCTTCTCCGTCCACGTGGGCAGCTCGTCGAGCGCGTCGCCCGGGAGGAGGCGGCGGCGCCAGAAGCGCGGGCGCTCGCGCAGGCCGATCGTCGTCGCGGCGCCGCGCAGGACGCCGTCGGGCCCGGGGCGCAGCGGCGTGCAGGCGCCCAGGAACAGGAGCTTGCCCAGGAGCGGGCGCAGGCTGCCCTGCTCGAGCAGCGCGCTCGCGAGGAGGAGCTGCACGGCGCCCGCGTTGGCGCGCAGCAGCTCGCGCGTGACCGGCACCTCCTTCTGCGCGCTCGTCGTCCCGGTGGTCAGCGACCAGTAGAGCGGCCGCGCGAGGTGCGGCCGGTGCTCGTCGAGCCCGCGCAGGGGGACGCGGGCGGCGAAGTCGTCGGGGCCGCGCACGTCCCTGAGGCCGAACGCCCGCCCGAGCGGCGTGTCCGCGTGGCGAGCGAGCAGGCGGCGCAGGACGTCGGCCTGGAGCGTCGCCGGCCGGCGGCGCAGGCGCTCCAGGCGGCGCCGCTGCCGCCACAGGACGAGCGAGGTGAGGGCGCTCACCAGACGAGGCTCGCGAAGCCGACCGACACGCCCGAGCCGAGGCCGGCGAGCACGACGCGCATGCCGGGGCGCAGGCGGCCCGTCTCGACCGCGTGCGCGAGGGCCAGCGGGACCGTCGTGGCGGCCGTGTTGCCGAAGCGGTCGATCACGAGGTGGCACTTCTCGAGCGGCAGGCCCAGGTCCCCGAAGATCTTCTGCGTGGCGGGGACCGAGATCTGGTGCGGGATCACCAGGTCGACCGAGTCGCGCGTCCAGCCGCTGCGCTCGAGCAGCCGCTCGAGGGCCTGGCCGGCCAGCCGCGCGCCGACCTCGAGCAGCGCCGGGCCGTCGGTGAGCATGGGCTCGCCCGAGAGGCGCGGGAGCACGCACAGGTCGGCGTGGCGCCCGTGCGAGAGGAACTCGAAGGCCACGAAGCCGCGCCGCGGCTCGTCGGGGCTCTTCGCCTCGAGGACGACCGCCGCGCCGGCGTCGCCGCAGGTGAGCGCCGGGTAGAGCGAGGCCAGGCCGGCCCGCGTCGTCCCGCGCAAGGCGTCGTAGGTGGCGCGCAGGACCTCGCTGGCGAGCTCGCCGCCGCACACCAGGCCGACGCGGCAGCGGCCGGCGGCGATGAGCGAGTCGACGAGCAGGATCCCGTTGACCATCGACAGGCAGGCGTTCGACACGTCGAACACGAAGGCGTTGTCCGCGCCCAGGCGCGACTGGATCACGTGCGCCGTGGCCGGCTCGGCGAAGTCCCGGTAGACGGCGGCGTAGACGATCACGTCGACGTCGGCGGGGTCGACGTTCGCGCGCGCCAGGGCCTCGACGGCGGCGGCGTGCGCCAGGTCGCTCGGCACGGCGTCGGCGTCGGCGAGGTGGCGCGTGCGCACGCCGGTCGTGCGCTGGAGCGTCCCCGGCCGCACCCCGAACTGCTCCTCGAGCGAGAAGGTCTCCTCGATGAACCGGGACTGCACCTGCCGCGCGGGCAGGTGGTACGCCAGCCCGCGGATGCGCGAGACGCCGCGCCACGAGCGGCCGTCCCGCCCGACCTCCCGCTCCGACCTGACCGCCGTCGTCGACCCTGCCAGCACCAGGCACCCCTCTTCGCTCGGCGACCCTCGCAGGGGGCGTGCCGGACCGGGGAGAGGCCGGCCGGGCATGGGGTTGTGTGCGGCGGCCGCGCGTGCGGCCCGCGAACTCTCCTCGGACTCCTTTCAGGGGAGCTCGATCCACGCGGATCGGGTCACGGGGGAGGTTCAGGCCCGGGCGGGGCCGCCCTGGCCGCGAGGGTCGGCCTCGTCCGCCGGCAGCTCGACCAGGCGCACGGGCGGCGCGCCGTCCGAGAGCGTGCGCCGCAGGACCGGGAGGGCCACGTTGTAGACGGGGATCCCGGCCGTGGTCCGCCCCTCGGGCGTGCCGTGGTGGCAGTGGCCGTGGAAGACGAGGCTCGCGCGGAAGCGGTTGATCGGCTCCTCCAGGCGGCTCGAGCCGAGGAAGGGGTAGATCTCGAGCGACTCGCCCTCCACCGTGCCCTTGATCGGCGCGTAGTGCAGGACCGCCACGCGCGAGCGCGTGCGCAGGCGCGACAGGGCCCGCTCGAGCTTGAGGGCCTCGTCGAGCGCGTCCTGCACGAAGCGCTTGATCGCCGGCTCGCCCCAGGGCTCGAGGACGCGCCGGCCGAAGCCGCCGCCGAAGCCCTTGGCCCCCGCGAAGCCGACGCCGCGCACCTCGCAGCTCTCGCCGTCGAGCACGGTCACGCCGCCCGTGTCGCGCAGGATCTCGACGACCGCCTCGGCCTGCCCCGACTCGTGGTCGTGGTTGCCGAGCACGGCGATGATCGGCAGCTTGACCCCCGAGAGGTCCTTCGCCAGCGCGCGCGCCTCCTCGGGCAGGCCGTAGTCGGTCAGGTCGCCGCAGAGCACGAGCACGTCGGCGCGCGAGAGGACGTCCCCGCCGAGGGCCCGCTCGAGGAGCCCCTGCGACGTGCGCGTGTAGTGGAGGTCGCCCACGGCGGCGACCCGGACCAGGCTCGTCGCGCCGGCCCGCTCGGCCTTCGCCGAGCGGTCCGCGTGCTCGACGGCGCCGCCGTGGCCGCTGGCCTGGATCATGCCAGCCTCTCGACCCCCCTCGGCGAACGAACGTGCGTGCCTCCAGGATACCCGGCCGCTCGCATCATGTGATCGACGGCTGCGGCCGCGGATGCCGGGCGAGGGGGGGCGCGCGCGGGTCGTCGGTGTGGCCCGCCTCCGCAAGCTCCGTCCCGCGGCTGCGGCGCCGCAGTCCAGGCGGCCCCTATCGCTCACGGTCGTCCGCAGCCGCGGGCCTCCCGCTTGCGCCGGCGGCCCACCGAGGATCCGGCGATCGATACGACCCGCGCGCGCTCCCCCCTCGCCTCGGCCTCCGCGCCCTCGCCTCGCTTGTGGTTCCATTCCACTCGGGTTCGAGCGTGTCGATCATGCGTCTGCGCGCGTTGAAGGTAGCCGTCGATCAATCCATGCCGCAGTGCGGGCAGGGGCTGGCGTCGCCGCGCGGCTCCTGGCACACGGGGCAGGGCGCCGGCGCGCGCGCCAGCGGGTTGGGCGGCGGCGCCTCGCGCAGGAGGTCGCGCGTGGCCGACGGGGCCTGGGCGGGCGGCGGGCCGGTCGGCTGGGCCCCGGGCAGGGCCAGGAGGCGGGCGTCGAACGGGGGCGGGAACTGCGAGCGCGAGAGCGGCTTGTCGCGCAGGTAGAAGGTCACCCGCAGGACGTCCGCCGGCACGCCCACGGCGGGCGTCCACGCGCGGATCACCGTCGTGACCTCCTCGCGCGCCACGCCCGGGGTCATGTCGACGTTCGCCTCGCCGCGATGCCCGGCGTACTCGGCCACGACGCGGCACTCGCCGGCCCGCTTCGACAGACGCACGACCTGGCTGCGCACGGCCAGGACCGGCCGCCCCGCCTCCGGCGCGTCCGCAGAGACGATCCGCGCGCTCGCCCGGCAACCGGCGGCGGACGCGGCGAGGACGAGGACGACGGCGGCGGTCGCGACGCGGGTCATGGGCGGCCCTCCGCCGGGATCCTAGCCCAACCTGGGCTGCCCCCGCCGCTCGGGGCATGCACGCCAACCCACCACGGCGAACGTGGCGGTCGCGGAGGTCACCGAGGACGCCGGGGACACCGCCTGTTCCGGAAGCTCTTCTCCAGGCCTCCAACGTCGCTCGCCGCGCGCACTGCGAGCCCGAGCCGTCGAGCACACCTCCCGCCACAGCCACGGGTGGAACGCAGCCACGAGCGAGGCGAGGCCGCGGAGGCCGAGGCGAGGGGGGAGCGCGCGCGGCCGATATCGATCGCCGGATCCTATCGGCCGCGCGCGCCCCCCCTCGCCCGGCATCCGCGGCCGCAGCCGTCGCTACAGTTCGCGGCCGGAGGGGAGGGGCATCGTGCGGGAGTCGATGATCCGCACCGACGTGGCCTGCGGGCCCTCGTCGCCCTCCTCCTCCTCGAACGCCACGCCCATGCCGATCCCCAGCTCCTCGAAGCGGTCGGACACGACGGCGTTGCGGTGGAAGTAGACGTCGCGGCCGTCGAGCGTGCGCAGGAAGCCGTGGTCGTCGAACAGCCGCCGGATGAGACCCGTGACCTCCTGCTGCGGATGCGCCTTGACGTGGCCGCGCTGCCGGGCGCTGAGCTTCTCCAGGCGCCGCCGCGCCGCGTCGAACGCCTCGATCACGACCCCGTAGAGGCCGTCGCGGACCGAGTTCTCCGTCGACTCCCGCCGCACCACCAGCTCGTGGCTCGGCGGCACCCTGAGGTCGATCCGCACCTGCCAGTGCTCAGCGTTGCCGCGGCTCCGGTGCGGCTTCTCGATCGTCACCCGGCAGCTCGACAGGTGGTCGCACACCCGCTCGAGCCGCAGCGCGCGCTCCCGCACGAGCTCCTCGATCCGGGCCGAGCCCTGGACGCCGTGGAACGCCACCTGGAGCGGGACCTTCATGTCGCTCTCCCTCTGGGTCCCATCTTCGACCGCCTCATCCGATCGACAAGGCAGGCGGCCCTGGACCCCCGCCAGGAGGAGGTTTCGCGCCGCCGGGGCGCCTCGGCGGCGCCTGGTATGGTGGTCGGATGTGAACCCGTCCTCCCGCGACCGGGCGCGCCGCGTCCTCGACCTCGTCCGCACGACCGAGGGCCTCGAGGCGCTGGAGTCGGCGATCGCACGCGAGCTCGAGGCGGCCCCCGCGACCCAGGCGGGCGAGGGTGCGGCGACGGAGCGCGCCCTGCGCCAGGGCGGCGAGGGGCTCACCGCCCGCATCCTCGACGCCGTTCCGGGCGGGGTCGTCGTCGTCGCGCCCACGGGCGCCGTCCTGCGCGCCAACGCCGAGGCCATGCGCATCCTCGGGCTGGCCTACGACGCCCTGACGCAGCGCTACATCAGCGACTTCGGGCGCGTGACCTACCACGAGGACGGCACCCCCTGCCCGGTCGAGGACTACCCGGTGGCCCGCTGCCTGGCCACGGGCGAGGCCCAGCCGGCCAAGCTCATCGGCGTGCGCCAGCCCGGCGGCGAGGTGGCCTGGGCCGTGTTCCGCGCCGTGCCGCTGCCCGAGCCGGAGACCGGGGCCCTGGCCGGCGCCGTGGTGACGTTCATCGACGTCACCGACCGCAAGCGCGCGGAGGAGGCCGCGCGGCGCTCGGAGGAGCGCTTCCGCACGCTCGTCGAGAGCTGGCCGAGTTACATCATGGTCGTCGAGCCCGACGCGCGCATCGTGTTCCTCAACCGCGCCCCCGACGGCCGCCGCGTCGAGGACCTGCTCGGGCGGACGTGCTTCGAGCTGAGCCTCGAGAGCACACGGGAGCGGGTCCGCGCGGCGCTCGCAGCCGCCGTCGAGCGCGGCGAGTCCAGCCTGTTCCAGGGCGACGACACGTTCGGCCGCGCCTGGGAGACGCACGTGATCCCCCTGCGCGACGACGCGGGGCGCATCACGCAGGCCATGTTCGTGTCGACGGACATCACCGAGCGGCGGCAGGCCGAGGCGGAGCGCCGGCGGCTGGACCAGAGCCTCATGGAGGCGCAGCGGCTGGGCAGCCTGGCCCTGTTCGCCGGCGGCATGGCCCACGACTTCAACAACCTCCTCGTGGGGATCCGCGGCAACCTCGACCTCGCGATGCACCGGCTCGCGCCCGATGCCGCGGCGCGGCCGCTGCTCGAGGACGCCAGCCGCGCCGCCCTGCACGCCTCCGAGCTGACCGACAAGCTCCTGGCCTACGCGGGCCAGCGGACCACCGCGGCGGAGGCGGTGAACGTCAACGCCCTGGCCGAGGGGATGGTCCAGCTCCTGCGCTCGACCGTCTCCAAGAAGGCCGCGCTGCAGCTCGGCCTGGCCCCCGACCTGCCGGCCGTCGAGGCCGACGCCACGCAGGTGCGGCAGGTCCTCATGAACCTGATCACCAACGCCGCCGAGGCCCTGGGGAGCGGGACCGGCGCGGTGGCGGTGCGCACCCGGGCCGAGCCGGCCGTCGCCGTGCGCGCCTGGGCCAACGCCCTCGCCCCGGCCCCGGCGGCCGACGGCTACGTCGTCGTCGAGGTCCAGGACGACGGCTGCGGGCTCGCGGCCGACACGCAGGCGCGCATGTTCGACCCGTTCTTCACGACCAAGTTCACCGGCCGCGGGCTCGGGCTGGCGGCCGTGCTCGGGATCATGCGCGCCCACCGCGGCGCGATCGGGGTCCAGTCCGCGCCGGGCGCCGGGTCGACGATCCGCGTCGCCTTCCCGGCGAGCGCGCGCGCGGCCCCGGCCCCCGCGCCGGAGCGGCCCTCCTCGCGCCCCCCGGCGGCAGCGGACCGCCAGACCGTCCTCGTCGTCGACGACGAGCGCCACGTCCGCTCGGTCGCCCGGATCGCGCTCGAGGACAGCGGCTACCGAGTCCTGACCGCGGCCGACGGGCGGGAGGCGCTCGACCTGTTCGCCGCGCACCAGGGGGAGGTCCGCGCGGTCCTGCTCGACCTGCTCATGCCGGACATGGACGGCGAGGAGGCCTTCGACGCCCTGCGGCGCATGCGGGCCGACGTGCCGATCATCCTCTCCAGCGGCCTGGGCGAGGAGGCCGCCATGGGCCGCTTCGCCGAGCGCGGCCTGGCGGGCTTCCTCAAGAAGCCCTACCACCTCGACGAGTTGATCTCGCTCGTGCAGCGCGTCGTGCGCTGAAGTGTGCTCGACGCGTGCTGCTCCGATCGAAGCTGGTCAGCAGGACTCGCCGGCGAGCTGCGGCGCGCTCAGGTGGAGCGGGCGGCGCCGGCGAGCGCGGCGAGCACCTGCTCAGGCGCCTGGACCCGCTGGAAGCGGCAGGCGCGGCTGGGCAGGACGAAGCTCTTGCCGCGGCTTGTCGTGAGGCGCGCCTGCACCGGCCCGAAGTCGATGTCGCCCAGGCCCGCGCCGAAGCGGTCCGGGCGGACGGCCGGCGGGCCCGCCAGCCGGAACGTGATCACGTAGCGCCCCGCCTCGCCCAGGCCGGCGTGGTCCGCGGCGACCCAGTAGCGGGTCGCCCGGCGCTGCCGGAGGCGCAGGGCGAGCAGGACGAACAGCGCCCCGGCGCACGAGGCCGGGCAGAGGAAGGCCAGGCCGTGGCGGCCGGTCACGGCGGCGGCCAGCGCCACCGGCGCGAAGAACGCGGCCAGGAGCGTGACGCTCATGCCCGCTCCGGCCACGCGGCCCAGCGTCGTCGTGACCGCCACGAGCGCCGCGTAGCCGAGGCCCAGGCGCGCGGCCTGGGCGGGCGCGATGCCGTCAGCCAGCGCCAGCCCGCCGCCCAGGACGACCCCGGTCACGGCGAAGGCCACGAGCCCGGCGAGGGCGTCCTCGCGCACGGGCCTGGCGGTCGGCCGGCCCGACCACAACGCGCCCGCCGGCACGGCGGCGATGTCGGCGCCCTCGGCCGTCACGCCGGGCTCCCGGCGGCGAGCGGCATCGCGGCGCGGATCCACCCGGCGAAGAGGACCGCGTCGTCGGCCTCGTCGTAGACGACGGCGGCCTGCCCCGGGACCACGGCCCGGGCCGGCAGGTCGAACGTCGCCTCGAAGGCGTCGGGCCCCGTGCACACGACCGTCGCCGGGTGCGCGGCCCCGTGGGCGCGGAGCTGGGCGCGCCCGCGCGCGCGCTCGCCGGGCGCGAGCCGGCGCCCGACCCAGGTCACCTCGTCCGCCGTCAGCCCGCCCGCCTCGAGGTCCGCCGCGCCGCCGACGACGACGAGGCGCCGCGCCGGGTCGGTGCGCACGACGTAGAGCGGCGCCCCGGCCCCGCCGATCCCCAGCCCGCGCCGCTGGCCGACCGTGTAGCCGGCGGTCCCCGCGTGGCGCCCGCGCGGCCGCCCGGCCGTGTCGCGCACCTCGCCCGCCTCGAGCGCCGGCGCGTCGGCCGGCAGGCGCTCGCGCAGGACCTCGCGGTAGTCGCCCGGGACGAAGCACAGCTCCTGCGAGTCGGGCTTGTCGGCCACGCGCAGGAGGCCGCGCGCGCGAGCCATCGCCCGCACCTCCTCCTTCGTCCGCTCGCCCAGGGGGAAGCGCACGCGCGCGAGCTGCGCCTGCTCGAGCACGGCCAGCACGTAGCTCTGGTCCTTGCGCCGGTCCCGGGCGCGGCGCACGACCACGCGACCGCCCTGGTCGCTCACGCGCGCGTAATGGCCGGAGGCCACGGTCGCGGCCCCGACCTGGTCGGCGAAGGCGAGGACGTGGCCGAACTTGAGCCAGCGGTTGCACAGGACGCACGGGTTGGGCGTGCGCCCGGCGGCGTAGTCGGCCGCGAAGCGGTCGATCAGGCGGCCGAACTCGCGCTCCATGTTCAGGGCGTAGAAGGGGATCCCCAGGGCGTCGGCCACGCGGCGCGCGTCGAGGGCGTCCTCGACGCTGCAGCACCCCTGGCGCTCGCCCGCGGCCTGGCCCGAGGCGCCCGAGCGCAGGAAGACGCCCACGACGTCGTGGCCGGCCTCGACGAGCAGGGCGGCCGCGACGCTCGAGTCGACCCCGCCCGAGAGGCAGGCCACCACGCGCTCGCGCTCCATGGCCTCACCTTACCCGCCCGGCAGGTCTTGTGCCGACCTGGCCCGGGCTTAGAATCCGCGCCGACGACGAGGAGGACCCGTGCCCCGACCCCTGGCGTGGCGCCACCTGGCGCGCCTGCACGAGCTGACCACCACCGCCTCGGCCTGCCGCATCTGGCTGGAGCGCAAGCTGGTCGTCGCGCCGCCCGTGGTCGACTGCGCGGCGGCCGACCGCGCCCTGGCCGAGGAGGTCCTGGCGCTCGCCGCCGAGCGCCGCTGGAAGCTCCCTGACCCCGTCCCCTACGAGTGGGGGCGCGTCGGCGACGAGTCGGACCCGCTCCCGCGCCTGGTGCGCGTCATCGAGCGCGACGCGTTCGAGCTCGACGGCTTCGCCCGCGACACCGACGACGAGGAGGTGCGCTCGCTGCTCCTCCAGGCCCGCAACGAGCGGCACGCCCTGCTGCGCGCGCTCGAGCGCGTCGAGCCCCTGGCGACGCTCCCCGGCGCCAAGTAGCTGCAGGCCGGGGCGGCGTTTCCCGGATTCGGCTGCCTCGCGGCCTGGCCCTCGGCGCCCAAGTCGCTTTTCTGTCGCTCGTTGCAGACGTGCGGCGGCCGCCCGGCCTGGGTGCGGAAATTGCACTTCCTGGACGCGGCAGGAGGGCGCGCGATGGGTCATGCAACGGATCGGCGGCAGGAGGACCGGCGCGAGCACGCGCGTCATCCGGTGTCCGGCGGCAACGCCGAGATCGTCGCGGTGCTCGGGCCCAAGGGCGCGCGGCGCCGCCCGTCCGACCGGGCGCGGATCGTGAACTGGAGCCGCGGCGGGCTGCTCCTCAAGGTCCCGAGCCCGCGCCGCCGCCTGCTGTTCTTCGCGCAGCCGCCGGTCCTCGCCGCCGAGGACCAGGTCAAGTGCACCCTGCGCCTGCCGCCGCAGTACAACGAGATCGACCTCTCGGCCGAGGTCGTGCGCGTCGAGCGCTGCGCCGAGGACCCCGACCAGCTCCACGTCGGGCTGTCGTTCCTCTCGCTGGCCCCGGAGCGCATCGAGGCCATGGCCGCGCTCCTCGAGCCGAAGCCCCGGCCGGTCACGAGCGCGCGCCTGGAGCGCGCCGCGTCCGGTCGCCTCGGCGCGCGCAGCGGGCGCGCTCCTGCGGCCCGGCGCAGCCAGCGGGTCGAGGCCGCCTCGAGCCAGCGCCTGGCCATGCGCCAGACCGAGACGCTCGAGCTGCGCAGCAGCGCCCGGCACGCCCGCGTCAGCGGTCGCCACTGAGCGTCGTCGCGCCGGCGATCAGGCGTCGCCGAGCAGGCCGGTGCGGCGCAGGTCGTCGACCGTGAGGCTCAGGGCGGCGCGCGGCGCAACGATGATGCTCGACCCGTCGGCCATGGGGGTCGCCGGCCGGTCGGCCGCCTCGTCGGCGGCGGCCGCCGGCACGTAGGCGGCGAGGAGGCGCCGGACCCACTTGCCGAGCTGATCGACCTCGATGTTCACCAGGCCGCCCGGCGGCTTGAGCCCGAGCGTGGTGACCTCGAGCGTGTGCGGGATCAGGGCCACCGAGAAGCGGCCGGGCCTGACGTCGACGAGCGTGAGGCTCACGCCGTCGATGCAGATCGAGCCCTTCTCGACCATGAGCGTCGTGAGCCGCGTCGGGACCTCGACCGTGAACAGGACCTGCCCCGGCTCCTGGCGGCGCTCGGCGATCCGGCCCGTGCCGTCGACGTGCCCGGAGACGATGTGGCCGTGGAAGCGGCCGTCCGCGCGCATGGAGCGCTCGACGTTGACGCGGTCCTTCACCCTCACCGTGGCGAAGGCCGTGCGCTCGATCGTCTCGCGGATGACGTCGAAGTCGACGCGGCCGCCTTGAACCGACACCGCCGTCAGGCAGGTGCCGTCGATCGCCACGCTGTCGCCGACGGTCACATCGGCGGCCAGGCCGCCCATGTCGATCGTCAAGCGGTGCGCCTGCCCACGCGGCTGGAGCGCCTCGACGACCCCCTGCCCCTCGACGATCCCGGTGAACACGCTGGGCGACCCCCGTGCGTCCGTGGT
Source organism: Planctomycetota bacterium (assembly GCA_019636275.1). GTDB lineage: Bacteria > Planctomycetota > J058 > J058 > J058 > JAMLIC01. The sequence goes on along the minus strand of JAHBXY010000054.1, from coordinate 21,217 downwards.
ACACGTCCGCGCCGGACCCGGCAAGCCACCGCGCGGGATGAGCCGGTCGCGGTGCTGGACGTCGGCCCGGGGTTCGTCGACGAGGGTGGTCGAGTGGCTGGCGCCCGTGAGCACGGGTCGCGGCGCTGGAGGTCGGCCCGAGGTTCGTCGACGAGGGCGGTCGAGTGGCTGACGCCGGTGAGCACGGTCGCGGTGCTGGACGTCGGCCCGGGTTCTCGACGAGGGTGGTCGAGTCGCTGGCGCCGGTGAGCACGGATGCGGGGCTGGACGTCGGCCCGGGTTCTCGACGAGGGTGGTCGATTGGCTGGCGCCCGTGAGCACGGTGCGGGGGCTGGACGTCGGCCCGGGGTTCGTCGACGAGGGTGGTCGAGTGGCTGACGCCCGTGAGCGGGGGCTCGGGGCTGGACGTCGGCCCGGGGGTTCGTCGACGAGGGCGGTCGATTGGCTGGCGCCCGTGAGCACGGTCGCGTGGCTGGAGGTCGGCCCGCGTCCGTCGACGAGGGCGGACGATTGGCTGGCGCCCGTGAGCACGGGCTCGGGGCTGGACGTCGGCCCGGGGTTCGTCGACGAGGGCGGTCGATTGGCTGGCGCCCGTGAGCACGGTCGCGTGGCTGGAGGTCGGCCCGCGTCCGTCGACGAGGGCGGTCGATTGGCTGGCGCCCGTGAGCACGGGCTCGGGGCTGGACGTCGGCTCGGAGTTCGTCGACGAGGGCGGTCGAGTGGGTGGCGCCTGTGAGCACGGGCTCGGGGCTGGCCGTCGGCCCGGGGTTCGTCGACGAGGGCGGTCGAGTGGCTGGCGCCCGTGAGCACGTCGCGGTGCTGGCCGTGGCCCGGGGGTCGTCGACGAGGACGGTAGAGCGGCTGGCGCCCGTGGGCACGGTCGCGGGGCTGGCCGTGGCCCGGGGTCCGACGACGAGGTCGGTCGAGCGGCTGGCGCCCGTGAGCATGGTCCCGGGGCTGGACGTCGGCCCGCGGTTCGTCGACGAGGACGGTCGAGAGGCTGGCGCCCGTGAGCACGGTCCCGGGGGCTGGACGTCGGCCCGCGGTTCGTCGACGAGGACGGTCGAGAGGCTGGCGCCCGTGAGCACGGTCCGGGGGCTGGACGTCGGCCCGCGGTTCGTTGACGAGGACGGTCGAGAGGCTGGCGCCCGTGAGCACGGTCCCGGGGGCTGGACGTCGGCCCGCGGTTCGTCGACGAGGGCGGTCGAGAGGCTGGCGCCCGTGAGCACGGCCCAAGGGCTGGACGCCGGCCCGCGGCTCGTCGACGAGGGCGGTCGAGAGGCTGGCGCCCGTGAGCACGGCCCAAGGGCTGGACGCCGGCCCGCGGCTCGTCGACGAGGCGATCGAGTGGCTGGTGTCCGTGAACACCGGGCGGTCGCCGTCGTCGTCGTCCGTCAACGCGGGCTCGTCCGGAATCAGGCCACGGCCGTCTCGCCGGACCCGCTCTCGCGGCTGATGCGATTCGCACCCGTCGCGGGCCACATAATGCACACATTTGAACCGCGCAATGTGACGCTGCGCCGGGTATCCTGTCTTGCTGGCGTGGCGCATTGGCCGATCGGCCAGCGCAGGCTCGCCGCAACCACCACCAACCACACCGCACGAAGGAGGGTCCATGAAGACGACCTCGCGCCGAGGCTCCGCCTCGTCCCTGCCGCTCCCCAAGGCCGAGCTCGAGGCCACCCTCGACGAGGCGCGGCGGATCGACGCCCGGATCGCCGACGTGGTCCGCCGCGAGCGGCAGGCGACCGCCGAGCTGGCCTACCTCCTCCTGCACGCCGAGCGACGCGACGTGCACCGGGCCTTCGGCCACACGCGGATCGGGAAGTACGCGGTCGCTCGCGGCTTCGTCAACTCGGACCGCAAGGCACGCGAGCTGATCGCGCTCGCCCAGGAGCTCGAGCGCCTGCCGCGCATGCGGATCGACTTCCGCGCAGGCCAGGTCGACTGGACCAAGGCGCGGACGGTCGCGCCGGTGGCCACGCCCGAGACCGAGGAGCGCTGGCTGGACCTCGCGAAGACCTGCACGAACCGGCAGCTCGAGGTCCTGGTCGCGGAGGCCAAGGGCGAGGAGGCGCCCGTGCGGCGGGCGTTCAAGCAGACGAAGGAGCAGGCCGGCTGGCTCGACGAGGCCCTGCGCCTGGCGCGGCTGAACAGCGACCGGCCGCTCACCGACGAGCAGGCGCTCGAGATCGTCTGCCGCGGCTACGCCGAGGGCGTGGCCAGCCGGGCCGGGGCGGGGCCGGCCTACCGGATCGTGATCCACAAGTGCGAGTGCGGCGCGCCGGCCACGCTCCAGAGCCGCGACGGACCGGTCAAGCTCTCGCCCGCCAGCGAGGCGGCGGCGAAGCGCGACGCCGAGGTGCACGACCTGCGCACGGGCACGGGCAAGGTGACGAAGACGATCCCGCCGCGGATCCGGCGGCTGGTCACGGATCGTGACGGCGGCACCTGCAAGGTCCCGGGCTGCGGCGCGCGCGGGAAGCTCCACATCCACCACGAGCCCGGGCGCGAGGCCACCGGGCACGATCCGGATCGCATGCTTCTTCTCTGCAATGGCCACCACCCTGACCGCCATCAGGGCTACGTCGAGATCAGGGGCGACGCGCGGGTGGGCTTCCGCTTCTTCCTCGCCGACGGGACCGAGCTCACGGGCGCGCCGGCGCCGGTCGCGCCCGTGAGCACGCCGGCCGCGCCGGTCGAGTCGGCGTCGGCGTCGGCGGGCGTGCGGCGGGGCGCGGCGCAGGAGGATGACGAGCCGGCGCGAATCGCCGTGCTGGCGCTCGTGGGCCTGAAGTGCACGAAGACCGAGGCCCGCGAGCTCGTGCGCCGGGCCGGCGAGCGGCTCGCGGGGCGAGGCGAGGCCCGCTCGGTCGAGGCGCTGACCGCGGAGGCGCTGCGGATCGTCGGCGACGGCCTGATCGGGCGCGGCGTCGAGCAGGTCGACCCGGGCTCGCGGTCGGCGTAGCGAGACGCGGGGGCGGATCCAGAACTCCGAAGTCGTCGCCGACGACGAGTCGCGCCGGCGATGCGTGGACCGGCGCTCACGGGATCCAGCCATCGACGGCCTCGTCGTCGGCGACGATCGCGCGTGGCGACGAGCGGGCCGTTGCTGAGGGGAACCCGCCCGTCGGCGGCCTCGTCGGCGGCGACGACGATCGCGCCGGCGCGCGGACCGTTGCTCACGGGATCCGGCCCGTCGACGGCCGCCCGTCGAAGACGATTCGCCCGGCGACCCGCGGGCCGGCGCTCACAGGCTCCAGCGTCTCGACCGTCTCGTCGTCGGCGACGACTCGCCCGCGACACGCGATTCCGTGCTCACAGGATCCAGCGCGTCCACGGCCTCGTCGTCGACGACGATCCGCCCGGTGACGCGCGGTTCCCTGCTCACCGGATTTAGCGCGTCGACTGGCCTCGTCGTCGACGACGATCCGCCCGGCGACCCGGAAGCCGGTGCTCACAGGCTCCAGCGCTTCGACGGCCTCGTCGTCGACGACGATCGCGCCCGGTGACCCGCGGCTCCCTCGTTACTGACGACGATCCGCCGGGGGACGCGCGACTCCGTGCTCACAGGATCCAGCGCGTCGACGGTCTCGTCGTCGTCGACGACCGCGCCCGGCGACCCGGCGGCCGGCGCTCACCGGATCCAGCGCGTCGACTGGCCTCGTCGTCGTCGTCGATCCACCCGGCGACCTGGAAGCCGGTGCTCACCGGATCCAGCGCGTCCACGGCCTCGTCGTCGACGCGATCGCGCCCGGTGACCCGCGGCTCCCTCGTTGCTGACGACGATCCGCCCGGCGACCCGGAAGCCGGTGCTCACAGGATCCAGCGCGTCGACGGTCTCGTCGTCGACGATCGCGCCCGGCGACCCGGCGGCCGGCGCTCACAGGATCCAGCGCTTCGATCGCCTCGTCGTCGTCGATCGCGCCCGGCGACGCGCGATTCCGTGCTCACAGGATCCAGCGCGTCGACGGCCTCGTCGTCGAAGACGATCCGCCTGGCGATGCGCGGCTCCGTGCGCACAGGATCCAGCGCGTCGATCGCCTCGCGTCGTCGACGATCGCGCCCGGCGACCCGCGGCTCCGTCGTCGTCGACGACGATCGCGCCCGGCGACCCGGGGGCCGGTGCTCACAGGATCCAGCGCTTCGATCGCCTCGTCGTCGTCGTCGATCGCGCCCGGCGACGCGCGATTCCGTGCTCATAGGATCCAGCGCGTCCACGGCCTCGTCGTCGAAGACGATCCGCCCCGGCGACGCGCGGTCCCGTGCGCACAGGATCCAGCGCGTCGATCGCCTCGTCGTCGACGACGATCGCGCCTGGCGACCCGCGGCTCCGTCGTCGTCGACGACGATCCGGCCGGCGACGCCCGATTCCGTGCTCACAGGATCCAGCGCGTCGACGGCCTCGTCGTCGGCGACGTCGCGCCCGGCGAGGCGCGGTCCCTTGCGCACAGGATCCAGCGCGTCGATCGCCTCGTCGTCGTCGTCGTCGTCGATCGCGCCCGGCGACCCGCGGCTCCGTCGTCGTCGACGACGATCCGGCCGGCGACGCACGATTCCGTGCTCACAGGATCCAGCGCGTCGACGGCCTCGTCGTCGGCGACGTCGCGCCCGGCGACCCGCGGCTCCGTCGTCGTCGACGACGACGATCCGCCCGGCGACGCGCGATTCCGTGCTCACAGGATCCAGCACGTCGACGGCCTCGTCGTCGTCGATCGCGCCCGGCGACCCGGGGGCCGGTGCTCACAGGATCCAGCGCGTCGGCCACCTCGTCGTCGACGACGATCCGCCCGGCGACGCGCGATTCCGTGCTCACAGGATCTAGCACGTCGACGGCCTCGTCGCCGTCGATCGCGCCCGGCGACCCGGGGGCCGGTGCTCACAGGATCCAGCGCGTCGGCCACCTCGTCGTCGACGACGATCCGCCCGGCGACGCGCGATTCCTTGCGCACAGGATCCAGCACGTCGACGGCCTCGTCGTCGTCGATCGCGCCCGGCGACCCGGGGGCCGGTGCTCACAGGATCCAGCGCGTCGACCGCCTCCGGACGACGCGCGGGCCGCGCTCACGGGACACTGTCCGTCGACGGCGTCGTGGTCCCGACCGGAGCCGGCCAACGTCAGCCCCTCGGGAGCGCGGCAGGCGGTGCCCGGCCGTCAGCCGGCGAGGCGCGGCCGCAGAGCTCGACAGCCGCCGCGGTCGATCAACCGAGCAGCTTGACGCGCAGGGCGCGCGCCTCCTCGGCCGCGGCGCGCACGTCGTCGTCCGCGTCGGCGAGGCCCTTGCCGATCGCGGCGTCGATCTGCGCCTGCAGGTCGCGGTCGGAGAAGGCGACCTCGGGCAGGAGCTCGGCGATCCCGCGCAGGGCGCTCTCGCGCACGCCCTCGTCCTCGTCCTGGAGGAGCGCGTCGAGCGGCGGCCGCCCCTCCTGGCCGGGGGCGCGCGGGCGGCGGGCGTAGGCGCGGACGGCGTGGAAGCGCGCCACCCAGTCGTCCGAGCGCAGGTGCTCGACCAGGAGCGCCGTCACGCGCGGGTGGTCCATGCCGCCGAGGAGCTGCAGGGCCTGGTGGCGCAGCTCGGCCGTGGCCGGCGCCTCGCCGTTGAGCAGGGCCTCGACCGCCAGGGCCAGCGGCGGCCGGGGCGGACGCGGGACGCGCGTGAGGGCCTCGACCGGGAGGCCGAGCGAGACGGCGGTCGCGGCCACGGGCCAGGCGATCGGGTCGGGCGGGACGACGGGCCGCCCCCCCTCGGGCGGCGCGCCGGCGCGCGCCCACTCGACGCGGCGGCGGTCGCGCTCCTGCCCGGCCTCGAACACGCGCGCGCCCTCGGCGCGCAGGTCGGCGTCGCAGAAGTAGCCGACGACGGGGCCGCCGCCCTGCGCGCCCACGACGCTCAGCATGGCCAGGCCCGGCCCGTCGGTGAACCCGGGATGGTCGCCCGGCGCCGCGCCCGACAGGTCGAGCCGCGTCACGCCAGGGGCCAGCTCGACCTCGCGCGCGAACGGCCAGCGCTCGAGCGCGAACGCGCGCGCGGCCTCGGACCAGCCCCCGACGACCAGGACGCCGCTCTCGGCGCGCGGGGGCGCCACGTCGTCAGCCACGGGCCTCGCCCTCCTTCTCGCCGCGGCGGTAGGACTTCTTCCACAGGACGTCGCCGCGGCCGGCCCGGTGGTTGAGGAGCCGCGCGAGCTGGAACAGCGCGTCCGAGAGCCGGTTCAGGTAGGGCACCACGTTCGGCGAGACGGGCTCCTGCCGCGCCAGCGTGATGCACAGGCGCTCGGCGCGCCGGCACACGCAGCGGGCCACGTGCAGGTGCGCGGCGGCCAGCTCGCCGCCGGGGAGCACGAACTCCTCCAGCGGCGGGACCTCCGCGCTGGCGCGGTCGAGGACCTCCTCCAGCCAGGCCACGCGGTCGGCCGGGAAGGGGGGCATGCCGAAGCGCGCCTTGTCGTCCTCGAGGATGCACAGGTCGCCGCCGAGGTCGAACAGGTGGTGCTGCACCTGCTCGAGCGTCGCGCGGACCTCCGCGTCGGCGACGTGCGCCACGGCCACCCCCAGCGTCGAGTTGAGCTCGTCGACGGTGCCGTAGGCCTCGATGCGCGGCGCGTCCTTCGGGACGCGCTGCCCGCCGCCGAGGCCCGTGTCGCCGGCGTCGCCCGTGCGCGTGTAGACCTTCGTGATCCTCATCCGGCGCTCGATCCTCGTGGCGGCCAGCCGCGGATCGTACCAGAAGGCGCCCGGAGGGGCAGAGCCAGCTCCCGGGCCCTCTCACTCCTCGGCCCGGTAGGGATCGCTCATGTCGATCCTCCTCCCCTCGGCGCCCTCCTCCCCCACGACCACGCGGTCCCACCCGACGCGCACGGCCGGCGCGGGGTCCCGGATCCAGCGCGCGCGGGCCGCCGCGCGCGTGCGGGCGGGCGGACCGTCGCAGGCCCGCGCGACGGCCGCCGGGTCGAGCGCCGCCTCGACGCGGCCGTCGGCGACGAGCCGGTCGAACGGGCCGCCGTCGGCCGAGAGCTCGTGGTAGCGCAGGTCGACCGCCGCCAGGCGCAACCACGCGGCGCGGACCGCCGGCAGGTCCGACCAGGCCAGGCCCGCCCGGGCGACCCCCCGCGCGGCGCGGCGGAAGCGCCAGCGCCCGAGCGCTCGGCGCGCGGCGCCGGCGGGGTCTGCCGGGTCGAGCGCCGCGTCGGGCGCGTGCGCCTCGAGCAGCGCGTTCACGGGGCCCCACGCGGCGAGGTCGGCCCAGGCGCGGTCGACCGGCCGGTCGGGGAGCGCCTGCGCCAGGGCCGTCGACAGGAGGCGCAGCTTGATCGCCCAGTCCAGCTCGCGGTCGAGCGCCCGCGGGTCGGCCTCGAGCCGCTCGAGCGCCGAGCGCCAGCGTCGCAGGGCGTCGTCGTCGGCGCTGACGTCCGCGCCGGAGGCGGCGCGCCACGCCGCCACCGCGTCGAGGAGGCGACGCTGCACGTCGAGCGCCGTGAGGGGCGCGTGCGTGCGGCGGTCGCGGGCGACCACGCGCCGGAGCGTGGGGTCGGACGCCGTGGCCCGCAGCGCGCCGGCGGCGCCGTCGCGCAGCTCCAGCGAGGCGGCCACGCCGTCGAGCGCGCCGGCCTCGACCGCGTCGAGCACGAGCTCGGTCGTGGCCAGCTTGAGCAGCTCCGCCGTCTCGGCCCGGTTGGCGTCGCCTGCGAGCAGGTGCAGGCGCTTGCGCGGGGCCAGCCAGGCCAGCGGCCGGCGGAAGAACAGCTCCTTGATGTCGACGAGCGGGCGGCGCGGCCCCTGGATGAACGCGCCGACGTCGCGCCGCATCACGCGCGCCCGCGGCGTGAGCTCGAAGCGCCCGTCGGGCGTGAGGGCGCCGGCGCCGGCGATGACCGGGCGCGTGGCCAGGAAGGGCAGCAGCGCCGGCAGATGCCCGGTGAACACGACCCGCGGCCCCGTGAGGTCGAACAGCGCCCCGCCCGCGCGCAGGACGAGGAGCATGAGCCGCGCCAGCGCCCCCGAGCCGCGCCCGCGCCCCGGCTCGACCAGCCAGCGGACGAGCGTCTCGAGGCCCCGGCTCAGCGGCGCGACCACACGACCGACGAGCGGCAGCTCGGCGAGGCCCTGCGCCAGGCCGGCGAGGAGGGCGGGCACGAGCAGGAGCGCCAGCGCCGGGCCGAGGACGGCCACGGCCAGGAGGGCGATCGTTGCGAGCACGAGCGGGTGCAGGGCCAGCGCCAGCCAGCCGAGCGCGCCGCGGCGCGGCCGCTCGCGCACGTCGTAGGACTCGTGGCAGCCGTAGGCGTTGCCGCGCCGGTCCTGATTGTTCTTGAGCAGGAACAGCCGCCCGGGCGCCCCCTGCTCGGCGAGCGCCTGCTGGGCCGCGGGCACGGCCGTGCGCAGGGCCGCCTCCTGCGCCTTCGAGTACTCGGCCGCCTCGCGCGCGCCCAGGCACTCGGGCGTGGCCCACTCGAGGAGGCCCACGTGCGGCGCGTCGATCCGGGCCACCTCGAAGTGCAGGAGCGACCCGTCGGCCAGGAACTGCCCGCCCTTGTAGTAGAGCGCCGGGCGCGCCGGCAGGCGCGCGACGAGCGCGTCGGCCACGGCCCGGAACAGGGCCTCCTGCGTGGGCGCGGCCACGCCCGGCGCCGGCGCGAAGCCGAGGGCGTACTCGGTCTCGAGGCCGACGATCCTCACGACTGAAGCCGATGCTCACATGGCGTGGTGCTGCTGGAACCTCGTCCGCTCACTCCCCCCCGCCGGGCGTGGCCAGGTCCAGGACGCCCGAGGGGTCGCCGTGGTCGAGCGCGCCCTCGAGCCCGGCGTCGCCGGACCAGCCGGCGGGGGCGCGGGCGACGGCGGCGTCGGCCGGCCAGCCGTCGTCGGCCGAGCGCCAGGCGACGAGCGCCGCGGCGCCGGCGAGGGCCAGGAGCGTGGCCGGGAGGCCGGGTCCGTCGAGGGGGGCGTCGAGCGCCGCCCTGGCGCCGTCGACGAGCGCCCCGCCGAGCCTGAGGACCTCCGCGACCGCCTCGCTCGCTCCGCTCACGGCTACCTCCGCGGCTGGCCTCCCCCGGCCGCCGCCAGGCACGGTGGCAGGGGCGGCCGCGCCGTGCAAGTTGCTATGCTCGGGCCGATGACGGCCGACCGGCCGAGGGGGAACGCGTTGAGCGACGTGGCCGCCGCGCTGACGCGCATCGAGGGCCTTCGCAGGGCGAGCGACCTGCTGCAGGCCCGCGGGACCGCCCTCGAGGCGCTGGCCGGGCTGGCACCGCCCGGCCTCGAGCGGTGGCGTCTCCTGGCCGCGCTGGGCCGGGTGGAGCTGGACGCAGGCCAGACCCAGGCGGCCATCGCCGCCCTGCACGAGGCCGTGACGACCGGCCCCGACCCGGGCCCGGATCCGGGCGAGCGCGCCGAGCTGCTCCTGGACCTCGGCCGCGCCCGGCGGAGGGCCGCCGACCTCGACGGCGCGCTCGAGGCGCTCGAGCGCGCCACCGAGCTCTTCGCCCTGGCGCGCCGCCCCGACGGGCGCCGCCGGGCCCTGGCGGCCCGCGGCAAGGCGCTCTACGCCAAGCACGACTGGAAGGGCGCCCGCGGGGCCTTCCGCGCGGCCCTCGACCAGAAGGGCGAGGAGCCGCCGACCTGGCGCCTGCACCACGCCATGGCGCGCGCCTACGAGAAGGACGGCCGGCGCAACGAGGCCGAGGCGGCCTACCAGCGCGCGCGCGAGGCCGGCTGGGACGGGGTGACCAAGGCGGGCGACGTCGACCGCGCCACCGGCGGCGGGACCGCCGTCACCGACATCACGGCGGCCTTCGGGGCGAGCGCCAACGCGCCGCTCGTCGACGTCGACGACGAGGCCGAGCTCTCGCGGACCGTCAGCCGCCTGGACAAGGACGACCTGGTCAAGCTCGTGTCGCTCACGGGCGCGGTCAACTCGGCCATGGCCCCCGAGCCGCTGCTCGAGCTCCTCCTCGACCGCGCCGTCGTCTGGCTGGGGGCCGAGCGCGGCTACGTCGTCGTGTGCCGCCCCGTGCAGGGCGAGCCGCCGCGCCTCGAGGTCCGCGCCGCGCGCGGGCGCGAGGGCGTGCGCATGGGCTCGCCCGAGGACGAGGTCTCGCGCTCGATCGTCCTGCAGGTCGTGCAGAAGGGCGCGCCGGTGGTCACCGCCGACGCCCTGGCCGACGCGCGCCTGCAGGACCTCGCCAGCGTGGCCGAGCGCTCGCTGCGCTCGGTGGCCTGCTTCCCCATGCGCGTGCGCAGCGGGCCGGCGCTGGGGGCGGTCTACGTCGAGTCGCGCAACCGCGCCGGCGCCTTCGGCCAGCGCGAGACGGCGCTGCTCGAGGGGCTCGCCCACCACGTGGCCCTGGCGTTCGAGCGCACGACCCGCTACCAGCGCCTCGCCGACGCCTACCAGGAGACGCGCCGCGCGCTCGACGAGCGCACGGGCGCCATGTTCGGCCTGATCGGCCGCGCCCGCGCCATGCGGCAGGTGTTCCGCCTGATCGACAAGCTGCGCGACCACGACGCGCCGGTCCTGATCGAGGGCGAGACGGGCACGGGCAAGGAGCTCGTGGCCCGCGCGATCCACCAGAGCAGCCGCCGGCGCGACGGGCCGTTCGTCGTCGAGTCGTGCGGCGCGCTCTCCGAGGGCCTGCTCGAGGCCGAGCTCTTCGGCCACGAGAAGGGCGCCTTCACCGGCGCGACCGAGGCCCGCCGCGGCGCCTTCGAGCGCGCCGAGGGCGGCACGCTGTTCCTCGACGAGGTCTCGGACATGCCCGCGCGCATGCAGGCGCTGCTCCTGCGCACGCTCGAGACGGGCGAAGTCCGCCCGCTCGGCTCGCCCTCGCCGCGGATCGTCGACTGTCGCGTGATCTGCGCCAGCCGCGACCCGCTGGCCGACCTCGTCCGCGCCGGCCACTTCCGCGAGGACCTCTACTTCCGCATCAACGTCATCCGCCTGCCCGTGCCGCCGCTGCGCGAGCGCAAGGAGGACCTGCCGACCCTGGCCGAGGCCTTCCTGGCCGAGCTCGGGCGCCCGGCCTCCGACCTTTCGCCGCGCGCGCTCGAGGTGCTCCTCCAGCACGACTGGCCGGGGAACATCCGCGAGCTGCGCCACTGCCTCGAGCGCTCCAGCCTGCTGGCGGGCAGCGGGCAGGTCGAGGCCAAGCACCTCGGCATCGAGGACCTCGGCGCCGGCGGCGGCGCGGCGGCCGCCGCCGCGCGGCTGCGGGCCACGCCCGGGCTCCAGTCGGCCGGCAAGGTCGACTACCACGGCCACGTCCTGAACCGGCGGCAGCTCGCGCTGCTCGACTACCTGCGCGCCAACGGCGTGGCGACGAACCGCGAGTACGTTCAGCTCGTGAGCGTGTCGGTGCCCACCGGGTGGCGCGACCTCAAGGACCTGCTCGACAAGGGGCTCATCCGCGCCGAGGGCCAGGGCCGCAACACCGTCTACCGGCTCACCGACGACGCGCCGGTCAGCAAGTCCGACGGGAGCTGAGGTGTGATCGACGGCTGCGGCCGCGGATGCCGGGCGAGGGGGGGCGCGCGGGGGTCGTCGGTGTGGCCCGCCTCCGCGAGCTCCGTCCCGCGGCTGCGGTGCTGCAGCCCAGGCGGACCCTACCGCTCGCGACTGTCCGCAGCCGCGGGCCTCCCGCTCGCTCCGGCGGCCCACCGGGATCCGGCGATCGATACGACCCGCGCGCGCTCCCCCCTCGCCTCGGCCTCCGCGCCCTCGCCTCACGTACTGTTCCGAACGAGGCTGGTCACCGGCGGAACGTGGTAGCGCCGATCTCTTCAGTGGCTCTGAGGTGTGCTCGACGGCTGCGGGCAGGGTGCCGGCGCGGCGGCGCGCGAGCAGGGGGACGGACTCCTTCCTCGCGCTGACGCCGGGGTGACTCCGTGGGCCGGTCAGCATCGGCCGGTGGGGCGCCCCTGGCTGACAGCGCGTTCACTTGCAGCGGCTGCTACTCATGCCGCGCCCGGGCGGGAGAGCGACGCGCCGCGCCGCGGGGACGCCGCTGGCCCACCACGCGGCACACGGGCACCTGCAGCCGCCGCCTACGATGTGGGCGTGGTCCGCGCCAGCTCCCCCTCCCGACCTACCAGCGAACGCCCCGACGACCCGGCCGGCGAGTGGCTGCGCCTGGCCCTCGACGAGGCGCCGGTGGTCGTCCTGGCGACGGACGCGCGCGGGCGGCTGACGCTGATCGAGGGGCGCGAGCGGCAGCGCCTCGGCCTCAACGCGGAGGCCGTGGGGCGCTTCGTGTTCGACGCCCTGCGCGACGAGCCCGTCCTCCTCGATCATGTGCGCCGCGCGCTGGCCGGTGACGAGGGCGGCGGCGCCTGCTCCGTCGCGGCGGGCGCGCTCGAGCTCCGCTGGCGGCCGCTCCGCGGGCCGCAGGGCGAGGTCCGCGGCGCGGTCGGGGTCGGCGTCGAGGCGATCACGCGCGAGGGGGAGCAGGCCGCCCGCCTGGCCGAGCAGCTCCCGTGCGCCCTGTGGACCGTCGACCGCGAGCTGCGCGTGACGGCCCTGGCCGGCCGCGTGGCCGCCGACTTCAGCGACCTGCTCGGGGTGCGGCTCGACGAGGTCCTGCACGAGGTGGGCCCCGGCGCCGTCGAGGCCCACCGCGCGGCGCTGCAGGGGCAGGTGAGCCGCCGCGCCCTCACCTGGCGCGGGCACGAGCTCGAGGCGCACGTGGCCCCGATCGCCGACGAGCGCGGGCGCGTGGTCGGCTGCGTCGGCCTCGGCGTCGACGTGAGCGACGCCCGCGCGCTCCTGTCGCTCCTGCTGGCCACGCTCGAGAGCACGCAGGACGGGATCCTCGTCGTCGACCTGCGCGGGCGGATCGTCACCTACAACCAGCGCTTCGCCGAGCTCTGGCGCCTCCCGCCCGAGGTGCTGCACACGGGCGACGACGCGGCCGCCCTCGACGCCGTCCTCGACCAGCTCGCCGACCCCGCAGCCTTCCTGGCCCGCGTCCGCGCCCTCTACGAGCGCCCCGAGGACGAGGGCCACGACGTGATCGAGCTGCGCGACGGCCGCGTCTTCGAGCGCTACTCCCGGCCGCAGCGGCTCGACGGGGTCGTCGGGCGCGTGTGGAGCTTCCGCGACGTGTCCGGGCGCCGGCGGGTGGAGGCCGAGCGCGACCGCCTGCTCGTCACCGAGCGCGAGGCGCGCGCCCGGGCCGAGGAGGCCGAGCGCTGGATGCGCGCGATGATCGACGGCGTGGACGCGATCCTCTGGCTGCGGGCGCACGACTGCGAGGACTTCGAGTACGTCAGCGACGGGGGGCCGATCATCCTCGGCTACCCCCTCGCGCGTTGGCTCCAGCCGGGCTTCTGGCGGGAGGTCACCGACCCCGACGACTACCGGCGCGCCCTCGAGGAGGGCTGCCGCCAGCCCTGGCCCGACGACGGCCCGCGGCGCTTCGAGTACCGCGTCCGCGCGGCCGACGGGGGCGTCCGGCGCCTCGAGGACCACGTGAGCCTCGTCCGCGACGCGCGCGGAGAGGTCACGCACCTCCGCGGCGTGATGGTCGACATCACCGCCCAGCGCCTGGCCGAGGAGCGCCTGGCCGCCGGCGAGGCCACGCTGCGGGCCATGGTGGAGAACACGCCGAACGTGGCCATCCAGCGCTACGACGCGGCCGGGCGCGTGCTGGCGTGGAACCCCGCGTCGGAGGCCCTCTACGGCTTCCCCGCCGCCGCCGCGGTCGGCCGGACGCTCGACGAGGTGGGCCTCCTCGGGCCCGACGGCGCCGTGGAGTTCCGGCGGCGCCTGGCGCACATCGCGGCGACCGGCCGGCCTGTCGGCCCGGCGGAGTGGCCGGTCCGCGGCCGCGACGGCCGCGAGTCGATCGTGCTCTCGACGATCTTCCCGGTCCCGGGGCAGGCCGGGAGCACCGAGTTCACCTGCATGGACGTCGACGTCACCGCCCGCCGCCGGGCGGAGGAGGCGCTGGCCGCGCACGCCGCACGGCTCGAGGTCGTGGCGGGCGTCTCGCGGGCCCTCGACGCCGCGCAGCTCGCGGTCCCGGCCCTGGTCCGGGCGCTGGCCGAGGGCGTGGCCCTGGCCCTCGGCGCCGACTGCGCGGTCCTCGTCGACGGCGAGGGCGGCGAGGCCCCCGAGCGGGTCGAGGCGGCCCCCGACGGCCCGCGCGCCTGGGCCCTGGCCGAGCGGGCGCGCCGCGACGACCCCGCCTGGGTCGAGGTGACGCGCGCCGGGCGCGGCGCGCTGGTCCGCCACGGCGAGCACCAGGCGGCGGTCGTGCCGCTCGTCGCCCGGGGCCTCGTCCTGGGCACGCTGGCGGCGGCGCGCGCCGCCTGGACCGAGGAGGACCTGCGGGTCCTCGAGGACCTGGGCGAGCGCGCCGGGCTCGCCGTGGCCGCGGCGCGGCACGTGCGCGCCGCCGAGGAGGCGATCCGCCAGCGCGACGAGTTCCTCTCGGTCGCCTCGCACGAGCTGCGCACGCCGCTGCAGTCGCTCGGGCTCATCGTCCAGGGCCTGCAGGTGCAGGCCCGGCGCGCCGGCGGGCTGGCGCGCGCGCGCCCCGAGGCGCTCGACCGCGCCCTGCAGACGCTCGCCCGCCAGCAGCGGCGCCTCTCGCGGCTCGTCGACGCGCTCCTCGACGTGACGCGCCTGGCCGCCGGGAAGCTGCACCTCGAGCTCGAGCCCGTGGACCTGACCCTGGTCGCGCGCGACGTGCTCGAGCTCTTCGCCGGCGAGGCGACGGCCGCGGGCGTCGCCGTGACGCTGCACGCCCCGGGCCCGGTCGTCGGCCGCTGGGACCGAGGGCGGCTCGAGCAGGTCGTGGCCAACCTGCTCTCCAACGCGATCAAGTACGGCGCCGGCCGCCCGGTCGACGTGACGGTCGAGGCGGACGCCCGCCGGGCGCGCCTGAGCGTGCGCGACCGCGGGATCGGCATGGACCCGGGCACGCAGGGGCAGATCTTCCAGCGCTTCAAGCGGGGCGTCTCGGCCCGGCACTACGGCGGGCTGGGCCTGGGGCTGTTCATCTCGCGGCAGATCGTCGAGGCGCTCGGCGGCGCCATCCACGTCGCCAGCGCTCCGGGGGCGGGGGCCACCTTCACGGTGGAGCTGCCCCTGCGCGGCGCGGGGGCGCCGCCGTGACCGCCGCGAGCGAGGTCCTGATCGTCGACGACGACGCCGACATCCGCGAGGCGCTCAGCGGCGTCCTGACGCTCGACGGCCTCGACGTCGTGTCCTTCGGCGACGCCCGCGAGGCGCTGGGCTGGCTGGACCAGGGGCACGTGCCGGCGGTCGTGCTGCTCGACCTCATGATGCCGACGATGAACGGCTGGGAGTTCGTCCAGGAGCTGACGCGCCGCCCGGCGCTCAGCGGCCTGCCGGTCATCGTCCTCACGGGCGCGGCCGAGAGCGGGGGGCTCCACGTGCGCTCCCTCCTCAAGAAGCCCGTCGACCTCGACGTGCTCCTGAGCGAGGTGCGCCGCTGGACGGGGAACGGCGCGCCGGGCTGACGACGCGCCGCGTGTCCCTCCTCCGCCTCGCCGGGCTCGGGTAGAGTCTGACCCCCAACCCCGGGAGGAAGCCATGTCCGACACCCCCCTCCAGCTCCGCGACCTGCGGTTCGTCCTCTTCGAGCACCTCAAGGCGCACGAGGCGGTCGGCCTCGACCGGGACACGATGGACGCCTTCCTCGACGCCGGCGCGACCTTCGTCGGCGGCTTCCTGGCGCCGATCAACGCGCCCGGCGACAAGCAGGGCTGCCGGCGCAACCCCGACGGGACGGTCACGACCGCCAGGGGCTACCGCGAGGCGCTCGACCAGTGGCGCGAGGGCGGCTGGGGCGGCATGGGCGCGCCGTCGGACCACGGCGGGCAGGACCTGCCGCAGGTGCTCGTCACGGCGATCGACGAGCTCATCATCGCCACCTGCTGCGCGTTCCACAACTACACCGGCCTGACGCGCGCCTGCGCCAACATGCTCCTGCGCCGCGCCAGCGACGAGCAGAAGCAGACCTGGGCTCGGCCGCTCATCTCGGCCGAGTGGCAGGGGACCATGTGCCTGACCGAGAGCAACGCCGGCTCCGACGTCGGCGCCTCGCGCACGCGCGCCGTGCACATCGAGGGCGACCGCTACGCCATCCAGGGCGAGAAGGTGTTCATCACCTCGGGCGAGCACGACATGACGGACAACCACGTCCACATCGTGCTCGCGCGCGTGGACGAGGACGGCCCCGGCGTGAAGGGCCTGTCGATCTTCATCGTGCCCAAGTACCGCCTCGACGCGGACGGCAAGCCCACGGTCAAGAACGACGTCTTCTGCTCGGGGATCGAGGAGAAGATGGGCATCCACGGGTCGGTCACGACGACCATGAAGTTCGGCGAGAACGGCGGGTGCGAGGGCTACCTCATCGGCAAGCGCCGCGAGGGGATCTCGATCATGTTCGAGATCATGAACGAGGAGCGCATCGTCGTCGGCCAGCAGGGGCAGGCGCTCGCGGCCACGGCCTACGGCCTGGCGCTCCGCTACGCCAAGCAGCGCCACCAGGGCTCGTCGATCGCCCAGGGCAAGAGCATCACCGAGGAGAAGGTCGCGATCATCGAGCACCCGGACGTCCGGCGCATGCTCCTGACGGTCAAGGCGCAGGGCGAGGCGGCCCGGGCGCTCCTCCTGCACACCGGCCTGCTCCTCGACGAGGAGCAACGGGCCGAGGGCGAGGCGAAGGCGCGCATCGCCCGCCGCGTCGCGCTCCTCACGCCGATCTGCAAGGCCTGGGGCAGCGAGATCGGCTTCCAGGCCTGCTCGACGGCCATGCAGGTGTTCGGCGGCTACGGCTACATCAAGGAGTACGGCGTCGAGCAGCTCGTGCGCGACGCGCGCATCGCGTGCGTCTACGAGGGCACCAACGGGATCCAGGCGATCGACCTCCTGTTCCGCAAGGTGGCCCGCGACCAGGGCGCCGCGCTCAAGGAGCTCCTGGGCGACGTCGTGGCGCTGGCCCGCGGCAGCAAGGGCAAGGCGGGCGGCGCGCTCGACGGCGAGCTGGCCGAGCTCGAGCGGCGCGCCGACGAGGTCGGCAAGGCGGCCCTGCACCTCGGCAAGCAGATCGCCAAGGAGGACCTCCTCGGCGCGGCCCTGGGGGCGACCCCGTTCCTGTCGCTCGTGGGCAACCTCGTGGGCGGCTACTACCTCATGCAGCAGGCGCTGCTGGCCGAGGAGCGCCTCGCGGCGCTCGGCGCGCCGACCGACCCCGAGGCGCGCGCCGGCTGGGCGGGCGACAACGCGGAGTCGGCGTTCTACGCGAGCAAGGTGGAGACGGCCCGCTTCTACGTCAGCCAGCTCCTGCCGGAGAACGCGTGGCGCGCGGCGCAGGCCACGGCGGCCGACCGGTCGGCGCTGCGCGCGGCGCTCTGAGCTGAGTGATGCGCTCGCGAGGGGCGGGCGACTGGCGTGAGTCCCGGACTGGCACGAACCGTCCCGCTCCGCCCGTCCCCATCGCTCGCTCTGGCGGGTCGGGACGAGCGGCCGGTGGGGAAGGAAGGTCTCTCTCGGACCTCAGGGCGCTGAAGAAGTGCTCACGACAGGGGAGCAGAGGGAGCAGAGGGCGGGTGGTTCACCCGTCCTCTGGATCCTGCCTCCGTCGGTGGTGAGCGCGCTGGGTTGTAAGCCCGCCGGCGCTACGCGGCGCGGGCGCGGGCCACGGGCCGGACGAGGATCGGGCCGAAGGTCCCGCGGCGGCCGGAGCGGACGAAGCCCAGGCCCTGGTACCAGCGCTCGAGCGCGGCCTGGTCGGTGTCGCCGCAGGCGCGCGCCTCGAGCGAGAGGCGCACGCCGTGGCGGTCGGCGTCCTCGAGGACGCGGCGCATGAGCTGGCCGCCGAGGCCCAGGTCGCGCCAGTCCGGCGGGACGTAGACCCAGTCGATCCACGAGTGGCCGGGCGCCACCTCGCTCAGCTTGATGCGGGCGATCGCCCCCGGCGCCAGGCGCACCGAGTAGTCGGTGGCCATGCCGTCCTGGTCCTTGGTCACGCCGGTCACCAGGCGCAGCTTGCGCCCCGACTCGCTCGTCTTGCGCGGCGGGTTCACGTCGTTCTTCGTGCGGCGCGTCGTGGTCGTGCGGGCGGCGGGCAGGCGCAGGATCGTGGCGTTCGCGCTCATGGGTGACCTCTCACCCCGCCTATCGGCCGGCGACCGCCGTCAACTTTGCCCCCCGTCTCCGGCGGACTCGGCCGCCTCCGGCGCGCGGAGCCGTATCCCCAGGAGCACCGCGGCCGTGAGCAGGTAGACGGTGGCGGCGAGGGCCAGCTCCCAGGGGACCAGCATGGCGCCGCGGAGGGCCTCGCCCAGGTCGGTCAGGGCCTGGCCCGGGAGGAGGTGCGAGACGATGAGGAGGCCCACACCCACGACCGGGGCGACGAGCAGGGCCAGCGCCGCGGCCTGACCCGCCTCGGCCGGCAGGGGTCCGCGCGGGGCCCGGAGCCGCTCGGACAGCGCGCGCAGGAGCTCCCACAGGAGCGCCAGGAGCACGGCGAGGCCGAAGAGGCCCTCGGCGCCGCCGGTGTAGAGCTGGAGCCAGGCGGAGCGATCGTCCAGGACGAGGATGTCGTCGCCGCGGCCGCCGTCGTCGAGGCGGTTGGGGCCGAGGCTCCAGACGCGGCCGTCGGCGGTGTGGATGAACGACGTCCCCCACGGGTCGCGTCGAGGCTCCGAGCCGATCGTCGAGATCAGCTTGACCTCGTGGTACACCACCGACACCGGCAGCCGCGGGTCGAGCGCCCCGGCCAGCGGCGGCCCTGCGAGCGCCAGCACGATCAGCGCCGCGACGACCCCGTAGACCGCCACGTCGGCGCGCGACCGGGGCGCGCCGGTCCAGCGCAGCGCCCCGGCGCCCTCCGGCCGCTCAGAGCGCATGAAGCCTCCGCTCCTCGCTGCCGAGTCCTGGTGTGCAGCCTTCGATCGGAGCAACACGTGAGGCGAGGCCGACGAGGCCGAGCCGCGGCGGCGATGCGCGCGGGCGACGACGTAGCGACTTACTTCGAGCCCGCGCGCGCGCCGCCGCGGCCGGCATCGTCGGCCGCAGCCGTCGAGCACACCTCAGCGTCGCTCGTCCCCGCCGTCGTCCGGCTCGACGTCCGGGTCGATCAGGCCCACGCGCACGTCCCTGGCCAGGGCCCGCATGCCGTCGCGGCAGCGGTCGACCACCGCCGCCGGGCCGACGAGGCTGGCGACCCAGGTCGCGTCGGGGCCGTCGACGACGAGGTGCAACGCGGCCCAGCCCGGCCGCGCGCGGCGCTCCTCGCCCGTGTCGAGCGGGCCCGAGAAGGTCCCGCGCAGGGCCACGAGCGTGGCGGTCACGCCGTCGGCCTCGGTCGGGTCGACCTCCTCGCGCTCGGCCGCGTCGGCCGCGAGCGGCTCGCCGTCCTCGCCCTCGAAGTGACCGGCCCACGTGGCCACGCGCTCGGCCAGCGGGCGGCGCACCCGGTGCCGCAGGAGCGTCACCCGCAGGCGGGGGCCCTCCGGGTCGGGGCGCACCGTCCAGGCGGCCCGCTCGGGCTCGATCGGCTCGGTCGGCCGCCAGCCCTCGGGCGCCTTGAACACGAGGCCCCGCTCGCGGCGGACCCGCGGCGGCTCGAGCCCGTCCTGCGCCGCGGCCAGGCCGCCGGCGAGCGCCAGGGCGCAGGCGACGAGGAGAGGAAGGGTGGCGCGCCTGGTCATGTCGAAAGCACCCGCTTGCAAATGCCGGCCGACGCGGCCACAACCCACCTGGTCATGGTCGACGACGAGCGCCCCAAGATCCTACTCGTCGACGACAACCCGCAGGTGCGCGACCTGCTCGCCAGGTTCCTCGAGGGGCGCTACGAGGTGGTCCTCGCCGCCGACGGCGAGGAGGCCGTCGAGCGCCTCCGCGCCGGCGACGGCGTCGACCTGATCGTCACCGACGTCAACATGCCCCACATGGACGGGCTGCAGCTCACGCGGGCGATCCGCCGCCGTCATCCCGCCCTGCCGGTCGTCATCATGACCGGCCTCGGCCGCGAGGACGTGGCCGTCGAGGCCCTGCGCGCCGGGGCCACGAACTACCTGCGGAAGCCCTTCCGCAACACCGAGCTCGAGCACGTCGTCCGGCAGAGCCTCGAGCTGGCGAGCGGCCGGCGCCGTCGCGAGGAGGGGCACGCGTTCCTCCTCCAGCAGGGCAAGCTGTTCGAGCTGCCCCCGGACCCGGGCGCCCTGCCGCGCGTCCTCCCGCACCTGACGCAGGGGGCGGTCGAGATGGGGGTCGTCGAGACGCACGACCTGATCCACGTCGAGGTGGCCCTGCAGGAGGCGCTGCTCAACGCGATCGTCCACGGCAGCCTGGAGCTCTCGGGGCGCCTCCCGGCCGACCGGGCGGCGCTCGAGGCGCTCTGCCGCAAGCGCCGCGAGGAGGCGCCGTTCGAGCGGCGCGTCGTGCGCGTCGGCGTCGACCTCGACCCGGCCGCCCTGCGGGTGGTCATCGAGGACCAGGGCCCCGGCTTCGACGTGGCGGCCGTCCTCGCCCGCCGCGGCGCGCCGGGCGACGGCCTCCTCGGGCGCGGGCTGTTCCTCATGCGCAGCTTCATGGACGAGGTGACCTTCGAGGAGGGCGGCCGCCGCGTCGTCCTCCTGCGCGGGCGCGGCTCGCCGCGCACGGCGCGCGAGTAGGAGGCTGCGACGTGAGCGAGCCGGCGAGCCAGCCCATGGACCTCGGCGCCCTGCAGCGGCGCGTCGCGGCGCTCCTGGCGCCGGTCGCGCACCCGCGCGTGGGCGCGGCCCTCGCGCTCGCCGAGGAGGCGGGCGAGGTGTGCAAGCTGGTCCTCGAGCGCGAGTGCTACGGCGCCGCCCCCGCGCCCGAGCAGCTCGCGGGCGAGCTGGCCGATGTCGTCGTGTGCGCGGCCGAGCTGGCCACGCGCTACGGCGTCGACCTCGACGCGGCCTGCCGCGCCAAGCTCGAGGACCTCGGGCGGCGGGTGCCCGGCTGGTCCGAGAAGCTCGGCCCGGCCCTGGCGCGGGCCCGGGAGCGCATGGACGGGTAGCGGGCCGGCGGCGAGCCTCTCCTCCTCGGCCCTACCGGAACAGCGCCTCGAACTCCGCCTCGCCGCGCAGCCCCGCGAACGCGGGCTCGGCGCGCCGCGCGTGGTCGAGCTGCCGCAGGAGGCGCTCGCGCTCCCGCGCGGCGGCGCCGCGCTCCTCGTCGTCGAGGGCGGGCGCGGCGAGCGCGGCGGCGAGCGCCGC
>JAHBXY010000053.1 GCA_019636275.1 Planctomycetota bacterium | reverse complement strand
CGCGGCGCACGCGCCGCTGCCGGGCGCGGTAGCTGGCGAAGGAGCGCTCGCAGGCCTCGTAGATCCGGTCGCCGAGCCGCCCCCACAGGGTCACGAGCGTGCCGTAGGACAGGTTGAACTGGCTCTCGACCGGCTCGACGCGGCCCGTGACGATCCCCGTGTAGACGTTGGGCTCGTCGCGGTTGGGGTCGAACGTGACGTAGATCGTGCCCTGCTCGTCGATCCCGCGCCGCCCGGCGCGGCCGGCCATCTGCTGGAACTCGCGCGTCTTGAGCGGCACGCGCTCGCGCCCGTCGAACTTCTTCAGCCCCTCGAAGGCCACCGAGCGCGCGGGCATGTTGACGCCCAGCGCGAAGGTCTCCGTGGCGCACAGGAGCCGGATGTGCCCGGCCGTGAACAGGCGCTCGACCACCTCCTTGAGCGCGGGGAGGATCCCCGCGTGGTGATAGGCGATCCCCTTGCTGGCGAGCCGCTCGAGCTGCGTCACGACCGGGTCGCGCGGGTCGAGCTCGAAGGCCCGGGCCAGGCGCTGGAACTCGGCGCGCGCGGCCTCGCTGGCCTGCCGCGAGCGGACCAGGCGCTCGCCCTGGCAGGCCTCCGCCAGCCGCTCGCAGGCGTCGCGCGAGTAGAGGAAGAACAGGCAGGGCAGGTGGTCGCGCTCGGCGATGAGCTGCACGAGGCGGCGCCAGGCGCGCTCCTGGTAGCCGCGCCCGCTCTCGACCACGCGGCGCCCGCGCGGGCGGGCGCCGGGGCGGAGCTGGTGCACCTGCGACAGGGGCCTGAGGCCGCCCTCGGTGGAGAAGGCGTGCACGGAGAGCGGCACGGGCCGGTGGGTCTCGAGGACGACCTCGACGCGCGAGCCGCGCACCTCCTGCAGCCAGGCGGCGAACTCGTGCAGGTTGGAGACCGTGGCCGACAGGGCCACGACCCGCACGTTGGCCGGGGCGAAGATCAGCGACTCCTCCCACACCGTGCCGCGGTCGGCGTCGTCGAGGTAGTGGACCTCGTCGAAGATCACCCAGGCGACGTCGTCGAAGCGGTCCGGGTCGTCGAAGATCGTGTTGCGGAAGATCTCCGTGGTCATGATCACGGCCGGCGCCTGCGCGTCGATCGACACGTCGCCGGTCGAGATCCCCACCCGGCCGGGGAAGGCCTCCGTGAGCTCGCGGTACTTCTGGTTCGAGAGCGCCTTGATCGGCGCCGTGTAGATCACGCGCTTGCCGCGCGCGAGCGCCTGCTCGATCGCGTAGTGGGCGATGAGCGACTTCCCCGCGCCGGTCGGCGCGGCGACGATCACGTTGTGGTCGCGGGCGATCGCGGTCATCGCGTCGCGCTGGAAGCGGTCGAGCGCGAAGCCCTGGTAGGTGGGGCCGGGGCCGGTGGCGGGCGCGGCGTCGTCGGGGCCGGGGGCGTCGTCGTCGTCGCGCGCGTCGTCGTCGGCCCTCAGGGGCTGGTTCATCCGTCCCTCGTCCGCCCCTGCGGCGCGGCGCTCTCTCGGTCCACCCTCCAGTCTAGCGCAGGGGTCCGGCAGGCCCGGGCTCACGACCGGGGCGGCGGCCCGGACCTGTCACAGCGGCCGTCGCCAGTGGTGATGTCCGAGGAGCGGGACCCTTGCTCCGATCCGCAGTGACGCACCTGTCGCCCTCGCTCCGGCCCGCTTCGCCGCCTTCGCTCGGGGATGCGCGCCACCGCTCGATCTGCTCGCTTCGCGCTCGGATCAAGCGGTGAGCGCGGTCAGCCCGCGCGCCCCGCGCGGGCGCGGGTCAGCTCGGCGAAGCGGGCGGCGAGGCCCGAGAGCGGGGCGTCGCGGGTGAGGAGCCCGAAGGCCGGCTGGCCGGCGGCGGCGCCGGTCAGGTCGAACACGACCACGCCGTCGCGCAGGCGCCGGCGCGCGGCGCGCGGGCGCGTGAGCGACGGCACGAACGCCGGGGCCAGGCCGGCGCGCACGAGCGCGCGCATGGCCGCGGCGGTGCTCACCTCGGCGGCCACCTCCAGGCGCACGCCGGCGCGGCCGAGGGCCCCCTCGGTGAAGGCGCGCCCCTCGGTGCCGCGCGCGTAGACCGCGAACCCGTGGCCGGCGAGGTGCTCGGCCCGCAGAGGCGGCCGGCGCGCGGCCAGCGGGTGCCGGGCGGGCACGAGGAGCGCCAGCCCGAGGCGGCCGAGCGGCTCGTAGCGCAGGCGGCCGGGCGCGGCGGAGAGGCTGGCGAGCCCGACATCGAGCTCGCCCCGCTCGAGGCCGGCGCAGATCGCCGGCGGGTCGAGCTCGAGGAGCTGCAGCCGGCAGCCGGGGACGCGCGCCCGCAGGTCGGCCAGGGCGTCGGCCACGAGGCCCTCGATCAGCAGCGGCTCGGTGCCCACGGCCAGCTCGCCCGCCCCCGCGCCGGCGAGCCCGCGCAGGACGCGCGGCAGCCCGTCGAAGTAGGGGCTGACGAACGCGAGCAGCGCCCGGCCCTCGGCGGTCGTGACCATCCGTCGGCCGGGCCCGCGCACGAGCAGCGACGCGCCGAGCGCGCGCTCGAGCTTGCGCACCTGCTGGTGCAGGGCAGGCTCGGTGATCGGGTACGGCATCTCGGCGGCGGCGCGCGCGAAGCCGCCGTGGGTGGCCACGTGGAAGAACCCCTCGAGCTGGTGCAGCCGCACGCCGCGCACCCGCCGCTCCACCTCGCGCGCCGTCGCCTCGCCGCTCATGGCGACCTCCTCTCATGAAGCCACGCTTAACGACCGATTCACCCCGATTTCGTCGCCGCGTCGCCGCCCGGAGGGGTACCACGGGAGGGCGCCGCGGCGCAAGGAGGTCCCCCGTGCGCAGCAGGGCCGCGCTCCTCGCCGTCGCCCTGGCGGGCGGCTGCTCGTTCGCGCTCGAGCACCACAACGCCGGGCTCGCGCACCTCGAGGAGGCGCCCGCGCCGGCCGGCCCGCTGGCGGTCGGGGCGAAGTACGCCGGCTGGATCGCGTCCGCCCCGCTGGTCGTGGGGCTGACGCCCGTCGCCGCCCTGGCCTGGGCCACGCCATGGGTGGACCTGCCGCTCGCGGTCGACATCGCGACGGCGCCCGGGATCGCCCTGGGCTACGCGGTCCAGGCGCTCGTGGGCTACCCGGCCAGGGCGCTGTTCTTCTGGACGGGTCCGCCGGCGCGCGAGCGCTCGCCGCGGCAGGTCGACGTCTGGCGCGCGCCGCCCGGCCCCGGGCCGCCCTGGGGCCTCGTGAGGGAGCGCTGGGCGCAGGACCCGGCGCCCCGGCCGGCGCGACCGCTCGCCGAGGAGGACCGCGCCCGCTACGACGTGCCGGCCTGGTCGCCCGCGCTGGCGGCCCGCGTCGACGCCGCCCTCGCCGCCGCAGGGCCGGGCGAGGTGGCGGCCCTGCGGCTCGAGGACGAGCCCGCGATGCTGGCGACGCTCGAGGTCACGCGCGCCGACGGCCCCGGCGCGCGGCCGCTCGTCGTGATGACGCCGCCGCTCGAGGCGGCCTTCGCCGCGCGCTGGCTGGCGGCGCGCTTCGCCCGCCGGGGGGCCCACGCGGCCGTGGTGGTCCCGGACGCGCTGTTCATGCAGCCCGACCTCGACGGGCCGGGGCTCGAGCGCAAGCTCGCGGCCGCCGTCGCGCTCGGGCGCGCGACCGTGGAGGCGCTGGCCGGCCGCGCCGAGGTGTCGCGCGTGGTCTACGTGGGTGTCTCGGCCGGCGGGATCTACGGGGCGGTCCTCCTCGCCGTCGAGCCGCGCGTCGAGCGCGCGGCGCTGCTCCTGCCGGGCGGCGACCTGCCCGTGATCCTGGCCACGAGCGAGGAGCCCTCGGTCGTCGCCTGGCGCGAGGCCCGGGCGGCGGCGGGGCTCGAGGCCGAGGCGCTGGCGGCCGACCTGCGCCGCCACGTGCGCACCGACCCCCTGCGGCTGGCGCCGCACGTCGATCCGTCGCGGGTGCTCCTGTTCCTTGGCGCCGAGGACACGCTCGTGCCGACCGCCTGCGGGCTGCGCCTGCGCCGCGCCATGGGCGGCCCGGAGACATACGTCCTCGCCGGCGACCACGACACGGCCTGCTTCGCCTTCGGGTTCATCCTGCGGCGGGTCGACGCGTTCCTGGGGCTGTGACGCTGGAGGGCCGGCCGGAGAGCCGCTTCGCGGCCTTCCTGCCGGCCCTCTAGCCTCATCGCTGATGCCGGGGGATCCGTGTGCTCGGCCGCTGCGGTCTCACACTTCGAGGACTTACGGGTGGATCGGCGGCCGAGCACAGGGACCCCCGGCCGGAGTCGGCCCGGCCCGGACCGTCCGAGGCAGCTGCCTGGCGCCTTTCCGGCCGGGCCTCTAGTCTCCTGGGTCAGAGATCCGTCGGAATAGTCGGTGGGATCTGGTGGGCCACGCCGGTTCGCTCGCAGAAGCGGCGAATCTTGCCCAGGATCTCGTCTGCTGTCTTCGTCCAGACGAACGGCTTCGGATCCTCGTTGCTGGCCGATAGGTAATCATTGATCGCTTGAACGAGCGCCTGCGTGCTCGTGTGAGTTCCCCGCTTGATCTTTCGCTGGGTCAGGAGGCCGAACCACCGCTCGACCAGGTTCAGCCAGGAGCCCTTCGTCGGCGTGAAGTGAAAGTGGAAGCGCGGGTTCTTCACCTGCCACCGCTGGACGGCAGGCGTCTTGTGGGTCGCGTAGTTGTCGAGGATCACATGGACGTCCTGGTCCGCTGGGACCTCTGCGCTCACCTGCTTGAGGAAGGCCAGGAACTCCTTCGCCCGATGCCGCGAAAAGCACTTGCCGATCACCTTCCCAGTGGCGACGTCGAGGGCCGCGAACAGGGTGGTGGTCCCATGCCGCTCGTAATCGTGAGTGCGGCTCTCGACCTGGTATGGCGTCATCGGAATGAGCGGCTGAGTTCGGTTCAGAGCCTGTATCTGGGACTTCTCGTCGACGCACAGGACCAGAGCACGATCCGGTGGGTTGAGATACAGCCCGCAGATGTCGCGCACCTTCTCGACGAGCTGAGGGTCCTTCGACAGGACGAACGTCTCGCTCCGGTGCGGCTTGAGGCCAAACGTCCGCCAGATCCGGCCAATGGCGGAAGGGCTCAATCCGACGTTCTTCGCCATTTCACGGGTGCTCCACTGAGTGGCGTTCT
Source organism: Planctomycetota bacterium (assembly GCA_019636275.1). Taxonomy (GTDB): domain Bacteria; phylum Planctomycetota; class J058; order J058; family J058; genus JAMLIC01. Next base: position 46,428 of record JAHBXY010000053.1, on the reverse strand, counting down.
TGGGCATCGTTTCGAGGGTCTTCACGACGACCCTCTCGACGTCGTCGTCGCCGATCGTCCGAGGAGCGCCAGGCCGGGGCTCGTCGAGGAGGCCCTCAAGGCGATCAGCCGCGAAGCGGGCTCGCCACTTCCCTACGGTGTCCCCGTTGAGACCCATGCCGGCGGCTACCTGCTGGTTGGTGAAGCCCTCGGCGCAGTTCAGGACGATCCGAGCGCGCAGGGCGATCCGCTGGGGGATCGTCGCTCGCCGCGCGTATCGGATCAGAACCTCGCGCTCGTCGTCGGTCAGGACAAGGACAGCCTTGGGCCGACCAATGGTCTTCGGGGTCATGCGTCTCCTCGTGCAGAGAACGCACACAAACACGATGCCAAGCGCAAAGCCCTCGGTCGCTGGGGTTGCGCATTTGGCGCCGCCGGGAAACCAGCACCAAGAAAAGGCGCGGGACCGATCAAAAACCCGGCGGCCGGCCTGCGTCTAGGCACTCCGGGGCATGCCAGAAAACCAGCGCCCGCCCCGGCCTTTTCCGGCGGATCTCTGACCCAGGAGACTAGGGCCGCCGCGGGGCCGGCGGCGGATGCCCCGCCCGCGCCGCCTCGATCGAGGCGCGCTCGAGCGCGGCGCGCAGCTCCCCCAGCGCGTCCTTCGTGCCGAGCGCCGGGTGCGGCCGGCCCCGCGGGGCCTCCGCCCACGGGTCGAGGAGCACGATGGTGGGCGCCCGCCGGCACTGGTAGGCGTCGGCCTCGGGCGTGTTCATGCCGATGTCGTCGCAGAGCGGCCGGCGGACCCAGTGGAAGCGCTCGGGCAGCTGGTCCATCCCGCGCCCGCGCAGGGCGGCGACCACCTGCTCGGTCTGCTCGTCGCGGCGCCGGCCCTCGGGGTCGGCGAAGATGAGCGCCAGGAGCTTGCCCTCGGCGCGCGCCTGCTCGAGCCCCTCGGCCAGCGTCGCGTCGACGACCTTCACCCGCGCCCCGGGCGCCGACGGCGCGGGCGGCTCGGGCTGCTCGGGCTGGCCCCCGGCGCCGCCGGGCTGGCGCGCCGGCCGCCGCGGGCCGTGCTCGCGCGCGATCGTCTCGAACTGCGCCTTGACCGCCTCCGGGTCGCGCCGCCCCAGGGCGGCGATCGGCTCGCCGCGCGAGGTCAGGAACAGGACCGTCGGGTAGCCGGTCACGCCGTAGCGCTGCCGGAGCTCCGCGTGCGCCTCGCGACGCGTGCAGTCGACCAGGACCGGCACCAGGCCCCGGACGGCCTGGACCACGCCGTCATCCGAGAAGGCGCCAGCTGCCAGCTGGCGGCAGGGCCCTCACCACTCGGCCGTGAAGAAGACGACCATCGGCTTGCGCGCCGACTGCGCGGCCGCGAAGCCGTCGTCCGGCCCCTGCCAGGCGATCTTGCCCCGGTGGTCGGCGCGGGCCGGCGCGGCCGTGACGAGCGCGGCCGCGGCGACGGCGGCGAGGACGGCGGGTCGGATCATCAATCCCTCCACCCCCGTCTTACATCTGGTCAGGGGTGACTTACCAGTGCGTGCAGGAACTGCCCACGCGCGCGCCCGACGCGCCGGGAAGCAGTCGAGAACGAGGGGGTTGCGTCGGCGCGCCGCCTGCGTGGAGCCCGGCCGGAGGGTGCCATGAGGAACGGACGAGTGTGGCTGGCTGGGGCGGCGGTCGGGGTGGCGGTCGCGCTGGGCGGCGCCGCGGGCTCGACGCCAGAGGTCGTGGGCCCGACCTTGTACACGGCGGCGGCCCCGCGGGAGGCCGCCGCGGACCGGGCCGAGGCCGACCGGGCGCGCGCGATCGCCCTCGAGTTCCTACAGGCCGAGCCGCCGCTCGTCGGCGACGCCTCGCCGGAGGAGCTCGGGCTCGCGAAGGCCTGGCGCGTCGACGACCTCGACGTCGGCCCGAGCGTCGTGCTCTCGACGCCCCGCTACTCGGTGCGCGTGGCGCTGGCCGAAGAGGCGGTGGTCGCCTTCTCCCGCTGCGGGGCGTGCCTGCCGCTGGGCAGCAGCGGGCACCTGCGCTGCGCCTACGACCAGGACGCGGCCGTCATGCCGCTGGCGGAGCGCGTGGAGCGCGCGGCGGCGCACGCCGGGCGCTTCCCCGGGGCTCGCCGGACCAACGGCAGCAGCGGGTCGATCGGCATGCACTCCACGGAGCGGCGCACGTTCGAGGTGGAGGAGGAGCCGCGCGACCGGGTCGAGCTCGTGCTCGACCCCGCCACCTGCGAGGTCACGGCCTTCGTCCGTCACCTGCCGCCGCCGGTCGTCGCGGGCGAGCCGCGGATCGCCGCGCCCGAGGCGCTCGCGCTGGCCCTGCGGGCCGTCCTGGCGAAGGGGCCGCTCGACGAGGGCGGGACCGCCGACGACCTGGCGCTGGTCACCCTGCGCGACCCGCTCACGGGCGCGCCGCGCCGCTTCTACCTCCTGCGGAGCGTCACCGGGCGCGACCGCCACCACGGGCTCTGCGCCTGCCTCGGCGGCGACCGCTACACCACCTACGTCTGCGCCGAGGAGGGCGCCGTGGTGGTCGTGCGCGACCGCTGACCACGGACCCTGCGCGACGGTCGACCTCGTGGCACACTCCGCCGCTTCCCCCGCCGGGGACGGGGGTGGTGGAGGAGCGCGATGCGCGTCTGGCCGGGCTGCCCCTACCCGCTCGGGGCCACGTGGACGGGGGAGGGCGTGAACTTCGCGCTGTTCTCCGAGCACGCGACCGCCGTCGAGCTGTGCCTGTTCGACGGCCCGGGGGGCGCGCAGGAGGCGCACCGCGTGCCGCTGCGTGAGCGGACGCACGCCGTGTGGCACGCGTGCCTGCCCGACCTGCGGCCGGGCGCGCTCTACGCCTACCGCGTCCGCGGGCCCTGGGCGCCGACCGAGGGGCACCGCTTCAACCCGAACAAGCTGCTCCTCGACCCCTACGCGCGGGCGCTCTCGGGCACCGTGGACTACGACCCGGTCCAGGTGGGGAGCGCGCCGGGCGACCCGGACGTCCTCGACCCGCGCGACAGCGCGGCGACCCTGCCGCGCGGCGTCGTCGTCGACCCCGCGTTCGACTGGGGCGACGACCGCCCGCCGCGCACCCCCTGGCACCGGACGGTGATCTACGAGTGCCACGTGAAGGGCACGACCATGCTGCACCCGGAGGTCCCCGAGGCGCACCGCGGCCGCTACCTGGGGCTGACGGCGCCGCCCGTGGTCGCGCACCTCCAGGCGCTCGGCGTGACGGCGGTCGAGGTCCTGCCGGTGCACGCGCTGTCGTCCGAGCCGCACCTCGTCGAGCGCGGGAGGGTCAACTACTGGGGCTACAACTCGGTCGGCTACTTCGCGCCGGAGGCCCGCTACGCCTCGGGCGGCGCGGCGACCGCCGTCCACGAGTTCAAGGCCATGGTCAAGGGCCTGCACGCGGCGGGGATCGAGGTCATCCTCGACGTCGTCTACAACCACACGGCCGAGGGCGGCGGCCAGGGGCCGACGCTCTCCTTCCGCGGGATCGACAACGCCGCCTACTACCACCTCGACCCGCAGGACCGGCGGCGCTACGTCGACTACACCGGCTGCGGCAACACGCTCAACTTCGCCCACCCGTACGTGCTGCAGCTCCTCATGGACAGCCTGCGCTACTGGGTGCAGGAGATGCACGTCGACGGGTTCCGCTTCGACCTGGCGCCGGCGCTCGCGCGCGGGCTGTTCGAGATGAACCGGCTCGACCGCTTCTTCGCGTTCATCCAGCAGGACCCGGTCCTCTCGCAGGTGAAGCTGATCGCCGAGCCCTGGGACCTGGGGCAGGGGGGCTACCAGATCGGCAACTTCCCCTACGGCTGGGCGGAGTGGAACGGCCGCTACCGCGACACGGTGCGCCGCTACTGGCGCGGCGACCACGGGCAGCTGGGCGAGCTGGCCTCGCGCGTCAGCGGCTCGTCCGACCTCTACGGGCAGCACAAGCGGCGCGCGCCGACGTCGAGCGTCAACTACGTGACCTGCCACGACGGCTTCACGCTCGCCGACCTCGTCACGTTCGAGCGCAAGCACAACGAGCTCAACGGCGAGGAGAACCGCGACGGCAGCGACGCCAACTGGAGCCGCAACTGGGGCGTCGAGGGGCCGACGACCGACCCCGAGGTCAACGAGCTGCGCGGGCGCATGGAGCGCAACCTGCTCGCGACCGTCGCCTTCTCCCAGGGCGTGCCGATGCTCCTCGGCGGCGACGAGCTCGGCCGCACGCAGCGGGGCAACAACAACGCCTACTGCCAGGACAACGAGCTGGCGTGGGTCGACTGGCGCCTCGACGAGCGCGGCCGGCGGCTGCTCGAGTTCACGCGCCGCCTGCTCGACCTGCGCCGCCGCCAGCCGGTGCTGCGCCGGCGGGCGCACTTCAGCGGGCGGCCGATGGAGGGGGCCGGGTCGGTCAAGGACGTGACCTGGGTGCGGCGCGACGGGCGCGAGATGACGCAGGACGACTGGCACCGCCAGGACCGCTTCGTCGGCATGCTCATCCAGGGCGCGGCCACCGACGAGGTCGACGAGCGCGGCGAGCTCCTCGTCGGCGACACGCTCCTCATGCTCCTCAACTCGGCGCCCGAGCCGATCTACGTCACCTTCCCGCTGGTCCAGGGGCCGGGGGACTGGCGCGAGCTGGTGTGCACGGCGCGGCCGGAGGCGCCCGAGCAGACGGTCAGCGGCGAGGGGATGATCGTCCCCTCGCGCTCGCTCCTGCTCCTGTCGCACCACGGGTGACGGCGCGCCCGCGCGGGACGCGGGCGTCCCATCGCGGCCCGGGGCCACAGGGCCTGCGCCGGCCCGGCCTTCGCGCGTCTCCTGACCGGGAGCGCCGGGAGGAGGTGATCCGTGTCGTTCGCCGTGCAGATGCTCAGGACCCACCCGCGCTCGGCCCAGGGAGAGCTCGACGCCCTGGCCGCGTGCATCGACGCCTGCTTCGACTGCGCCGAGACGTGCACCGCCTGCGCCGACGCGTGCCTGGGCGAGGCCGACGTCGCGGCGCTCGTCGAGTGCATCCGGCTCGACCTCGACTGCGCCGACGTGTGCGACACGACCGGCCGGCTGATCTCGCGCCAGACCGCGCGCAACGCCGACGTGCTGCGGGCGCAGCTCGAGGCCTGCATCGCGGCCTGCCGCGCCTGCGCCGAGGTGTGCGCGCGGCACGCGGGCAAGCACGAGCACTGCCGGGTGTGCGCGGAGGCGTGCCGCCGCTGCGAGGAGGCCTGCAAGGCGCTCGTGCAGGGCGCGCCGGCGCCGTCGAGCTGAGGGGCACAGGGTAGCGGCACGGCGGGGCCGCGCGAGAGCATCCCCACGTGCCCACCTCGCCGCCTTCGAGCCCGCAGGACGTCGCGCCGGCCGTCGGCGACCTGCTCGCCACCCTGCCCCTCGCCGCCGGCCTCGCGCTCTCGGCCGTCGGCCGGATCGGCCTGGTGGCCGGGCTCCTCGCCGCTACGCGCTCGCGGCCGGGCCCGAGCTGTCGCTGACGCTCGTCGAGCAGCGCGGGCTGCTCCTGACTGCGCTCCAGGATGTGAGCGTCGTCGTCGGGCTGACCGCGGTGGCCGGCGCCTCTACGGTCAGTTTCGCCCTCGCGAAGGCGCTGCTCCATCTCGCCCTGCGCCTCTGACCGCGCTCACCGTTGATCTGGGAGCGACCGGTGAGCGGCATCCCCGAGCGAGGCCGCGAAGCGGAGCAAGGGTCCCGCTCCTCGACGTGGGCACACGACAAGCGACGGCCGCTGTGACCTGGCCGTCGCCGGACCCGGCCCTGTCCGGCCGCGGACGGTGCGACGCATCCGAGCCGCCCAAGTGCCACGCGCTCGTGGCCTCGGCCGCGGCACGCGGGCTGCAAGAGTGGCCCGCACCGGAGGAAGATCGCCATGAAGAAGCTCGTCGCCGCCCTGCTCGTCGCCGTGTCCGTCTCGGGCCTCGAGGCCGCCGCCTGCGGCGGAATGACCCAGATCGACCCGCCGTCGCTCAACCTGCAGGTGGGTCCGGAGGAGAAGCCCCTCGAGTCGATCCTCGACGAGATCGACGAGTGCCTGGTGATCGCCTAGACCTCTCTCTCTCTCTCTCTCTCTCTCTCTCTCTCCCTCTCTCGTTTTCGTCGTTCACGTCGTCAATGAAGAGACCCGCCGCCGCGTGCATCCCTCTCGCACGCGGCGGCGGGTCCATGTACGGCCGGCGCGGCTCAGCGAGGCAGCGCGTCGCGCACGGCGTCGCCGCACTCGGAGCAGCGGGCGTCGCCGCCGAGGTCGTAGGTGAGGCGCTTGCCCTCGCGCATGACGGCCGCCACGGCGGCCTCCATGTCGGCGGCCACGGCGCGCAGGCGCGCGTCGTCGAAGCGGCCGGCGAGCCAGTCGGCCATCATGGCCGCCGAGAGGATCGCCGCCAGCGGGTTGACCTTGTCCTGACCGGCGTACTTGGGCGCCGACCCGTGGATCGGCTCGAACATGGCGTGCTCGAAGCCGATGTTCCCGCCGGCCGCCATGCCCATGCCGCCCTGCGTGGTCGAGCCGTTGTCGGAGATCACGTCGCCTACGAGGTTGGGGGCCACGACGACGTCGAACCACTCCGGATTGCGGATCTGCCACATGCAGAAGGCGTCGAAGAGCGAGGTGTCCGGCTCGATGTCCGGGAACTCCTTGGCGACCTCGCGGAACACGTCCTCGAAGTACTTGTGGGCGCCGATGATGTTCGACTTCGTCACGCAGGTGACCTTGCCCGGCCGGCCGCGCGCCTTGCGCTGGCGAGCGAGCTCGAAGGCGTAGCGGCACACGCGCTCGGTGGCCTTGCGGGTGACCTCGATCGGCGTCATGCGGCCGATCACGTTCCCCTCGGGGTCGGTCAGGTCGTGGGTCTTGCCGCTGTAGGCCTCCTCGGTGTTCTCGCGGCACACGACGTAGTCGACCTGGCCGGGCTCCCAGATGTCCATGAACCGGCCCGAGACCTTGTGGCGCACGCCGGGCAGGAGCTTGATCGGGCGCACGTTGACGAACAGCTCGAGGCGCAGACGGTTGCCGATCACGAGGGCGTAGCCGGCGAGCTGCGCCGTGGGGTAAGGCTGCCCGGGCTTCGTGAACACGCTGCGCTTCGTGACCGGGTCGTCGGCGCCGACGGCGCCGAGGAGGATGGCGTCGGCGGCGGCCACGCGCGCCTCCGAGCCGTCGGGCCACTCGACGCCGTGCTTCAGGTAGTGCTCGCCGCCGCCGGGGATCTCCTCGAGGTCGAAGGCCACGCCGTGGCGGGCGGCCGCGGCCGTGAGGACCTTCACGGCCTCGACCGTGACCTCGGGGCCGATCCCGTCGCCAGGGAGGGTCACGACGTGGTAGCGGTCCTTCGCGGGCATCCGGATCCTCCTCTTGGGGCGTTGGCGGGCCCCCTGCCTACCATGGCCTCGGCCGGGCGCGCCAGGGTCAGGCTCGCCCCGGGGCCGGCCGGTATAACCTGACCCCGACGAGGAGGACCTCATGCGGCGCGCGCTCACGCTCCTGGCCCTGACCGGGCTGCTCCTGCCGGCCGCGCCGGCCCAGGACGCGCCGGCCCCCCCGCGCCCGAGGACGGTCGCCGGCGTGAGCTTCACGCCGCCGACCGACGCCGGGTGGGTCGAGGAGCCGGCCGCCAACCGCATGCGCGCGGCGCAGTACCGCCTGCCCCGGGCCGAGGGCGACTCCGAGGACGGCGAGCTCGTCGTGTTCCACTTCGGCGGCGGCGGCGGCTCGGTCGAGGACAACCTGGACCGCTGGATCTCGCAGTTCCGGCAGCCGGACGGGGGCTCGTCGAAGGCCGCGGCGAAGCTCGAGCGCCGTGACGTCGGCGGCCTGGCGGCCCACGTCATCGAGCTCGCCGGCACCTACGTGGCCGAGACGCGCCCCGGCGCCGGCGAGCGGGTGAACAAGCCGGGCTGGCGCCTCCTGGGCGCGATCGTCGAGACGCCCGCGGGGCCGTTCTTCGTCAAGCTCGTCGGCCCGGCGGCGACCGTGCAGGCGGCGCGGCCAGCGTTCACTCGCTTCGTCGAGTCGTTCCGGGCGACGTCGTAGCCTCAGACCCCGAGCGCCTCGCGCGCACGGGCGACGTCGCGGCCGATCTGGTCGCGCAGGGCGTCGAGCCCGTCGAAGCGCCGCTCGTCGCGCAGGCGCACGACGAGCTCCACCTCGAGGTCGAGGCCGTAGAGGTCGCGCCCGCCCTCGAGCAGGTGGACCTCCACGAGGTCCTGCCCGTCGGCGGCCACCGTCGGGCGGCGGCCGACGTTGGCCACCGCCGGCAGCCACGGCCCGTCCTCGTGGTCGACGACCAGGCGCGCGCGCACGGCGTAGACGCCGCGGGGGGGGCGCAGCGCCGCGCCCAGGTCCACGTTGGCCGTGGGGAACCCGAGCGCGCGCCCGCGCTGGTCGCCGCGGACGACGCGCCCGAGCACCGACGCGGGGCGGCCGAGGAGGCGCGCCGCGAGCGCCAGGTCTCCGCGGCCGAGCGCGTCGCGGACGGCCGTGCTGGAGGCCTTGAGGCCGCCGGTCTCCAGCAGCGGCACGGGCTCGGCGACGAACCCGAGCCGCTCGCCCAGGCGCCCGAGCAGCGCCACGTCGCCCTGGCGGCCCCGGCCGAAGCGGTGGTCGGCGCCGACGACCACGCGCGACGCCCCGAGCCGGTCGTGCAGCACCCGCCGGGCGAAGTCCTCGGGTGACCACGCCGCGACCTCGGCGTCGAACGGCAGGACCACCACCCCGGCCGCCCCCTGGCGGCGCAGCAGCGCCACGCGATGGGCGAGGGTGCAGATGAGCGGCGGCGCCCCGCCGCCGAGCACGGCGCGCGGGTGCGGCCAGAACGTGACGACGACCGGCGCTACGCCGCCGGCGCGCGCCGAGGCGACCAGGCGCCCGAGCAGGGCGGCGTGGCCCAGGTGCACGCCGTCGAACACGCCCACCGTGACGGCCGGGCGGCCAAAGGCCCCCGGGAGGGCGGGGTCGTCGAGGTCGAGGCGGCGGAAGGTCAACGCAGGGACCTCGGGGCGGAGACGTCGAGGCGCGGAGTCAGCGGCGCGGACGTCCGTGGCGCGGCTGCCGGGGCCGGGCCCCGCTCAGACCGCCGCGCCCTCGAACTCCTCCTCGAGCTCGCGCAGGCGCCGCTTGATCGACTGCTTCTTGGCCGGGCTCAGGCGGTCGATGAACAGCACGCCGTCGAGGTGGTCGTACTCGTGCAGGAGGCAGCGGCCGTTGAGGCCGTCGGCCTCGATGCGCACGTGGTGGCCGTCGAGGTCCTGGCCCTCGAGCACCACCACGCGCTCGCGCTCGACCTTGCCGCGGATCCCGGGGAGCGAGAGGCAGCCCTCCTCGAAGGCCCAGAGGCCGCCCTTCTTCTCGGTGACCACCGGGTTGACGACGACGAGCTCGTCCTCCGGCCGCCCGCTGATGTTCACGACGAACAGGCGCACGCCCCAACCCACCTGCGGGGCGGCCAGACCGATCCCGTGCTCCTCGTACATGAGCGGGAACAGCGCCCTGGCGCGCGCGCGCAGCTCCGGAGTGATCTCCTCGACGGGGAGCGCCTTCTGGCGCAGGCGCGGATCGGGGTACTTCAGCACGCGGTCGGGGGTGTGCATGACGCCTCTGGGTCTTCGGGGTCTATCTTAGGGGGGCGGCGCCGACACGACAAGAGACCGCCCAGGAAGGGTTTGTCTTGGCCTGGCGGGCCGGATCGGGTATCGTGGCCCCCTTCGGTGTGTCGCTTCACACCGTTGCAGCACCACCCAGGGAGAGCGATGTCCGACAAGCACCTGGACAAGGCGCGCGACGCCGTCAAGAAGAAGAACTACGAGTACGCGGTCCACCTGTTCATCGCGTACCTCACGACCCACCCCGCCGACGTGGCCGTTCGCAAGGAGCTGCGCGAGGCCGAGCGCTCCTGGAAGCGCATGAGCGGCGGGGGCGGCTTCTTCGCCGGGGCCAAGACCAAGGCCCTGGGCATGAAGGTCGCGACCATCATGGTCAAGAAGGACCCGGAGAAGGCCATGCTGGCCTGCGAGGAGGTCCTCAAGCAGGACCCCGAGGTCATCCCGGCGCTGATCAAGCTGGGCGAGGCGGCGCACCTGGCCAAGTACAGCGAGGTGGCCATCTCGGCCTTCGAGGACGCGCTGGCGGTCGACAAGGACTGCAAGGACGCCCTGCGCGCGATGGGCCGCACCTACAAGGACATGGGCACGGCCAACAAGTCGAAGCCGGAGATGGAAAAGGCGCTCAAGTGCTTCCAGCGCCTGGCCCGGCTCGACCCGAAGGACAAGGAGGCGGAGGACGAGACGAAGAACATCCCCGCCGCGATGACCTCGATCACGATCAAGGAAGGCGTCGACAAGGGCGGCTACCAGAACCTGATCGACAAGGACGAGGCCCAGGCGCTCGAGAAGCAGTCGCAGCGCGTGCGCACGCCCGAGCAGGCGCTGGAGCGCATCTCCGAGCTCGAGCCGAAGGTGGAGAAGAACCCCAAGGACACCAAGACGATGCGGCTCATCGCCGAGCTGTACGTCAAGGCCGAGCGGCCCGAGGACGCCCTGGCCTGGTGCGACAAGGCGCTCGCCGCCGACCCCAACGACTTCCTCGCCTCGGAGCTCCGCGGCGACCTGCTCATGACCCGCTACGAGACCGGGATCAAGCAGCTCGAGGAGGCCTACCGCAAGTCGCCCGACGAGCGGGTCAAGGCCAAGCTGGGCAAGGCGCGCCAGGAGAAGCTGGCCTTCGAGATCGACGAGTACCGCAAGCGCGTCCAGGCGCACCCGACGGAGATGGGGCTGCGCTACCAGCTCGGCAAGGCGCTCTACGACGCGGAGAAGATCGACGAGGCGATCCCGGAGCTGCAGAAGGCGAAGCAGGACCCGCGCAAGAAGTCGGAGGCCGGCTACTACCTCGGCTACTGCTTCGTGAAGAAGAAGATGGCCAAGCTGGCGGTCAACGAGCTCAACGCCGCGCGCGACGGCCTGTTCGAGATGGAAGGCATCAAGAAGGACATCACCTACCTCCTGGGGCGGATCTACGAGATGGCCGGCAAGAAGGACCAGGCCGTCACGGAGTACTCGCAGATCGCGGAGGTCGACTTCGGCTTCAAGGACGTCACGAAGCGGCTCGAGGACCTGAGCTGAGGACCTGAGCGGAGGATTCGGGCCCGGGCCACCCCCTCCCCCCGAGGGCTGGCCGGGCCGCGGCGGCGTGCTAGGGTGTTCCGCTCGCGGCGGGCGCCTGCTAGTGTGCTCCGCCTTCGGCACCGATCACTGCGGAGACAGAGAGAGTCATGGCGCACAGCCTGAACGCGAAGAAGCGCAACCGTCAGAACAAGAAGCTGCGCACGGTCAACCGCTCGCGCAAGCAGACGCTCAAGACCGCGACCAAGAAGGTCCTGGGCGCGGTCGAGCAGAAGAGCGGCGCCGAGGCGCAGACGCTCATGCGCGAGCTGCAGGCCAAGCTCGACAAGACGGCGCACAAGGGCACGATCCACAAGAACAAGGCCGCCCGCCGCAAGAGCCGCATGCAGAAGCGCGTCAACGCGCTCCTCAAGGCCGGCTCGGCGCCGCAGGCCTGACCGACCGCCGAGCGGGGCGGTCTTGCATCGCCTCCCGCTTCTGGTACGGTGCTGAGCCGCGCGGTCGGCGCTCGCCGACCGCCTCGTGCCCGTAGCTCAATTGGATAGAGCGTTGGCCTCCGGAGCCAAAGGTTGCGCGTTCGAGTCGCGCCGGGCATATCGCGGAGCCCCGTCGGAGACGACGGGGCTCTCGCCATTTACGGGCCAATCCTCCGGCCGCTGGCCGGCCACATCCTCGGCCCCGACCAGGACGCCCGCCGGACGGAAGTCCTTTCGCGTCGTTCCACAGGACTCCGCCCCTGGCACAGTTCCGCCACTGGGCTGGCACAGTCCACGACTGGAGTCGCCGGCCATACGCTCGGCCAGACCCTCGGGCACGAAGTCCAGACGATCCAGCGCAGCGCGGAGGCCCGCGACGTCTGCCGGTTCGCTGTAGTGGCGCAGGGTCGTCTCCGCGTCCGCGTGCCGCAGGAGCTGCTGCGCGTCCGCCACGGGGACGCCCTGGCGCTGGAGCTGCGTCGACATCGTCTTGCGCCCGGCATGCAGGTCGACCGTCCGGCCGCGCCCGTCGGTATAGGGGATCTTCGCGGCTGCGAGGTCCTCCTGGAGCGTCCGGATGGTCGGCGCGAGCCCTCGGGCGTCCTCCGTGTCGCCTCCGAATACGAGGTCACCCGTGCGCTTCGCACGCCACCCGTGGAGCATGTTCGTCAGGGCGGTCGACAAGATCACCGGCGGCCGCTCCGCGCGGGCCTTCTGCTCGCCCGGCATGAGGTCGATCACACCGCCCTTGAGGTCGACCTGCGCCCAGCTCAACGACTCGAGTTCGTCGCGGCGCATCCCTGACCAATAGGCAAGGCTGTAAAAAATCACGCGCGCCTCACCGCGTACGCGGCAGCGCTCGACCTCTGCCGGCGACAACTCCGGCTCGACCATGCGGCCACGGATCTGCCGAGGCTTGCTGGCTTCACGAAGCGGCCGCTCGTACGCCGCCCCCAAGAGGGCCTTGAACTGTTCCGGCGACAGCGCGCGGCGAACACGGCGGCGATCTGCGCCCTCGTTGTACTTCTTCACGGTCGCGAGTGGGTTCTGAGCCAACCGCCTCTCGTCGACGAGCCACTTCACGAACTGCTTGAGAGCGCGGATTCGGTGGTTCAGTGAACTCGCCGAGAGCCCAGCCTCCCCATACTTCGCCGTCTTGGCGTCAGCCTTGAGGCTGCGCAGCCACTCGACAACGGCGGTCGATGTGACGTCCTCCAGCTTCTTGGCGCCGGTCGCGTAGACGAAGTCGTAGAGGACTCGCGTCCTGAACTCGACGTAGTGCTCCGTGCGCTCGCCGTTGTTCAACCACTGGCAGAAGTCAGCCATGTGGTCCGCAAGGGGGCGCTGGGCTGCCCGGATCGTCGGGCTCGCGCTCCCGGACTGCATGCGTCGGACGAGGTCGAGCTCGTCTCGAGCGGCCCGCTCGGCGAGTTCCTGGTCGGGTCCGAGGTCCTTCCGCTTGCGCCTGCCGTTCTCGTCGGCGTAGTCGAGGCGCCAGGTGTGCCTCTCGGCGAGCCAGCGCAGGCCCGGCACCGTCGACTGCGGCGGCGTCGGTTTCGCCGACGAGGTCGCGATCGCGACCGCCGACGGGACAACCCGCAGCGTCGGCGCCTCGGCCCTGGGGCCTCGGAGATCGACGGATCCCCCGACGACGGGCGCGGCTGGCAGCACGATGCGGAGCCTCGACTCCGCCTCCGCCTCAGGCGACGGCCTCTCAGCCTCTGGTCGCACCCGGAAGTCGACCGACGTGCCGCTGACGGTCGCGCGTGCTATCGTCGATCCCTGAGGGGTCGTCACGTCCGGCTCCTCCTAGTCGACGGGCGTCGCCAGCGCCGCGTCGACACCTGTGCGACCCCGGCAGCCACGCCGGGGTTGCGCTCTTCCTACCCTACACCACGTATCAGACGGGCTCAGACGATTGTGCAGAGTTCTGGGTCTTTGGCCGCGTCAGAGACCATCTGGCGGGCTTGACAGTGATTGGGCAAGGTCAGTCAGTTCGTCACCTGTCAGTCGACGTCTGGGGCGCCCCGACACTCCCGGCCACCTCCGAGAGCGCCTGCACGATCTCCCTTCCTCGATCGCTGTCCGCCTGCGCGAGCAGCCGCGCTAGCCCCGGTTCGCTCCTCGCGCGTCCGATGAGCTCGCCCAACTTGGCGATCCGCGCATTACAGGTCGCTAGGTCGGTCGCCGCCTCGCGCACCTCCCGTCGCCACCGCCGCAGCTCCGCACGCGCCAGCTCGACCTCGCCATCCAGGCGTCCGAGCTCCGCCGTCGACCACGCCGCCCAGGCGCCGACCTCGTGCGACGCGAGGCCCGCCTCCTGGATGCCGCGCAACATCTGCATCACGTCCTCGGCGCCCAGGCCGAACGCCGTCTTGCCGGCGGCGGCGACCTCGAGCACGCGCTTCGCCTCCTCAGGCGCCACCCCGCACTTGTCCATGATCGCCAAGACCCGAAGCCGCCCCTCCGCATCGCCCCGTGGCCCGCGCACGACCCGCAGCAGCTCCCGCAGGCCGACGAGGTCCTTGGCGCCAAGGCCCACGCCGCGCACCGCCGCCGCCAGCCCGAGCGCCTCGTCGAGGACCGTCGGGTCGCCGGCGCCGTGCGCCCGGGCGACCCGGTCCAACTCGGCCACGCGGTCCTCCCAGGCGTGGTCGCCCTCGACGTCCTCCTCCATGACGACATCGAGAGTCTCGGCCTCCTGCACCTCTTCGTCGCACCCGACGACCTCCGCGAGCCGCTCCTCCCAGCCCGCCGCCGTCCAGCGCGTCGTGCACCAAAGCACGCAGCACGAGTGCACGACCATGGCGACCGCCTCCTCGACCGACAGGCCCCACGCGCAGGCCGCCACCGCGAGCTGACCGAGCAGCACCAGGTCGAGCGACCCCATGCGCTCGCGGCTGTCCAAGACGACCTCCAGCGCGTCGGCGATCCGGTCGCGGAGGCTGCGCTCGTCCACAGCGCCGGGCCTGACGTCAGGCAGCGCGACAGGCCCGAGTTCGCGGACACGATCCAGGCGCTCCTCGCCATCGCGAGCGAAGGACGCATCCAAGATCACGCGCTCGAGGCAGGCAACCAGGCACCTGCGGATCATCGGGGCGTCGAGGCCGGTCGCCTCCTCCACGCCGTCGGCCCCGGCGGGGGAGTTCAGCGCGAGGAGGACCACAGCCTGCACGTCGAGCCGCGCGTCCTCGAACGGAACGTAACGGTCGCCGTGGATGAGCACGGTCGTCAACCGCCGCACCTCAGTCGACCCACGCCGCCACTCGTCGATCATCAGCATCGGCCTGCCCAGCGCCGCCCGCACCGCCGCGACCTGGCCGTCACCTCGGCGCCGCGCGGCCAGCGACCGCCCGCCCTCGGCCACGGCATGAACCACGTCGCCGCCGCCGAGGACCAGCGACGCCCAGCGCCCGAGCCAGGTCTTGCCCCGCAGACCCGACCTGCTGAACATGACGAAGCTCGCGTGGTGGTGCTCGTAGTGCCGGCGGGCGGTGGCGGCCAGCAGGACCAGTCGCCCGAGCGCCTGATGCTCGCGCGAGGGCAGCACGTCCAGGTGCGGCACGCCCGGCAGCGTGGGCCAGTTCACCGGCGGCCCTGCCGGCGGCCCTGCCGGCGGCACCGGCGCGCCCTCTGCGGCCTGAACCCCGGCCTGCGTGAGCTGCCAGGTCCCGCTCCTCGAGCCGGGCATCACCAGCATCTCCCGCCTGAGCTCCTTGAGCGCGCCATAGACCTGCCACCTCGCGAACTCGGAGAAGAGCGGTCGCAGGCTCGCAGGCCCTGTTGCGAGGAGTTCGAGGAGTCGCACCCGGATGTCGTCGCGTTTAGCCATGTCAGGCCTCCTGTCCCCGGAAGTCCGGTCCTGTTGTCGTCGAGCTGTTGCGCCTCGGAACCGACCCTGTCGTGCGGTTCTCGGCGGATTCGCGCCGCGTCGTACCTGTGGTGCGACTCCGACTACGACACCCAACTCCTGTAGTCGTCGTTGCACCCAAGAGCTTCGACGCCTCCGGCGACCCCAGCACCCGCGGCAGCGCCAGCAGCGCGACCCTCGGCAAGGTGGCGACGGCGCGTCCGCCATGATCGACGAGTCGAACGAGCTCACCCTCATGCGCGACATCCAGGTCGAGCGCCCTGCCGGCGGCCAACGCACGGCACACCGACAGCGGCACGCGGGCCGTGTCGCCGGCCTCGCTGGCGATCATCAGGTCGCCCTGAACCCGCATGAGCGGACGCCAGGATCGCTGCGCGGCCTGGACGACCTCCGTCTTCCGTTCGAGGTCGGCGCGAGCCGCCTCGAGCGCGGCGACCCTGGCCGACAGGTCCTCGACGACCTGACCGAGCTGGACGACAGCGTCGACGAGGGTCCTGTTCGCCATGGCGAGTCCTCCCGACTGATCGTAGTCGCGAGGAATCTTCGGGCGCCGCAGATTTGACAAATCATCTGCCGCAGATGACTTGTGGCGTGTCAGGCCTCGACAGCCCACATCGAGCCTTGCATGCGCGTCTTGCGCGGATTATCTGTCGAGTCTGAGCGGGTGACGGAGTTCGAAACATGCCAGACAACGTGCTACTGACGACAAGCCAGGCCGCCCAGGCCCTTGGCGTCTCGGCCTCGACCGTGTGCAGGTGGGCGGCCCTTGGGGCCCCGTGCGAGCAGACGATCGGCGGCCACAGGCGGTGGGACATCGACGAGCTGCGGGAGTGGGTCCACCAGCAGGTCCTGGAGTGTGAGCGCGAGTGCGAAGACGAGGAGGAAGACCAGGAGGAGTCGGACGACGACCTCGACGAGGATGCCGACGAGTCGGATGAGGACGAGGCCGACGACGAAGAAGACGACGACGAGTCGGATGACGACCTCGAGGAGCCCGAGTGCGACGACGAGGACTGCGAGGGCTGCGACGAGTGCGAGGACGACGACGACGACGAGGAAGAGGAGTAACCCGCTCGGCTCGGCGGCCCCGACCACGGTGGCCGGGGTCGCCGGGCGCTTCGAGAACACCATGTCGGTCGAGAGGGGGCGCGTCGCCTGGTGCGGCCCGCCTCGCGCCCTGTACGGCCCTCGGAGGCCACCGGCCGGCCCGGACGTCAGCCCACCAGGTCGCCGGCCCATGCCGCCCGCCGCGGAGGCTTTCGCCAAGTCAGCCGAGCAGCGCCCTGGCCAACTCGACCGTCGGCTCCTCCTCGATCGGCGCCATGGCCGCCACGGCCGCCCGCCCCCGCTCCAGGGCCGCCCTGAGCGCCGGCCTGTCCTCGACGAGCGCGGCCACCGCGTCGGCGCCGCCGGCCGCCTCGAGCACCCCGGCGCAGTCGAGCGCCTCGACGATCAGCTCGACGTCGGTCATGGGCGGCGGCTCGCCCTCGGGGACGTCGAGGTCCTCGGCCAGGTCCTCGGCCAGGTCCTCGGCCTCGAGCCCGCGTCGGACCGCCCACAGCGCGAGGCGGGCCGTCGGGTCGGCGATCGTCTCCAGGCCGAGCTCGGCTAGGAGCATCCTGGCGACCTTGCCATCGAGGATCGCCGCTCCGGCGAGGGCTCGCTCCAGCTCCGTCGCGTTCATGCCGGTGTCGATCATGCGGACCCTGGTAGGTGCCCTCGGGGAAGACCGCGTCGCTCCGTCTCGTTCCGGTGCAGCGCCTACCCGTCCGTCCGCGATGCGTGCCGGCTGGGACGAGCGGCCCCTGACCTGTCCGAGAAGTCCTCTGGGACAGGTTTCCCAGCTACGACTCTTCGACGTCCGTCTGGTCCTCCTGTCCCCAGCCTTGCAACACCTTCCCTCCGAAAACCGGAAGTCGATCTTCGTGAGTGAGACCGAGTCGTTCCACGAGTTCGTCAGGGAGGCTGTAGAGGCGACCAGAAGACTCCATCGCGCCCTGGCAGACCCTAGCAACGTCGGCTCCCAAAGGGAGTGTGTAGAAGTGTCCGCCCCAGGTCACGAGCCACCATTGGCTGCTGTCGTCGCGGGCAATCCAGAAGCTCGTGCCTCCGCTGGACTCTCTGCCGACGATCAACTGAGGCTGACCCTCTTCGTGGACCTCCAGCATGCACCGAAATCCAGCGGCTTGGAGCCGTTCGGCAATGCTCTCGTACTCATGATCCGGCGAGGCACTTGACACTTGGTCCCTCCAGATTCAACGGGCTCCGGCGCGACCCCTTCCCTTCTACGCCCTCCTCCCAAAGAACGTCCTCGCCAGCCTGCCGAACAACTCGATCTGCGCCGGCGTCGCGCTCCTGGCCAACGCCGCGACCTGCCGCCCGAGCTTCTCGGCGCGCCCGCGCGGCGGCGCCTCGGGCACCTCGTCATCCAGCAGCCGGGCTGGAGAGACGCGGAGGGCGCGCCCGAGCCGCTCCAGAACCTCGAGCCCAGCGCCCTGTTCGCCGCGCTCGAGCGCGCCTACGTAGGGCCGTGAGAGGCCGGCAGCCTGAGCGAGCTGCTCCTGGGAGAGGCCCTCGGCTTCGCGCAGGGCCCGGACACGAGCGCCGACCCGCATCTTGATGTCGCCGATCCTGGTCTTCGCCATGGACCGCGAAACTTACGGAGGGACAAGCGCTTGCTCGACAGGCCAAACAAGCCTTGATGCGCGACGCCCAAACGTGTCACATCGGCCGCGCCGCATCTGGAGGCCCGCCAGCCAAGGCCGCGAGCGCACCTGCCCGCGCTCGAGGTCGCCACGTCCATGGCGAACGGGTCTCCGGGTGTCGCCTCTGCCGCAGCCTGGGCCGGGCGCGTCGGGCAGAGCAGGCAACCAGGCCCTCAGGAGTCACACGATGATCTCTCGCGTCCTGTCGGCGCTGATCTGCGCCGTCGCTCTCTCCGTCACTGGATGCGCGGCCACGAGCGCGCCCGCGTCCGGGCTTCTGTTTACGAGCGTGCATGGGCCGATCGGAGCGACCGACCACGGTGCGCCGCCTCCCGCGCCCCAGGGGAGTTCGTACGGCTCGACCGCCGCTGCCGCGACCCCGGCTCCGAGCGGGACGAAGACGGGCACCAGCGAGACGACCGGGTTCCTCTGGTTGGTCACCGTCGGCGACGCGAGCATCGACGCCGCGAAGAAGAACGGCTCGATCGTGCGGGTCGCGTCTGTGGACTATCAGCACGTCATCGTCCTCGGGGGCCTCTTCAGCAAGTTCACCACCGTCGTTCGAGGCGAGTAGACAGCTCGCCTCGGCGCTCGGCGCGGCTGTGCGGCGAGGCAACAGGAGGAGCGCGTGAGCAGGAGGCCACCCCGCCGGAAGCTGAGAGGCCCAGTCGCGGACTCCGTCATCCTCTCGTCGAGGAGGCGCTGCTGCTTCTGCTTCGGGCATGACGCCGACTTCACGGTGAAGCACGGGCAGATCGCGCACATCGACGGCGATCGGACGAACGACTGCCCCAGCAACCTCGCGTACGTCTGCCTGGTGCATCACAACGCCTACGACAGCGGTTCGAGCCAGGCGAAGGGCCTCACGCCTCGAGAGCTTCGCGCATGCAAGGCGGCGCTCGAGGCGGAGGTCCGGCGGCGGCTCCCTGACATCGCCATGCCAGACGTCGCGGCTCGGCGCCGGCTCCGTTCGCAACCGACCCCCTGCGAGGAGGAGGACGACCGCCGGCGAGATCTCCTTGCCTGCGGTGCGGGCTTCCTCCTGCCGACGAACGCGTCGAGCCTGCTGACGCATCTAAGGGCCACGGGCAGCCCAGAGGTGCAACGGATGCTGGACCTGGGTCAGTTCGTCGACGACTTCGGCCGCGAACTCCTGATCCTCCCTCCCATGCCCAAGTACCTCGAGTTCGTGGAGGGAGCGCTCGAGGACGCAGGCGACACGGACGGGAGCGTCGGTCCCAGTGCCCGTTCCCTGCTCGAGGAGATCAGGACATACAGGATCGCCCTGGAGGTCGAGGGCGAGTTCGACCCAGACCAGTCCGTCGGGTCGTGAAGGAGAGAACGATGACGAGGCCTCCCTCCCCTGCACCGCATCCTGCGCGGGGCGACCTCGAGATCGCCCGACTCCTCTCTCACAACTGGGACTTGTTCTCTGCGCGCGATCAGGAGGCGGCGATCCTGGCCTCCTACATCATGGGTGCGGACCTCGCGGAGGAGGCCTGGACCGACGGCGAGACGGAGGCGTGCGGTGACGCCATGGACTACAGGCGCGTGTGCATCCGCTGGGCATACGAGGACCACAGGGTCATCAACGACGTCGAGCGTGAGCTCTGGCGCTCGCAGGATGACGATCCTCGTGTCCTGTCCTTCACGCGCGGCTTCCATGAGCGGATGCTCGAGCTCGGTGGGCCGCGGGTGATCTGAAGATGCCCGCCCCTCTGCTCGTGCTGATCCGCCCAGTCGCCTCCTGTGCCGGCGTCCTCCCCGCCGGCCACCGCGGGCGTCTCCGAGCCGCGCAGAGCTGGAGCCTGTATGACCTCCATGCCGAGGTCCCGCTCGAGGGCGCAGGAGTACCTCACGACGCCGTGCGAGTCGTCGTTGCCGGGGAGGACGGCGTCGACTCGCTCGTGCCGCTACTCGACTGGAGCCAGGCGCTTGGCCGCACCCTGCGGTGCCGCTCATGCGGAGCCGACGTCATCGACCCGGCAGGACGGCCGGCGACGTGGAGCACCCCCGCTCGACGCGCCGGATGTCGGGCCCGGCGTGAGCGGACAGCATGGCTTACCGAGCAGCTCAGGGAGGGGCTCGCACGCAGAGCGGCGGGGGCATAGTGGCGGAAGAGGAGCGGGCGCTGGTCGGGGCTGCTCTGTACGCCCCCGAGGTCGCTGGCTACATCACGCTCGCGCTCGATGACGAGGCGCGCTTCGCCGAACCAGCCCACCGTGACCTGCTCACGATCGCGCTCGCCGTCTCGCTGGTGCACGAGCGCGGCGGCGGCGGGATCGAGGCCGTTCTCGCCCTGCTGGGCGAGTGGCGAGAGGTCGAGCGCGTTGGCGGTCGCGCGGAGCTCGAGGCACTCTCCAGCTCCGAGGCCGCGCGAGCCAAGGCAGAGGACCTCCGCGCACGGCTGGCGGCGCTGCCTGCGGTCCAGGATGAACCGACCGTCCGACGCGCGGCCGCGATGCTGGATGCAATGGTCTCAGCGGATGGCTGAGGCCCTACGCGTCTCCCACCACCACCTGCGCCAGAGCCCAGGCGACCACGCCGGGCGCGACCCCCTCGGGCCATGACGGCCCGCACGCCCGGAGCACGAGCGCCGCGTAGTCGTGCAGCAGCCCGAGGCGGACCCTTCGTGCCGAATCGTCCGCCGGAGGGCGGCGGCCGCCCGGGAGAGCGGCCTCCTCGAGCGCCAGCAGCAGCGCCTCGCGGCCACAGCGGATTCCCAGCATCTCGACGCGATACGGCGAGAGGTCGGCGCGGCAGAGCAGCGTGGCGACCACGAGGCCGGCGCTCTCGCCCCGCGACCGGGCGTCCTCGAGGGCGGCGGCGAGGGCGGCGACATCTCCGCAGGCGAGCGCCGCGAAGGCGCGGTCGTAAGGGGTCACGGCGAGAGAGTGGCGCAGGAGGAGCTGGGGTGCAACGTCGGAGGACGTCGCGGGCAGATCTTGCCCAGGGAGTGAGCGGACGAACCCTTGCGCCGCGTCGCCCCTCCTACGAGTTGGCCTCGCTCCGATCCTCCGCCACCGTCGCAGAGTCGCGCTCTGCGCTTTGAGAGCGCCAACGGGCTGATAGGCTCGACTCGTGCTGCCGAAGTGAGACGGCGGGCGGTCCAGGCAAGAGCGGGCGCTCACATGTCACAGAAGTCGAAGAGGAGACGCCCCCGCAGTGGAGTGGCCTGGTTCGACGCCACCGACGCAGCGCTCGAGGAGTGGGCCACGGAGAGCCCGACGGTCACCGAGCTGCGACTTCCCAAGCGGGTCACGGACCGCGGCCTGGAGTTCTTGTCCGCGTTCACGAAGCTCGTCTCGCTCGGGTTCGGCGGCGCTCGCGTCACCGATGCCGGATTGAAGCGTGTTGCTGGGCTCGAGCGCCTCCGGTCACTCGCGTTCTCTGGGACTCGCATCACGAGTGCGGGGCTGAGGCCGCTCGCTCGGCTCACTCAACTCAAGAAGCTGTCGATCGGGAACAATCCGAGGCTCTCGGACGCGGGCCTGAAGCACCTCGCCACGCTCGGGCGCCTCGAGAACCTCGGGCTCACGAACCTGCGGATCAAGGGGCCAGGCGTGCGCTCCCTCGCGAAGCTCGACCGGCTCAGGCTCCTCCTCCTTGACTACACGGACATTGGGGACGCGGCTCTCGAACACCTCGCGAATCTCAAGCGACTCGAGGAGCTCCACCTCGAGGGAACTCGCGTCACCGGGCGGGGCCTCCAGCACCTCGGCCATCTAGAACGGCTGAACCAACTGGACCTCCAGTTCAGCGCGACGAGCGACGAGGGCCTTCGCGAGGTTGGCCGCCTCGGGACCCTCCGGAGCCTCGGGCTTCAACACACAAAGGTGACGGACGCCGGGCTCGAGTCGCTCGCGGACCTCGGCAGTTTGAGGAAGCTTGCAGTCTCCTTCGAGAAGGAGGGCAGCGCAGGCGACCTCGAGCAACTCGGAAGGCTGACCCAGCTCGAGGATCTCTGGCTCCTCGACACGGTGCCGACCGACCGCGGCTTCCAGAACCTAGCGCGCCTGAAGAGCCTCAAGCAGCTCACGGTCTCGCCAGTGCACGCCGGCCCCAACGAGAGCCTCATTGATCGAGGCGCGAGCGCGCAAGTCCGCAACAGGTTCAAGGCCGGGCTCCCCCGGTGCCGCGTGAGGATGCTCTCCGGCTAGTCGCTCCGCGCAACGGGACCGCCGCCGCGGTTCGGCCGGTGCTGTAGCCCTCATCACCGTGGCGTCCTTTGCTCGCGCAAATCGTGCGACAGACAGACTCTGGACGACCCCGGCGCGCAGTTCGCCTCCAGGCTCGCCCCACCCGAGCGTCCGAAGGCCTCACAGGCTGCGTCTGGGGGGCACTGGACCTCACGGTCGCACCGGGCGTCCCGAGGCCCGTGCGCAGGACCGCAGAGGCTTTTGCCCGCCCTCGGTCGGTGGCGCCGCGCCCGCGACCTCCTACGACCACAGAGGATCAGTCGTGGGCCCTGACGATTCCGTCTCGATCATGGCCTCCATGGAGGCACCCATGAACACCTACAGACCCGGCATCCTCTTGCATGGATCCCACGGACCGCGGCGCGAGAAGGTCCGCTCGCTGGCCTGGAACGGCGCCAGAGACGACCTGTCGCTTCTGGCCGAGTCCTTTCCCACCCTTCGCCGCGCTCCTGGCGTGAGGCCGTTCGACAGCGAGGCGCTGGACGCCTGGGCGTCGGGCCCGGCGCCGAGCTCCGGGGCGTTCCATGCGGCCGCGTTCGTGCTGAACGTCTTCAACTGCCGCGCACCCTGGGCCGTCGGGCGGTTCGACGTGGTCGCAGCCATGAGCGCCTGGGACGCGGCCCACCGGCAGGCCTTCTTGGCCTGGGCGCGGGCGCCATGGACGGCGTGATCTTGCGTGATTGATCCGCTCGAAATGGCAGGAGTGGAGCTGGCTACCCTTATTACTCGAACCTAACCGCATCGCGTTCTCGTCCGAAACCCTGAAACATTCCCGCTGGCGAGCCTGGATGCACCCAGACGTCGGTGCTCGTCGGTAACATGCCGCGCGGGGCGCCATGGACGCAGAGTCTCTCGCTTCCCCGACAATCAGGGGCACGATGGGCGACGACGAGCAGGGCAACGCAGTCCACATCCGACCAAGGGTCGGCATGTATGGAGCGTTCTCGCGGCTGAACTATAAGCCGTGGTATGCGATTGCCGAGTTCGTTGACAACGCCATTCAGTCCTTCCTCGACAACGCGGATGCGCTGGCTCGTGCTGACAAGAGCAAAGAGCCTGGTCTAGCCGTGCGCATACGCGTCGAGCCGAATCGGATCACGATCGCTGACAATGCGGCTGGCATTCGCTGGAGGGACTTCCCTCGCGCTTTCTCCCCCGCTACGCCGCCGCCCAACACAGGTGGTCTATCCGAGTTCGGCCTCGGGATGAAGGCAGCAGCCTGCTGGTTCGCGAGATCGTGGTCCGTCACGACGTCGGCGCTCAACGATCCCAAGGAGCGCGTGATCCGATTCGACGTGCCGAAGATCGTGCAGAACGGGATCGAGGAAGTTGAGGTCGAGGAGCGCAAGGCGGAGCGCGACCGTCACTTCACCACCCTCGTGCTGGAGGACCTCAACGTCCCACTCAAGGGTGGGACCGTTGTCCGTGTCCGTCAGCACCTCGCCAGCATCTACCGGCGCTTCCTCTCGTCTGGGCAGGTGGTCATCACGTATGGCGACGACGACCTCACGTTCGAGAAACCTGCGGTGTTGGTCGCGCCATCCCATGACGACGCCAAGGGGAAGCCCCGCACCTGGCGGAAGGACATCACGATCGAGCTGGGGCACGGCAGGCGTGTCACTGGGTGGGCGGCGCTACGGGCGAAGGCCAGCACGGCCGACGCGGGATTCGCGGTCTTCCGCCGGAATCGACTCATCTTGGGGAGCCTAGACGGCTCCTATCGGCCTGAGGCGATCTTCCGGAAGCCGAACAGCTTCACCTATCAGCGCCTCTTCGGCGAACTCGAGGTCGAAGGGTTCCAGGTCTCTCACACCAAGGACGGCATCCAGTGGGACGACTTTGAGGAGCAGATCCTCACGGAGCTCAAGCGGCAGGTCGACGCCAAGCCAATGGCACTGATTCAGCAGGCAGAGAACTTCCGAGCGCGTGGCGGCCGGGGAGATCGCCCGAGGGACTGGGGTGACCGCGCCGTGAAGGGCGCGGCGGCTGCGCTCGAGCGTCACGCACCCCCGGTCATCACAAGGCAGCTCGGCGATGCTGCGACGACCGCTCCGCCGAAGACAAAGCTGCCCGCAGTCGAAGTCGACGTAAGCCGCGAAGTCAAGTTCGAGATCGAGCATGAGCGCCGGCACTGGGAGGTCGGTCTCGAACTGGTGAACGACCCTTCCGAACTCGATTGGTACTCGTTCTCCCAGGAGAAAGCGAGGGAGAAGGGTGAGGCGACTCAGATCCGCATCCGCGTGAACCTCGCGCACCCGTTCAGCGAGCGTTTCGCCCTCCTCGACGAGGATGAGCTTGAGCCCCTCCTGCGTCTGGCGGCCGGTCTGACAATCGCGGAGATCACCGCCAGAGAGAGCGGCGCCTCAGGCGTCCCCACCCTACGCCGGAACCTGAACCAGCTCTTGCGCGACGCCTTGGGCAACGCCTGAGGCAGGAGGGGCGGACAATGGCCCGTCGAAAGGCTGAGAAAATCACTTTCAGAGACGACGGAGCCCAGGCAGGAGCTCTCTGGACGCCTGCGTTCAGAGAGGATCTCTTCCAGCTCCGACAGCACCTCGTCGCAACGAAGAAGCTCGGTAGCCAGGGCGCCTTCGACCGAGTCCGCGACGAGGCGGCTCGCATCCTGGGGCAATGCTTGCCCCCGACTGGAAGCGAGCAAGGCCGCAGCACCGGACTCGCGATCGGCTACGTCCAGTCGGGGAAGACGCTCTCGATGACGGTTCTGACCGAACTCGCGCGTTCCAACGGCTTCCGAGTCATCATTGTGCTAGCCGGGACCACGAAGAACCTCTTCAAGCAGTCGCGCGAGCGATTCGAGGGAGACCTTGGCGCGGTCGCTCTGGGTCGCCAGCGCTACCGCATGTTCGCCAACCCCGCTGTGGATACCCACGCCCGAGAGTTCGAGGCGCTGGTCGAGGAGTGGTCGGACGACGACTTCGACGAGGCCAATCAGCTCGCTTGCTTCGTCTGTGTCATGAAGCAGCACCAGCACCTCGAGAAGCTCCGTGACCTCCTTGAGTCCGTCGATCTTAGCCGCGTTAGCTGCCTCGTCATCGACGACGAGGCCGATCAGGCCGGTCTCAACAACAAACCTTTGGACCCGCAGCCTAGCACAACCTACAGGCGGATTCGCGAGATTCGAGACCAACTGCCACGCCACACATACGTGCAGTACACCGCGACCCCGCAGGCCCCGCTGCTTATCTCCCTCGTGGACATGCTGTCTCCTGATTTCGCGGAGCTGCTTGGAACGGGTGACGGCTACACGGGAGGGCGTGCCTTCTTCGTTCAGCAGTCGTCGCTCATCAAGATCATTCCGCCGTCCGAGTTCCCTGACCAGCTCGCAGGCTCCGTCGAACCCCCGGCGAGCCTGCTGGAGGCGATGCGGATCTACTTCATCGGAGCCACTGCGTCGCGTGTTCAGAACAAGGCCGACCACAGGTCGATGCTCATTCACCCCTCGTTCCGCCGCCCCTACCACACGCAGTATGAGGAGTGGGTGACCCAGGTCACGAAACGCTGGCGATCCGTGCTGCGAAGTGACGACGACGAAGAGCGGGACGCTCTCCTTGAGGAGTTCAAGCAGAGCTACGCAGTCCTCAAGAAGACCGTTCCCGACATCCCGGCCTTCGAGGACATTGCTCCCAAGCTCAAGATCGACATCACGCGGGCCGTCATCAAGACGGTGAACGGGGATGCGCTCGAGGAGGTCGACTGGAAGGCCAACTATCGGCACATTCTTGTTGGAGGCACAAAGCTCGATCGTGGCTACACCGTCCAAGGCCTCACCGTCAGCTACATGCCTCGCGGCGCGGGAACGTGGAACGCGGACACAATCCAGCAGCGCGCGCGCTGGTTCGGCTACAAGGGCGAGTATCTCGGATACTGCCGCGTCTACCTCCCACAGGACCTGGCGGATGCGTATAGCGCCTACGTTGAGCATGAGGAGCACGTCCGTGCTCAGCTCGAGCGGCACCGAGGCCGCTCCCTGAGGGACTGGCGGCGTGCGTTCTACCTTGAGATGCCGATGCGGCCTACGCGACAGAACGTGCTGCTTGATCCCTACGTTCACCTCTCGGACGGCGCGACATGGTTCAAGCAGCGTGAACCTCACTTCTCAGCGGAGGCGGTCGAGAGGAACAGGTCCCTCGTCTCGTCGTTCACGCGGAAGCTCAAGTTTGTGCCGATCGAGGCACACAACGGCCGTCACTCACTCGTGCGGTTGCCCCTCAAGCGAGTCTTCGAGGATTTCCTCGCCCAATACGGACTGGTCGGCTCGCATGACGGCTTTCACGGGTTCGGCGTCATGTGTCGGCTCGTCGAGCATCTCCGACGTGACGGCGATGCGAAGTGTGCCTTCTATCTCATGGGCAACGGCGAGGCGCGTGATCGTCGCACGAGCAACGACCTGATCGACAACCTGCATCAGGGTCGCGATCCGCGTCGCAGGAACGGATACCCCGGCGACGCAGCGATCCATGACCCAGACGTCGTGACCGTCCAGCTCTACACCGTCAACGTTCTCGACGAGAACGGCTCGACCACGATCATGCCGGGCGTCCCGGCCATCGCCATCCACCTGCCGCGCCACGTCGCAGACGGAGACCTCGTCATCCAGCCTCGAGCAGGTCAGGCATAGGAGAACGCATGCCCACTACCCAACGTTATGACATTCCGATCCGCATCGAGGTGAACCGAGGCGAGTTGGGTGGCATCCCGGCGGGACTCGGCTCGATGATGAGAGCGACGATGATCAATCTCGAGTTCGTCGACTTGGGTCGAGTCACCTGGGCGGAAGCACGCGAAACCCTCGAGTCAGAAGGCGCGATCATTGACGGCGCGATTCGCGACGCTCGCGATGCAAGACATCTCGTCGAACTGCTCAACAAGGGCGACGACGAAGCCTACGACGAGGACTTCGAGGGCTCCCTGGGAACCATGCTAGATCTCGGGACGCGCGCGGCTACGTTCGCGCTGAACGCGGCCGACTGCCCTACGTTCTACTCCTGCCAAGGGCACGGGGGCCCCGATGCCTTTCCCAACATCGCGTTCTACGCGGCCGAGGCGCAACTTGAACTCTTGCAGGCCTCGGCAAGGGCTGCCGGCATTGGTCTCATCAACAACAATGACGGGGCACTTGAAGTGTTCTCAGATCGCTTTGACGGATTCCTGTGCTTCGCGAGAGAACTTCATGCCCGCGAAGCAGAGTTCGACAAGGTGGGGCGTCCGCACGATCAGCGTGGCTCTGTAGAAGACGACGATGACGCCGGCGAGTCTGACTTCAAGGAGGACGAAGTTGAGGAGGGCGAGTCCTGAGGCTTCTCGACCTGTTCCTTGAACTCCCCCCGGCTCATCGCGTGGAGGGAACCGAGAGCCTGACCGCTCGATCGCTGCCTGGCGCTCCACTCCTCCGCGTCTGTCGAGACGCCGATGGTGCACCAGGGGTCCTGATCCAGACGATCGACGCAGAGGATCAGAGCCAGTCCTTCTTTCCTGTCGAGCTACGACACCTCTCCTTTCGCCCCCGCGCTATGTGTCGGGTCGAGGCGGAGACGGGAGAGGTTGTCGAGGGACAGTTCGCTGTGGTGCGTTGCCGAGGAGCCGCGCGTTCGCTCCACGCGCTGTTCCTGCGCATTCTCGGCTCCTGGCTCGCGACGTTGAGCGAGCGCCCCACGCTGAGCGAGGTCGCGGGGGCGGTCGACCGGCTGGTGGAACTCTTCCGGGCCATCGGCAACCCCGCTCGGATCACGATCCAGGGTCTTTGGGGCGAGCTCTTCCTGATCGTGTCTTCGCGGTGCCCCGCTGACTTGGTGCGCTCCTGGCATGTGGATCCGCGTGACGCTCACGACTTCGTCCACGGCCAGACCTTGCTCGAGGTCAAGACGGCTACCGGCACACGCATACACTCCTTCGCGCTCGAGCAACTCTGCCCGCCTGCGGGCTCTCACCTTTTCGTTGCCTCGATGCTGGTGACGGAGGACTCGCGCGGACCGACGATCGGCGATCTTGCAGGCCGCCTCCAGGCGCGTCTGGAGGGTCATCCGGCCGAGCTGGTATTCCGAGTTGAAGAGGTTGTCGCCCGCAGCCTGGGCCGCGATTGGGAGGAAGCGCACGAGCTGCGCTTCGATGAAGCCCTCGCCCTCTCATCCCTGCGCTTCTTCGACGGTATGGCTATCCCTAAAGTAGACCCCAATCTTCCGGCGGAGGTCTCCGACGTGAAGTTCAGGGTCGATCTCGCAGGCATGGAGCCGCTGCCCGCTCGTGCGATCGAAGACACGAGGAGTTTGGCAGCATCGGCCTTGCCGACCTAGCCGCCGGCAGCGAGCCGCTGCTTCCGGCGACGAAGAGCGCCGGGTCCCTTGCCGGGGCCTGGGTGATCCGGGTGCTCCTCATTCAACAGGTGGAGATGCTCCGGTGGAACCGGCCGCCGCGGAGTAGCTCGGGGACAGGGGGAGCGGACCGCCGGCAGGAGCTTCAAGGCGCCCTCGATCTTGGGCAGCCCGAGGAGTTGGACGCGAATCTCGCGGCCCAGCACTTCACCGAGCAGGGAAGGGACGGCGTTGCCAACTTGACGCTGCGCCGACAGGCGCTCGCCCTTGATGTCGAAGCCTTCGGGCAGCGTTTGGAGGCGCCGCATTTCGAGCAGACTCAGACGCCGGTTCTTCCAATGGAAGGGCCCGGTAGAAGGCCCTGGCTGCGCTGTGATCGTCCAAGACGGTTGAGCCTTCGCGAGCTTGAGCAGAAAGGTCCAGAAGCGCGTTCGCCAGCCGAACAGAGGGAGGCCGCCACCCCGATTCGTGTGGAAGAGGTAGTTCGACCCTTCGGGAATGGAGGGAAGAAGAGTGTTCCACTTGCCGGCAGCGGCCAGTTCGGGATCGTCGGTGTCTTCGAGGTCCCCAATCGCATCCCAGGCCGTCCGATAGGCCGTCAGACCATCGCCCTCGCCGAATGTAGGCTTCGGAAACTCGAACGCGGTTCCATCGCGCGCTCCGACCGCGAAGAACCGTCGCCTGAACTGCGGTGCTCCGTGTTCGGCTGCGTCAAGAACGGCGACGTGGGCCTCATAGCGCGTGCCGTGCTTCTTATTGATCGAGCGGAGCCTAGAGCGGACGAGCGAGAGCCCCTCGTCTTGACCAGCGTAAGCGAAGCCCTCCACGTTCTCGATCAAGAAGGCGCGCGGCTTCACGCGCTCAAGAACCCGCATGAGCGACTTCACGGTCGTGGCGCGCGGATCATCCATGCCTCGGCTGTCCACGACCCCCCATGCGCTCTTCGAGAACGGCTGGCAGGGAGGCCCTCCCACGAGAAGGTCTACATCATCGACACCCGCTTCGGCGACGATCCGATCACTGGAAACCCGAGCGATGTCTCGTTCTATGACCTTCCAGCCGCGTCCGTTGTGCCGGAGTGTCTCGCAGCAGTCGTGATCGAGCTCCACGGCGACGAGCGTCCGGAACCCCGCCTGTTCGAGGCCGTAGTCGAGGCCACCTACGCCGGAGTAGAGGCTAATGACCGTCGGTTCCGCCATCCGGGTTCTAATACCATCCGCGACCGACATCCTGCCCGGGGGCGAAACCCAGGAGGCTGCTTCTCGACCCGACTCGATCTGAGTGGCTCGCCTGATCCTGCGGGTTCGTTCGCCCCGCCAGACACGCTCGCCGCCGGCCCGCAGCCCCCCGCCACCGGGCCGGCTGCTCGACGTGCTCCTCGTCGACCTCGAACGCGAAAGCTCGATGCCACACAGCAGGCCGGAGGAGTCACGAGGAGTCACGTAGGTCGTCGGGCGGACGAAGTCGTCAGCCGCCGGGTGGCGCCTGAGCCTCGATCGCTGTCCGCCAGACGACTCTCCTGCCGATCCGCTTGAGGACCTCGACCCGCTCCCACCCTGACACGAAGAAGAAGTGCCGCGTGATCTCTTGACCGCAGTCGAGGCACGTCTCCCCGACCGGCGGCTCCTCGCGCTCGCGCTTGCGCTCCTCGGCGATCGCCTTCACGACCTCCTGGTCAACCTCACGCCACTGCCCGAGCGCCTCGGCGAGACGATGTCCCTTCATGCTCGCCCGGAGCTGGAGCAGACGAGTCCCGTCCGCGCACTTCGACGCCTTGGTGATGTAGGCAGTCACTGCCTTGACGACCTCGTCGCGCACCGTGCTCTCGACCTGTCTCGTGACGTGCACGGGCCCCTTCGTCGCCTCCCGTACCCCCTCTTTGAGGCTCCCGCCGTAGAGCCTGCGCACGTCCATGACGTACCCACGGTAGGCGCTCGCGATGAACCAGAGGTCGCTCAGGAGCTGCTGGTCGACCTTGTCGTGCTCGATGATCGCGTGGATGTGAGTGTGCCAGCCATGCTCGTCGTGCCACGTCGTCTCGAGGCACCTGAACGCGCCCCGGAAGCGGAGCTCCCTCGTGACACTGCTGTCCTCGCTCTCCCTGACCTCGACCACCTCGCAGAACTCGGCACGGAAGAACTGCATCAAGAGCGCCTTGTAACGGAGGAAGTAGAGCTGGAGGTCGGACCATGTCCCGCCGAGGTCATGCGTGCTCTCGATGGTGAGCGTGTGCATCGAGAGCTTCTCCATGGGGACCTGACGCTCACGGATGATCGCGAGAACGCGGTCCGCGAGGTCCTGTGCCTCGAAGTGCGCGCACAACGGACACAGGCGGTCATGGCAGTGGATCGGGTAGAAGGCCGCCTTGCCCGGGCAGCCGCAGGAGACCTTCGAGCCGCGCTTGGAGCAGTCTGCGAGCTTGGAAGCGAGGTCCATGTCGCCGGCCTTCGCGACGTTGTTCGCGATCAGCTCAAGCTGCTTCGCCTTCTGGGCGAACATCAGAGCTGTACGATCGCCCGCCGCGCGGGCAGCCTTCATGCGCGCGCCGCCGCCATGGCCGGTTGCCCGACCGAAGGCCAGCCGGTCCTCCTCGATCGCCGTCGCCTGCGCCTCGCGGACAGCAACAGGTGGAAGCCTGTAGCGCTTGCCGGCAGACGGCGCGGGCGCGAGCTCGGGCCAGATCGTCTCTGCGCACGAGGCGCACATGAGGCCGGGCTCGTAGTAACGCGAGTGGTAGCCCTTCGCGATCTGGACATGGTTTTGGCACCGGCGGCCGCCGGAGCGGACCTGGCAGCGGCCGGCGTGCCTGTTGGCCGTCGGCAGGGGCGGCTGCCAAGGGCGCGAACTCGACGCCGAGCGTGGCGTCGGCGACTTCGCATGGCCCTCCTCCCACTCCACCGACACCTCTCGCGTCCACGGACCCGAGCCGAGATCGGCGCGGGTCCTGGGCCTGAGACGGTGGTCGAGGCCGGCACCGGTGAGGACGTAGTGCTCCCGCAGGTTGCCCTGGGCGTCGAACAGGCACATGGTCAGCACGCCGTTGCGCCTGAGCTGCCGGGCGAAGTCCTTCTCGGTCTGCCCGAACGGGTCTCCGTCGAGCACGCGGAAATGCGCTTGGACCGAGGCCGGGATACGGGGTGGGACCTCGGGCCGACCGTTGGTCGAGGCAGGCGCTGGGTTTGCGCATGAGGAAGTGCTAGCCGCTTCATCAAGTGAAGGGGATCCGGACGGCCCCGCGTCCGGCCCGTGACGCTTCGCGTTACAGGCGCTGAGAGGGGACGCCTCGGGGGTGCCCAACCCTGATCCGGCGGTGTCGAGGGGGCCGCCGAAGAGGGGCCCGGCGTCCCGACACCTCTGCTCGAGGAGGTCGTGGGCGCAGGCGCTCATGCGGGCCCCCGCGCCGCCTGGCGTCCGGATGGTGCTGGGTCGTCGCCGGCAGCACGCGCGCGCACTGCACGACGTGCGCGTCGGGCTCGAGGTCGACGCCCCGCGCGGGCGCGCGGGCGGCCCCCCGCGCGGCGCTTCCCCAGCGCGCGCGCGCTTGACTGCTTGCGCGCGCGGGCGACATCCTGCGCGCGCGCGGCGACCTCATGCGCCCGCTCGGCCGCCATGGCGGCCTCGTGCAGGACGTCGTCGTTGACCTCGGCGTCGAAGACGACGCCCGCGACGCGCGCAGCCCGAGCCACGAGCTCAGGGGCTTCGGCGAGGTAGGGGGCGAGCCGCCCAGGCGCCAGGTGCCCGAGGGCGACCTGCTCGACGACCGTCCCGACCTCGAGCGCGAAGGCCTCGTCAGCGTCAGCCTGGCGTGCACGCGCGGCACCTGCGGACTCGCGCGTGTCTGCCGGCGCCCGCTCGCTGCGCTTCGCGGGGCGCCGGCGCGCTCGCCCCCCTACGGCGGTGGCCGCGCGCGCGGACCCCCCGGCGCCTCCGCCCCCGGCGTGCTCTGGACCTTGGCGCAGGGCTTCGGCGGCGCAGCCTCGGCCAGCCTCGGCCCTCCGGGCCTCAGGGCCGAGGGCGCCGCCTGGCGCGGGCTGTAGAGAAGCACCGAGGGCTCCCAGGTCCGTCGCCTCGCGCGGTAAGCGTGTGGCGCCGGGGGGTCCCCCGTGCCCTGCTGGGGGAGCAGGGCGACGGGCCTGGGAGCCCTCATGGTGCTGACCGTAGCAGGCGAGGCCGACATCTACGCGGCCGGGCTCCCGACACCCCGACATACATATGTCAAAGTGCATACGTCGCCGCCTTCTCCTGAACGGGGGGCTGGTCGATCTGCACGGAGCCGGCGGGTGCCACCGCCGGCTCCGACCCTTTCCTGTTGGCGAGCTCGAGGAGCAGGTGCGCGGTGCCCATGAGCTGAGAGGCCGCGTCCGGATGGCGGAGCGCCACCGCCAGGAGCTCGCGGGCAAGTCGGACGAGGACGCCGTCGTCGGGCTCGGGCGGCGGCGCGGGCACTCGGACCTCCCGGATGCCGCCCGGGGTCTGGACCCGGATCCGCCCCAGGTGCTCAGGGCCAACGGTCGAGGGTTCGGCACCGGCCGCCGGCGCAACCGTCGTGTTCTCAATGCCCCGGGGGTGCTCCGGAGCCAAAGGTTGCGCGTTCGAGTCGCGCCGGGCATATCGCGGAGCCCCGTCGGAGACGACGGGGCTCTCGTCGTTTTCAGGGGGTACGTCCCACGGCGGGCCGAATCACCAGAAGGTGGCGGCCCCTCCTGCGCGCTCCGCTTGCACCGCGAGGAGTTAGGCGCCGCGAGCACACGGCACCAGGCGTGCATCTCGGGACGGCGCATCCGGAGTCCCTCCATGCCCTCGTCGCCGCTGCGCTGGAAGGTCGTGTACTGGGGCCCGCAGGGCGCCGGCAAGACCACCAGCGTGCGGGTCCTGGCGCGGGGGGCGGCGGCGCGGCGTGGGCTGACGTCGATCGTGGCCCAGCCCGACCACGCGGGCTGCCGGTTCGAGCTGCTGCCCCTCGACCTCGCACGCGACGGGCGGCCGACGGCCCACCTCGACGTGTTCACGGTCCCGGGGTGCCCGCTGTGCGTCGCGACGCGCGGCCTCGTGCTCCAGCGGGCCGACGCGGTCGTGTTCGTCGCCGACGCCGACCGTGGCCGGCAGCGGGCCAACCGGCAGGCCGCCTTCGAGCTGCTCGCAGCGCTGCAGGGGCAGGGGCGCGACCCGGCGACGCTGCCCCTGGTGATCCAGTCCAACAAGCGCGAGCTGCCGCAGGCGCTGGCGGCCGAGGCGGTGCGCGCCGCCCTGCTGCCGCTCGGGGCCGCGCGCCCGCTCGTCGAGTCCGTGGCCACGCTGCGCGAGGGGGTGGCCCCGGCGCTGCGCCTGGTCACGCGCTCCTGGCGACGGCGCGTCACCCGGCGGGCGCCGGCGCGCCGCCGGCACCGCCGGCCGCGCTGGCGACGCCGGCGCTGCCGCCGGCACCGCCGCCAGCGCCCACGCCGCCGCGCCCGCGGCGCCGCGACCGCGGCCGCTCCGAGCGCCTGGCGCTCGTCTGAACGCTCACATGGCTCAGCAGGGGGTTTCGCGCGCCGCGCGCGCGCGAGGAGACCACGAGGACATGAACGACAGGTTCGACGCGATCGGGCGGCTCGAGGACGAGCTGGCGCACGGCTTCGAGGACATCACCCCGCACTGGGAGGTCCGCGGCGCGGACCCCGTGCTCACGGTCCGCTGCGGCGAGGTCGAGCTGGAGCTCGTCCCGCAGGACGACGGCCGCTTCAAGCTGCGCGCCGCCGTCTCGGCCGAGCAGGTGACGCAGGTCCTCTCGCTCCTGACGCGCCGCCCCGCGCCGGCGTTCCGCACCCGCTCGCGCCGGCTGTCGTCCGTTCAGGGCTGACGTCCGGGGCCGACGCGCTCACAGCGGCCGTCGCTCGCGACGACGTCCACGTGACGGAGCGGGACCCTTGCTCCGATCCGCAGTGACGCACCTGTCGCCCTCGCTCCGGCCGCTTCGCGGCCTTCGCTCGGGGAGCGCGCCACCGCTCGATCTGCTCGCTTCGCTCTCGGATCGAGCGGTGAGCGCGGTCACACCTCTCGCACGAGGTCGGCCAGTCGCTCGCCCTCGAGCAGCGTCCCCAGCCGGTGGCCGTCGTCGACCTCCACCAGCCGCACCAGGCCCGGCGTGCCGGTGCGGGCGAGGCGGCGGCTGCCCTCGATGTCGATCACGTCGTCGCGCGTGCCGTGGACGAGCAGGACCCGCACCCCCTCGGGGAGCCGCAGGTTCGGGTCGAAGCGGGCGGAGGCCT
Organism: Planctomycetota bacterium; assembly: GCA_019636275.1. GTDB lineage: Bacteria > Planctomycetota > J058 > J058 > J058 > JAMLIC01. Next base: position 11,489 of record JAHBXY010000053.1, on the reverse strand, counting down.
GCGCGAGGAGGAGCGTCGGCCCCGCCCAGGCGCCGCGCGCGAGCAGGACGACCGCCAGCGCCCCGCCGAACGACGACCCGACGACGACGTCGGGCCTGAACGCCTCGATCGCCCGGGCCTGCTGCTCGAGGCAGGCGAGGAAGTCGCCCGTGTCCATCGCCTCGGTGTGGGCGTCGAAGCGCGCCGCCAGGTAACGGGCCTTGTCGCCCTGCGGGCTGCTCTCCAGGCCGTGCATGAACAGGACGCGCACGGGGCCCCCTTCCTCAGCCGGTCAGGAGGTCGAGGAGGCGCTCGCTCACGACCTGCCGCGGGATCCCCGCGAGCTGGGCGATCTCCATGACGCGCCGCTGCTCGTTGTGATCGAGGCAGCCGTCGGCCGCCACGACCTCGAGCATGGCGTCGAGCAGCCGCTTCTGCTCCGCCGGGTTCTTGCTCAGGTCGAGCCGCTCGCCGCGCGCGCCCTCGGCCTCGAGCGCGTCGGCCTCGGCGCGGTCGAGGAGGAGCTGCTGCCGCTGCGCCTCGAGCGCCTCGCGCTCGCGCGGCGCCACCTCTCCGTCGCAGTGCGCCAGGTGGCAGAGGATCCGGTAGATCCGCCGCCGGCCCGCCGGCGTCACCTCGCCCGCGATCCGCGTCGTGTCGGGGACCATGGAGGGCGACGCGGCGCTGCGCGCCGACCCGACCACCGCGTCGACGACCTGTCGCGCGCGCGCCCAGTCGTCGCGCTCGCCGAAGCAGGTCACCTCGAGGGCCTGCCCCTCCCAGGGGACGAAGAACGAGGCCGAGTAGGTCTCGTGGCCGCCGCGCGCGCCGCCGCCGATCGCCGCCTCGTGCTCGGCGAACACGCCCGCCTTGCCGCCGAGCGTCCTCGCCGCCAGCCGCGGGCCCTGGAGCAGGCGCGCCTGCGCCCAGGCGACGTGCTGCCGCACGAGCGCGCCGGCGCCCTCGACCGACTTGCCGGCGTCGGGGAACTCGGGCTGGCGGCAGACCGTGAGGAACGTGACCCGCTTCTCGAACGTCACCCGCCGGAAGAGCTGCCCGTGCTTCAGCCGGCCCTGGTCCGCGGCGAGGAAGCCCGGGGGCAGGTCGAAGGCCACGCCGTCGAGCGTCACGCGCCGCGTCGGCGCCACCGGGTCGGGCTCCAGCCGGCGCAGGCCGACGCGCAGGGCCTCGAGGGCCGCCCGCGCGCGCGCCAGCGGATGGTCCGGGGCGGCGGCGTCGTGCTCCGGCCCGTCGGTCGGCAGGGCCAGGAGCAGCCGCTCCGGCCAGGCGGCCGGCGTGAACCCGTCCTCCGTCACCGGCGCCTCGGGCTGGAAGCCGTAGGGGTCCGCGCCGCCGGCCGGGTCGCGGCCCGCATCGCGGAGGAGCGCCGCCTCGCCGCCGGTGGCCACGACGCTGAGCGCGAGGTGCCCCTGGCTCGTGGGCACGAGCGCCCGGCCGACGACCGCGACGCCCCGCCCGCCCGCCGCCGGCTCCTTCGTCAGGCCGACGACGCCGAGCGTCGGGTGCAGCTCGCAGGCGATCAGCCCGCCGCCGCGGGCGGCCGCGATCAGCCGCAGGTCGAGCCGGTAGTCGTCGAGCAGCGCCGGCTCGACCACCACCTGCTCCGGCAGGTGCGAGGCGAGCACCAGGGTCCCGTCGGGCGCGCGCCACACCGCCGCCAGGACCTCGTCCTGGACCTGCGCCCAGCCGTCGGGCACGAGCAGCCGCACGCCGAAGGTGCCGTCGATCACCTTGGGCTCGGTCACGCGCGTCCTCCTCAGGGCCCCGGGGTCGCCACCGACTCTAGGGCCTGTCGCGAAAGATGCAAACTCGCGCTCGACGCGCCGAGCCACGATGCCGAATGGTTGGCGGCCAACTCTCAGTCGAGTCTTCCGTTCCCGTTCCCGTTCCCGTTCCCGTTCCCGTTCCCGTTCCCGTTCCCGTTCCCGTTCCCGTTCCCGTTCCCGTTCCCGCACCTCCGAGGTTGTTGATCATGCAAGTGAGCATGGAGACCACACGGAGGAGGAGGTCTCGACCAGCGCTCGTGGTCGAAGTTCATGTGGCCCCAACAACCGGGAACGGGAACGGGAACGGGAACGGGTCGACGCAGCAGTTGACGCGCTAACCATCGGCATTGCGCCAAGCACGGGTGGAACGCAGCAGCGAGCGACGCGAGGCCGCGGAGGCGGGCCACACCGACGACCCGCGCGCGCCCCCCCCTCGCCCCGTTCACGCGAAGCACGACGTCTCAGCCGTCGAATCGAGTCGAGCGGGCCGGATTGGCATCCGCGGCCGCAGCCGTCGATCACACCGTGAAGAGCTCTCGCACGACCCGACCGGCGGGGTCGACGACCTGGATCGGCCGCCCCTCCGGCGTCGTGTTGACGCGCGCGCGGTCGACCCCGAGCGCGTGGGCCAGCGTCGCCAGGAGGTCGGCCGCGGCCACGGGGCGCTCGACGACGGTCTGCCCGTCGGCGCTGGTCGCCCCGATGACGCGCCCGCCGCGCACCGGCCCGCCGGCCAGCGCCACCGACCAGCCCACGGCGTGGTGGTCGCGCCCGTCGTCGGCGTTGATCCGGGGCGTGCGGCCGAACTCGGTCGCCACGAGCACGAGCGTGCGCCGCAGCAGGTCGCGCTCGCGCAGGTCGCCCAGGAGCGCGGCCAGCCCCCGGTCGAGGACCGCGGCCAGCCGCCGGTGGCCGGTGAAGTTGTCGCGGTGCGTGTCCCAGCCGCCGAGCTGCACCTCGACCGCCTTCACGCCCGCCTCGACCAGCCGCCGCGCCATCAAGCAGCCCTGCCCGAACGCGCCCTCGCCGTAGGCCGCGCGCGTCCGCGCCGGCTCCTGCGCGAGGTCGAACGCCCGCACCTCGCGCGAGTGCATGAGCCGGTCGGCCTTCACGAACACCGCCCGGTGCCCGTCGGTCTCGTCGCCCGGGTGGTCGCGGCGGAACTGCCGCTCGACCGCCTCGAGCAGCCGCCGGCGTCGCGCGAAGCGCGCCGCGTCGACGCCCTGCGGGTAGGCGAGGTCCTGCACCGGCCGCGTCGGGTCGGCGACGGTGAACGGCGCGAACGGCACGCCCAGGAGCCCGGGCCCGGTCCCCTGCCCGCCGATGCACACGTAGGGCGGCAGCTCGGCGTCGGGCCGGGCGAGCGCCTGCGAGACGAGGGCGCCCAGGTCCGGGTGCCGCACCGTGCCGCTCGGGGCCCAGCCGGTGTGCACGAGGTAGGTGGCCCGGTCGTGCGCCCCCTCGCGCGTGGCCATGCTGCGGATCAGGCTCACGTGGCGCATGTGCTCGGCCGTGAGCGGCAGGAGCTCCGAGAGGAGCACGTCCTTCTGCGCCGTGCGGATCGCCTTCAGCGGCCCGGCGCTGGCGGTCCCGGGCTTCGGGTCGAACGTGTCGGTCTGGCTCATGCCGCCCGACATCCACAGGACGACGCACGCGTCGGCCGCCGTGACCGCGGGCGGCGCGGCCTCGGTCGCGCCCTCGGCCTGGGCGCGGGCGCGGCCGGCGAGGAGGAGCCCCAGCCAGCCGCCCAGGCCGACGCGCAGGAGCTGACGCCGGTCGCAGCAGGGGTCGGTCACGCCCCTGGTCTTACCACACCGGCCGCGGGGTATCCTCGCCGCATGCCCGCGCAGACCTGCTTCCGCCACACCCGGCGCGCCTCGGACTACCGCTGCCAGCAGTGCGGCCGCCCGATCTGCGAGCGCTGCATCGTCAACGCGCGCTTCTGCTCGAAGGAGTGCAACGGGCGCTACACCTCGTTCATCGCCGACTACGACCGCCCCACGCGGCGCCCGGGCGTGAGCCCCTGGCGCGCCCTGCTGGCGCTCCTGCTCACGGCCGCGGTCGTGGGCGGGCTCGTCTACGCGCGCGAGCGGGGCTGGCTGCCCCGCTTCAACGTCAATGGTTGGTGACGAACTCGGACGAGTTGAGGAGCGCCCAGCACAGGTCGGCCAGGAGCTGCGCGCGCCCGTCCGATGACAGGCCCCCGCTGGCCTCGCGCAGGGCCTGCCGCTCGGCCCGCGTCGGCGGCCGGCCGACCGTCCGCAGGTAGATCGACGCCACCTGCTCGTCGAGGGTGCCGAGCCCCAGCACGCGGTTCATCACGGGCGAGCCGTCGGCCCCGACCCGCAGGACCGAGTTGGTGACCGGCCCGTTGAGGAGGCTCAGCGCCTGCGTGATCGTGTGGGCGTCGTCGGCCGCGTCGTCCGCCGCCTCGCCGGCGAACGTGCGGAAGAACTCGCGCCGCCGGGCGCGCAGGGCGTCCGGGTCCTCCTCGATGCCGGTCGCGCGCGCGAGCGACGCCCAGAGCTGCTCGGGCGAGAGCGGCCGCAGGCGCGCGCGGGCGAACACGGCCTGCTGGGCCGCCTTCTGCGCGGCCGGGCCGCTCGCGGCCAGGCCGTAGGCCCGGGTCGAGAGGATCACCTCGCACAGCCGGCGCAGGTCGTGGCCCGAGGCGACGAAGTCGCGCTCGAGGCGCTCGAGGACCTCGGGGAGCCGCGGGCGCTGCGTGAGGTCGTCGGGGTCCTGGAAGGCCCCGCCGAAGAACGCCGCCCACACGCGGTTGACCGTGGCCCGCGCGAAGCCGGGGTTGCCCGGCGCCGTGAGCAGGCGCGCCAGCTCGCGCGGGCGGTCCGCGCCCGGCGCGGGCGCCTCGCCGCCGAGGAAGCGGGCGCCGACGCGCTCGCCGAGCCCGGGGATCGCGACCTGCGCCCCCGGGGCGAGGAAGGCGGCCACGCCCCAGAAGTCGCGCTGCGTGATGGCCTCGTCGTAGGGGTGGTCGTGGCACTCGGCGCACTGCAGGCTGACGCCCTGGAACACGCGCATGAGGTTGCCCGTGACCTCGGCCACGCGCCCGCCGTAGCGCGCGCGGTACTCGGCCGGCCCGCCGCGCTCCTGCCCGGGCGCGACGAGGTCGCGCACGACGGCGTCCCAGCGCGTGCCGGCGGCGACCTGCCGCGACAGCCAGGCGACGAGCGTCTGCTCGGGCTCGGGGGCGTCGAGCGATGCGAGCACGGCCCGGCGGCCGATCAGCTCGTTGGCCCAGCGTCCGGCCATCGTCCGCGCGTAGCCCTGCCCGTGCAGGAGCCCGCGGATCCACGTCGTCCGGCGCGCGGCCGCGTCGCCGCGCGGCTGCGACAGCACCGCCGCGACCGTGCGCTCCTCCGGGATCACGCCCTCGAGGTCCAGGCTGAGGCGCCGCAGGAGCGTCGCCTCGTCGGACGGCGGCGCCGGCGCGACGCCGGCCTCCTTCCAGACGCGCTCGAGCAGCGCGTCGACCTCGCGCGCCACCTCGAGCGCCGTCGGCGGCGGCGCCGCCGGGGCGGGGCGCGGGGCGAGCGCGGCGGCCGCGGCGACCGCCAGGAGCAGGAGCGACGCGAGGCGCGGGGGCGTCACCACGGGGCCGAGCTTCGCCCGGCAGGGTGGGGAGCGCAAGGACGGACCCGGTCACGGCCACGGGGGGGTCCGCCGCACGGGGAGCGGGCGGCTACCGGGCCGGCCCCGGCACGGCCAGCAGCGCGCGCCCCTGCGCGACCCGCTCCCGCAGCGCGGCGCGAGGGTCGTCCTCCTCGGCCATGCGCCGAAGCGCGTTGATCGTGGCCACGAGGTCGCCCCCGAGCTGGCGGTGCAGCTCCTCGAACAGGTCGAGCTCGCCGTGGTAGCGCTGGTAGGCGAGCAGGAAGGCGTTGTTCAGCTCGACCGAGTCGTCGAGGACGTGGTCGTAGGCGCCCTCGCGCAGCCGCGGGCGCACCTCGCGCGCGAAGCGCTGGCGCCAGGCGGCCACCTCCTCGGCCTTGCGCCGCAGCTTCTCCTCGCGCAGGCCGCTGGCCTGGTAGACGCGCGCCAGCGTCTCGCGCAGGTCGGCCAGGGCGCCGTTGAAGAGCGCCTTCTCGCGCGCGTCCTCGCGCGCCGCCGCCAGCGCCGGGTCGGCCTCGCCGCCGCGCGCGAGGAAGAAGGCCTCGGCGCCCTTGTTGCCGATGAACGTGGCCAGCGTCTCGTTGAACTCGGCGTCGCCGTCGACGAACACGGTCGCGTGCGCCAGCTCGTGCACGATGATGTCGGCGATCGTGGCCTCGTCGTAGCGCAGCATCGAGGTGAAGAACGGGTCGTCGAACCAGCCGAGCGTCGAGTAGGCGGGCACGCCCATGACGATCGTGTCGAGCCCGTGTCGGCGCAGGCGCGCGCCCTCGTCCCTGGCGCGCCCCTCGTCGAAGTAGCCGATGTAGGGCATGCGCCCGACGATCGGGAAGTCCCAGGTGTAGGGGGCGAAGGCGTCCGGGTCGCTCGCGCTCACGTTCCAGGCGATCGGCCGCTCGCCCGTGTCGTAGACGCTCGTGTAGCTGCCCGTCTCCGTCAGCCCGAGCCGCTCGATGGCGAACGCGCGCACGTCGCGCACGAGCTCCAGCTTGCGCCGGGCCTCGGGCCGCGCCTCGCCGGCGATCGCCCGCTCGATCGGCTCGCGCCCGAGCAGGATGCGGAGCTGCCCGGCCGCCACGTGCGTCGAGTAGCAGCCGGGCGCCGCCAGGAGCAGGAGGAGGACGCCCGCCCGCTCAGCCCTAGCCGATGAGGATGATCTCACGCAGCGTGTCACCCAGCTCGCCCCCGTCGTCGTCCGCCCCGTCCGACGGCGGCGGCGGGGGCGTGAGCGGCTCCGCGGCGAGCTCCGGCCGCGCCGCGGCCTCCCGGGCGGCCTGCTGCGTCTCCTTGTCGATCTTGCACGTCTCGTGCGACTCCACCGGCGCCGCGGCCGCCTGCTTCTGCGAGGGCCCCTTGCGATAACGGTGCCACGCCGAGACGAACGCCTCCACGAGCTCCGGATCGAGCCGCTTGCCGGCGATCTTGCGCAGGATCTCGTGCCCCTTCTCGTAGGGCGCGCCCTTCTGGTAGGGGCGGTCGGTGGTGATCGCGTCGTAGGTGTCGGCCACGGCGACGATGCGCGCGATCAGCGGCACCTCGTCGCCCTTCATCCCGTGCGGGTAACCCCCGCCGTCCCAGTCCTCGTGGTGCAGCTCGGCCGCGGCCACGACGTCGCGCAGGAAGGGGATCTCGCCCAGGATCTTGGCCCCGCGCACCGGGTGCTTCTTGACCTCGTCCATCTGCTCCGGGGTCAGGCGCGGGTTGGTGTTGAACTTGAGCACGCTGTCGGGCATGCCGATCTTGCCGATGTCGTGCACGGCGGCGCCCAGCGTCAGCCGGTAGAGGTCCTGCCCGGAGAGGCCGACCTCCTTGCCGAGGATGCGCGAGTAGTGGCGCACGCGCTCGGAGTGGCCGCGCGTGTATACGTCCTTGGCCTGGATCGACTTCATCATGGCGTCGATCATGGACGAGAACAGGACCTCGAAGTCCACCCGCGAGCGCGCCGCCGCCACGGCCGGGCCGGTGCGCAGGCCGATCGACTCCACCACGGTGGGGGCGTCGGGGTCGAAGCGCCCCTCCCGCGGCGCGTCGAGGTGGATCACCCCGACGGCGCGGCCGTAAGCCACGATCGGGGCGCCCAGGACCGGCCCGTCGGCGTCGTCGCGCGCGAAGCCCTTGCGCTGGGCGACGACCTCGAAGGCCAGGGCCTTGGAGAAGGGGATCTCCCCCGTGTCGCCGGTGAGGTTCCGCACCACGCTGGGGACGATCTCCCCCGTGCGCTCGTCGACGAGGAGGATGAACCCGCGCTGCGCCCCGGCCGCGGCCAGCGCCGCGTCGAGGACGGCCGCCAGGATCTCGGTCGGCGCCTCGAGCTCGGCCAGGGCCTGGTCGAGCTGCTCGAGGATCCCCCCGCGGCGCACCAGCCGCTCAAGCTGCTCGCGCGAGAGGCTGGCCACGTCGATGAGGGTCGGCTCGCGGTAGGGGACGACCTCCTGGTCGGGCCGCACGGCCCCCCGGTCGCCGCCCTCGCCCGGGAGGATCCCCCCCTGGCGCTGGAGCTCGAAGGCCATGACCGAGCCGCCGATGCGCACGGTGTCGCCGTGCTTGAGGTCGACGACCCGGGCCTCGCGGCCGTTGACGAAGGTGCCGTTGGTGCTGGCGTTGTCGTGGAGGGTGTACTGCCCGCTCTCGGTGCGGACGATCTTCGAGTGGACGCCGCTCACGGCGACGTCGTTGAGCACGATCGTGTTGTCGGCGCTGCGCCCGATCGTGACCGTCGTCCCGGAGAGCGTGAAGAGGCGACCCCGGTCGGGTCCCTCGATCACGTGGAGGCTGGCCGGCATCAGGTCCTCCTGGCCGTCGGTCGGCCCGCCGCGGGCGGGACGCACCGTGGACCCCCGAGCATAGAGAGCGGGGCGACCCGGCGGTAGGGGACCGGCGGGGTCCAGGACCTCGGCTGTCGTCCGGGCGTGACGCCGTGTCGCGCCTCGCGACGCCGGGCTACTGCCGTGCCTGGGGTTGAGACGGCCCGTGGCGTGCTATGCCGCCCGGACGAGAGGTGACCCGTGCACCGCCACAACGGCGACTTCCTCCGGCTCCGCTCGATCCCCGTGCCCCCCTCGAACGACGTCGAGGGCCGCTCCGTGTGCCGCACCTGCGGGCAGACCGTGCCCCGCGGCCAGGACCGGCCGTACTGCCTCGAGCACGCCCCCTACGCCCGGGCCCTCCGCCGGGCGCTCGCGACCTGACGGTCGGCGAGGCCGCTCGCGCCACGCGCGCGCAAGCTGTTATCCTGGGCCGCCCACAAGGACCCAGGGTGCTCCATGCGATCCGCGCTGCTCCGTGCCCTCCCTGCTCTCCTCCTGACCCTCTCGCTCACGGCCTGCCCGAGCGACGGGCCGCCCCCGACCCCGCCCGGCACCGGCAGCGGCGGCGGGACGCCGCCCGCCGGCCAGGGCGGCGCCGACCCCGGCCGGCCCGACGACGCTCCTGCCGCCCAGCCAGGCGGGGGCGACGCGGCCGAGTCGTGGCAGGTGATCGCCTCGCCGGCCGTGAAGGAGGAGATCTACCCGATGCTCCAGGCGGCCGACACGTGGCCTGCCCCGGCCGGGCTCAAGGCCGTGGGCGAGGTGCCGGCCGAGCGCCGCCCCGACCCCTCGAAGGTGCGCGCGCTCAAGGAGCTGGTGGCGTTCGTCGTGCACCCGGACCTGCGCCCGCGCGACATGGACGCGGCGATCGGCGTCGACGCGCAGGGGCGCACGTTCATGCGCCTCGGCAAGGACCGCACCCGCGGGTCGGCGTCGGTCGACGTGCGCCGCCGCGTGGACGACGTCAAGTTCGACCACCCGGTCTTCGCCATCACCATCGAGGACCCGTCCGACGGGGGCCAGAGCCTCGACCGGCTCAAGCGCCGCGTGCGCCAGGTCGTCGCGCCAGAGCTCGCCCGCGAGATGGAGGCGCCCAAGCACGAGCTCGTGGCGCACCCGAAGGTCAACGGCGAGCAGGGCGTCGCGGCCATGGCCATGCTCGACCGGCAGGGCTTCGGGGGGCAGTTCCCCTACCTCTACGCCTTCGGCAGCGACAAGCACCTGCTCGTGCTCCTGCAGGAGGTCCCGCACATGAGCCTCGGCGGCGACGACGGCCAGGGCCCGCGATGACGACGGCCCCCGGCGCCCAGGGGTGACGCAGAGACGCCTCGCGCCGGCCGCGACGCGCGGCTAGACCCACCGGGGGAGACGGCGTGGACGACGACCAGGCGCTCGCCGACCACGCGCCCGAGGGGCTCCTGCTCGTCGGCGCGGACGGGCGCATCCGGCGGGCGAACCTCGCCGCGGGCCGGCTGCTCGGGCGCGCGCCGGCGGCCCTGCAGGGGGCGCGGCTCGACGACCTGCGCGAGGTCGTCGCGGGCGCGCCTCCGGGCGCCGAGCGCTGGAGGTGCGCCGATCGCGAGCTCGACGTGCGGCCGGGCGAGGTCCCGGGCGGCGGCCGCGCCCTGGCGCTGCGCGAGGCGACGGCCCCCGACGCCGAGGAGCTGCGCCGCTGCGAGCGCATCGTCTCGGCGACGCCCGACCACATCTCCGTCGTCGACCGCGCCTACGTCTACCGCACGGTCAACGAGGCCTACCTGCTGGCGCACGGCCGGCGGCGCGAGGAGATCGTCGGCAAGCGGGTCGCGGCGCTCCTGGGCGAGGAGTTCTTCGAGCGCGTCGTCCGCCCGCGCCTCGACGCCTGCCTCTCGGGCGAGATCGTGCAGTACACGGCCTGGTTCGAGTTCGCCGCCGTCGGCCGCCGCTTCATGAGCGTCACCTACTACCCGTTCCGCGACGCCGCCGGGCAGGTGGCGGGCGCCGTGGTGAGCGCCCGCAACGAGACCGAGCTGCACCGCACGCAGCAGGAGCTGCGCGAGAAGGAGGAGCAGCTCCTCCACGCCCAGAAGCTCGAGGCGATCGGGCGCCTCGCCGGCGGCGTGGCCCACGACTTCAACAACCTGCTCACGGTCATCATGGGCTACGCCGAGGTGCTCCTGCGCAGGCCCCCGGCCGACCCGCTCGCGCGCGAGATGCTCGAGGAGATCCAGGCCGCCAGCGAGCGCGCCAGCAGCCTGACGGCGCAGCTCCTCACCTTCAGCAGGAAGCAGGTGGTCCAGCCGCGGCCCCTGGACCTCGACGGCGTGGTGTCCGACATGCACCGCCTGCTCCGGCGCGTGATCGGCGACGACGTCGTCCTCGAGACCTGCCACGCGGCGGGCGGCCGCGTCCTCGCCGACCGCGGGCAGCTCGAGCAGGTGCTCCTGAACCTGGCGGTCAACGCCCGCGACGCCATGCCCGGCGGCGGGCGGCTGACGATCGAGACCGGGCGGGTCACGGTCGGCCCCGACGAGGCGGCGACCCTGGGGCTGGCCGGGCCGGGCCCCCACGTGACGCTCTCGGTGTCCGACACGGGCGAGGGCATGGACGAGGCCACGCGCGCGCGGATCTTCGAGCCGTTCTTCACCACGAAGGAGCAGGGGAAGGGGACGGGGCTCGGGCTGTCGACCGTCTACGGGATCGTGCGCCAGAGCCGCGGCGCGATCGACGTCCGGAGCGCGCCCGGCGCCGGCGCGACGTTCCGCATCCTGCTGCCCGCCGCGCCGGCCGGCCCCGCCGACGCCGCCCCGGGCCGCGGCGCGGCGCCGCGCCGCGGGTCGGAGACGATCCTCCTCGTCGAGGACGACCCGACCGTGCGCCGCCTCCTCGAGCAGGTGCTGGCGACGGCCGGCTACACCGTGCTCGCCGCGGCGGACGCCGCGCAGGCCCTGGCCCTGGCCCGGGGGCACCCGGCCCGGATCCACCTGCTCCTCACGGACCTGGTCATGCCCCGCCTCGGCGGGCGCGCCCTGGCCCGGCGGCTCGCCGTCGAGCGCCCCGACCTCGCCGTGCTCCTCATGTCGGGCCACGCCGAGGAGGACGGGCTCGACACGCCAGCCGCCGGATTCATCCAGAAGCCGGTGCGCCTCGAGCAGCTCCTGGAGAAGGTCCGCGAGGCGCTCGAGCCTGCCTAAGCCGAAGTTCCCGGCGCCGCGGCTCCCCCCGACCCGCGCGGAGGCGCGTCCCAGGCGGCTCTGCGGCGCCCGGCCGCCCTCGAGGCGCGTCGAAACGTAGCCAGAATCGA